>WTJK01000033.1:6787-32691 GCA_011524855.1 Methanobacteriota archaeon | reverse complement strand
ACAGCGGCTTCGTCGAGGGGCGAGCGAACCACCCGTCGTGAGGCATCGTCCCACTTGAAGACTTGAGGCAGCATTTTCTTGCCCCAAAATGCCATGATCTCTCCTTTTCGCTCTCCCTGTGTCAGTGGATGTTCAGCAAGCACAGGCATGAACTCCTTGGGGTGACCGCCATCGTGAACGAAATCGAGCGCCGAACGGGCCAAGACGCGTTTCCAATCGGGTGAGGTCACCACGGTAGCGGACGTCGCAGGCCCACCGAGGTGCCGTTCAGCAACGCCTTGCACGCGCCGTGCTTGGTCAAGGAAATCGCGCATGTATTGCTCAGCAGCGATGCGCCCATTGTCCTCGTCGGTCATGGGCTCAGGGAGAACAAGGTGGCTGCCTGCTGCGTAGGTTGAGGACGGCGCGTCAACCGTTGACCACCATTCCTCGGCCAAGTGGGGCGTTGACACCGACAGCATCTGTGCCCACACCGGCAACATGGCTTCCGCCAGCTCGGCGTTGCCTCCGCCGCGGCGGACGTACCAGTTGATGTCCTTGATGAGGTCGTAGTGAGAAATCTCCACCGCTCGTCGCAGATCGTACACGTCCATGGCATCAACGAACTCGAGGAGACGTTGCTTGAAGCGGGCCTCCATCCAGCCGTCCATCAGGGTGGATCCCATCGTCCAGGACCGCAGGGTCTCAGGCAAGTGTTGGAGTTGAACCATCACGCGATGGTTGGCTTCCAAAGCAGCGTCCGACCAGTCCATGCCTGCGGTTGGGTTGGCTGCGAACAGAATGAACAAGCGCACCGTGTCTGCACCGTACTGTTCAATCATCGCCTCAGGTGAAACCGTGTTCCCCACCGATTTGCTCATCTTGGCCGAACGGCTGCCCAGCGCTTCACCGCAATGCGGGCACGGCGAGCCTTCATGATCGACCGAGAGGGTGACACCACAATCGGCGCAATACGGTGCAGCCTTGTTGACCATGCCCTGACAGAGCAGTTCGTTGAACGGCTCGTCCACCGTGGTCAAGCCCAAATCTCGCAGTGCTTTGGTCATGAAGCGGGCGTAAATGAGGTGCATTTGTGCATGTTCAATGCCTCCGCAATAGAAGTCCACTTGCATCCAATGGTCGGCAACGGCTTGAGCGAAGGCCTCGTCGTCGTTGAGCGCATCGGTGTAGCGAAGGAAGTACCAGGAGGAGTCGATGAACGTGTCCATGGTATCGGTTTCACGGCGCCCCGCTTTACCGCATGTCGGGCAATCTGCGTTCACGAAGGACGGTGATGTTTCGAGCGGGTTGCCTTGGCCGAACACCACGTCTCGGGGCAACTCAACCGGCAAATCCTCCGCTGGCACAGGAACAGCACCGCAGGCATCGCAGTGAATGATCGGAATGGGAGTGCCCCAATACCGTTGCCGAGAAATCAGCCACGGGCGAATCTTCCAGTTGACCGTCTTGTGCCCGTGTTCGGCCCTCTCCAGCGCCTGACAAACGGCGTCTTTGGCGAGGTCCCCGTAAAGTCCGTCAAAGCCCTCAAACGGCGAGTTCACCATGTAACCAAGATCGGTCTCTGCTGCCTCCATGGGCCCATCCGCAGGGTCACCCTCGTCCATGACCAACACCCGCTTGATGGGGATGTCGTAGGTCTTGGCGAAGTCAAAATCACGCTCATCATGAGCAGGGACAGCCATGACGGCCCCGGTCCCGTACGTGGCGATAACAAAGTTTCCGAACCAGATGGGCAGGTGTTCACCTGTCAACGGGTGCGCAGCATATCGGCCCGAGAACACACCCTTCTTCTTGTTCATGTTCTTGATGCGATCGAATTCGGACATGCTTGCCACTTCGTCGTGAAGTGCCTTCCATTCGGCTTCGTACGATGTCCCTTCGACCAGCGACAAGGCCAGCGGGTGCTCTGGAGCCAACGTAACAAACGTTGAACCGAACAAGGTGTCGGGTCGGGTGGTGAACACCTCAAAGGAGACATCGCTGTCCACCACATCAAAGGTGATGTTGGCACCTTCGGACCGACCCAACCAGTCCCGTTGGAGCGATTTCACGTGTTCAGGGAACTTGATGGTGTCCAGACCATCGTGCAATTGTTGACAGTATTCGGGGAGGTCGAGGAACCACTGACTCATTCCCTTCTGCTCCACCGGGCCGTTGCAGCGCCAACACCGTCCGGCCTTGACCTGTTCATTGGCGAGCACGGTCGTGCAGGACGCACACCAATTGACCGGTGCAAATTCGCGGCGAGCGAGCCCCTTTTCGTAGAATTTGGTGAAAAACCACTGATTCCAGCGGTAGTACCGAGGATCGTGGCTCTTCACCGTTCGACGCCAATCGTAAGAGAACCCCATGCGCTTGATCTGTTGCGTGATGGAGGCCATGTTGCGTTCGGTGATGTCGTGGGGATGGCCACCCTCGGAAATGGCGGCGTTTTCGGCAGGCATGCCAAAGGAATCGAAACCCATCGGGTAGAGGACATCGAAGCCCCTCATGCGTTTGTAGCGGGCCACGGCGTCACCGATGGAGTAGTTTCGAACGTGACCCATGTGCATTTTTCCGGAAGGGTACGGGTACATTTCCAAACAGTAGAACGAGGGGCGACCTTCGCGAATTTCAGCGTTGAAGAGGCCGGCGTCGGCCCATTTCTTCTGCCATCCAACCTCGTCAATGCTGGCTTGCTCTGCGGCCATGAGGGGGTCCTCCTTCAGGATGGTTGGCCCAGCAAAACGGCGCTAATGAAGACCGCGCATGCGTCGACTCCTGCACGGACCGTTGCCCCACCAAACAAGTTCAGCGGAAATCATCGCTGGTTTCCATCAGGAACACCGCCTCACGGGTCAGTTTGTAACGCTGCTTGACGCCCATCTTACGACGCTCCACAAGACCGTACTTTTCGAGCGTTCGAAGGTGGTGTGAAACGAGTTGTTGGCTCTTTTCAAGACGCTTTGCCAGCTCGGACTGGGTCGGGAATTCACCGAGACCACCGTCGTGGTCCAACAAGGTCAAAATCTTGCCCTGAAGGCTGTTGGGATCGGGAGACAGCGGTGGGACGGGAAGGTCCTCTTCTCGCATGTTGGGATGAAGTTGAGAGGTCAACGGGTAGTACCGGACCAGGCGGCCGTCCTTCTTTCGCCACACGTTTTCTTCGTTTTCGAGAATGCGCAGGTGGTGGGAAATCTGGCCGTTGCTCATCTCCAAGGCGCTCATGAGCGCTCTGAAATGGCACCCCGGATTCGCCGTCAAGTAACCCATCAAGCGACCCCGTTGGTACCGCCCATCGGTGGTCTCGTGGGTTTTCCCGATCAAGCCGAGGAACCACAAACCCGCCAGCGTCGAAGGGATGCGCAGCCCTTCGTTACCGGCGACCATGACCCCCAGCATGGACAGCAAGGAGACGGTCACAACGGCTCCAACGACGGTCGCAGGCTCAACACCAGCAACAGCAGGAGCGTCCTGCGCCACTTCATCGCCCTGAACGACGGATGGCTCGGGGCCGCTAGCGAGAGGTGTTTCCTCCACGACCTCGTTCACGTTCACGGACATGGCTGCATACGAAGCGCATGCAGGGGCGGGCTGCGTCGTGCGGACGGTGTAAATGCCTTCCACGCTTGATGCGGGTGACCATTCGCCCGCCCCAATGGCCGTGGAGAGCAGGTACATGGTGCCGCCTTCTTCCAACATCCAGCACGTTCCCCGCTCGGTCAGCAGGCCGGTCCATTGACCGGCCACCGTGAATGCGGGGTTGGTTGGCTGCTCCTCAACGGGTGGTGCCTCGACGGAAGCCGGACCTTCGTGGAGAAAATCCACGGTGGCAGCGATTCGACCCGAGGTCACCAGGGTGGCTTCCATGGTGTACTGCCCGGGGTTGAGCAAGGTCAGGTCGCCCTGCTGGGTGCTGAACGTCACCGGTGAGAAGGTCAAGGTGCTGTTGGCGGGGAGGATCAGCGACCGGCCGTCGTAATCGTTGCACATTGTGTCGTAGCGGTGTTGAGCCTCGCCGTTGGCGTCGGTGAAGGTGAGCACCAACGAGCACGCTTCCACCATGCGAAGCGTGGTATCTTGACCGCTGTTGGTCAGTTCCACGCTGACAAGGTAGGTGTTCTCCTCGACGGTTTGTACCGAAGGAACGAGGGTCATTGCATCCGCAGCGGCACAGGCATCGTACCCCGCGTTGTCGTGGTGCACCGACGTGGAAGCCATCAGTCCCAGTTCAGGAATGGCCGACACGACCAGCAGGCGACCGGAGGGCAGGCTGCACCCGTTGCTGTCCCGGAAATCCCACTGTGTCATCGAATACGTCGCCGTGCTGCCTGCCTCAAGGGTGGATTCGAGGTTGATGTTGTTGCATGCGGCATCACGGCCTGCGTCGTGAACCAACACGCCGGAATCGTCAAACACCCAATAGGTCGATTTGCAACTCTGTGTGAATCGTAGGGTTTGGTCTTGGTCGGAGGTTGAGGACAACACCAGCTGCGGTGAAAAGATCTCGCCTGCGGCGTAGGGTTGTTCCAGACCTTGAACGCCCACAACGGTCAGTTCAGCCTGCGGTGGCGTCAGGTCCAGTTGAGGTTCGACCACCGCAGAAACGGTGTGCTCGCTTCCCTGAACGGCCACCTCAAACTGAGTGACTTCGGCGCCCCAAACCGTTCGGTGTCCGAGGTACAGCACTTCACCGGGCATCAGGCTGGACACCCCTGCAAAGCAAGCAGGCCCGGTGCCGAGTACGTTGTTGATTTGGAGTTCAAGCACGCACGGTGGCAACCCGCCTACGGACACTTCAGCGCTGGTCGGGTTGGTCATGGTCATCACCACCAGCGACGGCATGCCGTCCTCAGGGGTCGGGTGAACGGTGAGACGAAGTTCCAATCCATCGGGTACTGTGACAGGGGTGTGGATTTCAGCTTCCACAAATTGCGAAAGACCGGTGGCGGTGTGATGCGCCTCCACACGGTAAACGCCGCTGGGCAACCACGCACCGTCTTCATCCTGCATGGACCAGATCAGCGGGTCCATCGCCCGGGTTTCTCCTGCAAACAAATCAAACCCACGGGATCGATCCAGGCACGCCGAGGTCCCGTCGAACACCGTTGCACCCGTGACGTTGTGAACGCGCAAAACCACGTTGCAGGAAGGGTCGTTGGCAACGGATTCGGTGGCCTCCCCCGTGTTGACGAACCCCACGTCCAGCACAAGGGGGTGATCAACATCGTACCACCCACCTGCGGAAGGAGAGGAGGCCTCCACGTCCAACACGACCGGTGCGGACTGAGCGGTCGATGGAACGGCGCTCAGCAGCGACCCAAACAACACCAGCACGACCAACAAGGTTGGCGTTCGCTGGAGCGTCATGGGTTGATGAGGGCCGCTCCCCTTTGAAAGACCAGCGGTGCAAACGGTGCGTAGCCAATCACAGCTCATCGAGCGACAGCATGGTGGGGATGGCCGCTTGTTGTGCTGCCTGCTGTTGCAACTCGTGCTGCTTCCACTGAGGCAGGCCTTCTTGGCCTTCCCAGCCCAACGCCCGAGCTTCAGCGTAATTTCCCTCGGCGATGTAGTGCTGAATCCACGCCTGGCGGCGCTCCTCTTCTTCCTCGAAGGAGGCCTGCACCAGTTGTTCTTCCCGCTTGGACGCCACCGCCTTGCGACGACCAGCGGCCTTGGACAGCTGGGCAACGAAGATCAGTGCGAGCAGGAAAACGATGGCACCGCCCATGTAGACCAGCGTGTTGTCACCGGAAGCGAGCAACGAATCCGTCTCTTCAACGTTGGAGGCGGCGTTGGGGTTTGAGGTGATACCGCAGGTGACGGCGCTTCGAGCGCCCTCAAAGATCGCTGGGTCCCAAACACACGGATCGTTGAGGTCGGAGACGCCATCGTCATCGGAGTCCACGCAGCCAAACACGTCAACGTACGAAGTACCGGCCTCGCGCTGGCACTCATCGGGCTGGTAAGCGGCCAGGGGCGTATCCGAGTCGTTGGCACCCACGGGGAGGTAGAACACGTTGTCGCCGTACCCGTCGCCGTCAAAATCGTTCCATTGCGACACGCGGAGCGGGAAATTGTCGACGCGGTTGAAACTGCTGAGGTTGTCACCCCAACCGTCGCCATCGACGTCCGACCACTGGCTGGCGATGCTCGGGAAAGCATCGCCGCGCTGGTCTCGCAGGACGATGACCTCCCCGACATTTTCCTCATCCGCCACCGTTCGGTTGGTGAAGAAGTAGTTGTCACCCCAGCCGTCGCCGTCGGTGTCGGCCCACTGCTCGCCGTCTTCAGGGAACGCGTCGTCCTCGTCGGCCCAGCCGTCACCGTCGCTGTCAGGGCAACCCTGGCGAGCGTTCTCGTAGGATGAACCAGCGATGTCCACGCAGTCGTCGCCGCTGGGTACGCGCTGGTTGTCACCGTAGCCGTCACCGTCGCTGTCAACCCACTGGAAGGGGTCCTCAGGGAAGGCATCGACCGGGTCGGAGTACCCGTCAAGGTCGGAATCGGGACAACCCCGAGATTCCGGGTTCTGAGATTCACCGTAATCCGTTGGGCACACGTCGCCGTTCGTCCCGTTGAGGTTGTCGCCGAATCCGTCCCCGTCCTCGTCAGCCCATTGCGTGGCATCGCTGGGGAAGGCGTCACCGTTGACGCCACCGGGGTTGTCGCCGAAACCGTCTTGATCGGTATCGGCCCATTGGCTGCTTTCGTCAGGGAACAGATCGGGATTGTTGCCCGAAGCGTTGTCGCCTCGGTTGTCGCCGTCTCGGTCCGACCATTGCGTGGGGTCGTCAGGGAAGGGATCGCCTGCGTTGGAGTACCCGTCGCCGTCCCGGTCGGCGCAGCCCAGCCGGTCGAGGGTGGACGTGCCAGCAGAGGAGGGGCAATCGTCAGCGTTGTTGCCTGTGGTGTTGCTGCCGAAGCCGTCGTTGTCTTCGTCGCACCATTGGGTCGCATCGTCGGGGAACGCATCGGCCCCGAAGCAATCGGTCGTTGGGCCCCAACCAGGCGTGGGGTTGGAGTAGCCGTCACCGTCGGTGTCGGTGCACCCCAAGCGGTCGTATTGCGAGGTCCCCGGCTCATCCGGGCAGGCATCGGCCCGATCGCTGTTCTGATTGTCGCCGTAACCGTCGCCGTCGGTGTCCATGTGCTGGGTTCGGTCCAGCGGGAAGGCATCGGGCATACCGGCATCGGTCACCAATGCACCGGGCCATTCAGCGGGACGGTTGGCCGCCCAGGAAGCGTTGGCGTAGTTGTCGCCCCATCCGTCACCGTCGGTGTCGTTCCACTGGGTGGCATCGTTGGGGAACGCATCGCCGCTCTGGTTGATGTGGAGTTGGTAGGCATTGACTTCGTACAGGTAGTTGTCGCCCCACCCGTCGCCGTCACTGTCGGCCCACTGAGCAGCATCGGTCGGGAATGCATCGGCCCCATCTGCTGTCTCCCAGACGCCCGAAACAGGGTCGGAATAGCCGTCACCGTCGGTGTCCAAACATCCGAACCGATCGTTGGAGGAGGTGCCAGCAACGGCCACGCAGGCATCCGGTTGATAGGCAGGAGCGGGGTTGTCGCCGTAACCGTCACCGTCGGTATCGTTCCACTGGGTGCCGTCGTCGGGGAAGGCGTCAACAACACCGTCGCCCTGATCGGTCGAGTTGTACCCGTCGTTGTCGGGGTCAAGATTGGCGAAGAGGAATTGAATGCCCTCGTAGTTCCGACTCACCGCCGCCACCAGGTGAAGGCCATCGGGATGCCAGGACACGCCGTTGACGTTGCCGCAGGGGTTGCCGTTGCCCGTTTGCGAGCAGGCGCTGGAACCGCGAGCGAGTTGTATGCGGTCCACCAGGAGGCTGTTGCTGGGCTGATAAATCAACACCGAACCCCCGTCGGAACTGTAGTAGCCGATGCCGAAGGCCACCTGCTGGCCGTCGGGTGAGACGTCGACACCGTAGCAAGAACTGGTGGCCTGCTGATTCAACCGTGAGACCCCGGTTTCGGTTTCAAAGACACGAAGCCGCGAGACCCCGTTGTCGTAGCCCGAACACAACGCAACGTCGTTGCCGTCCGGTGAGAAACCGATGGCGTTCACGTTGGCCCCGCTTTGCGGGTTGTAGGCACGAACCGTCGACCAAGTTGTGGTGTTGATGAGGTAAGCGTTGCCGTCACCGCCGACCGCCATGCGGCTGCCGTCAGGCGAAAAGGCCACAGAAGAGTAGGAACCGCTGTTGCCGGCAGGCTTGACCTCCCGCCAAATCTGGCCGTCCGAAACACTGACCAACATCACCGCACATCCGTTGCAGTTACCACCGCCCCAGCCACTGGATTCATCCACCACGGCGAAGGAGGTGCTGTTGACCATGAATTCGACATCCGAAAAGGTCCTGGAACTGCCAGAATGGGTGATGTCTTCGTGAATCACGGTGAGATTGCTGGCCCACAGCACGGCGGCGGTGTCGTCCGAAAGGGTCGCTGCCACATACATATCGTTGGGCGACCAATCCACGGAAGTCACGTAGGCGTTGTTGCCGTCCACCAAGTCAGGCGACGTGGACACGATGGTGAAGGTCGAGGCGTTGTAGATGCGGACCCGATCGCCCGTTGCAACGACGACTTCGCTTCCTTCTGCGTTGTGGTCGACGCTGTAGGACTGTTGGTTGTTGATGAAGAACTCTTGAGAGAAATTGGGGTTGGTGGAGGTCCAACTGTCGTTGAGATCCGAAGTCCCGTCACCGTCGCGGTCCGGGCAGCCGTCACGGTCGACCGTGGAGGTGCCAGCCGCCCAAGGGCAATCGTCGACGGCGTCATCCACGCCGTCGCCATCGGCATCCATCGCAGAGGCGTTCAACGGCAAGAGCGAAGCCACCATCAGTGCGGCCAGCATCAGTCCAAGAACCCGGCGTTCGCGGACGGCTTGATTGAGCATGATTTCCCATCCCCGTGCCGATTAAAGGATTGTGGTTGAAATGTGCCAACATGCATCGCGACCGAACGGTTTCAACGGGAAACGAAAGCCTTCAACGGTGGTGAGCAACAGGGACCACCATGGCCGGCGACCTGCCCAAGGTGAACGTCGCTGCCTCCGACCGCGTTCTCCTCCACCTGTTGGACTGTGACGGGTGGGCTGACCGCTTCATCGTGCCCCCGAGCATGACCCGACCTGGCATTGCCGAAGCCTGCGCCCAGCACCCACCCAACGTCAGCCGAACCATGCGCAACTTGCTGCGCGACGAGTTGGTCGAGGAACACACGCGAAGCGTGGAAGGCGATGAGCGACGCCAAAAGACCTGGCAGCTCACATCGGCAGGTCGAAAAGAAGCCAAACACCGAAAAAAACATCTTTCATCAACCAAAATCCTGCTGCGAAACATCGAAGGCGACCTGTTGGAGGTCAAAGCCGACGAAGTCCCGAGCCTGCTGAAGACGAACATGACCTTGTTGCAGATCCTGCTTCACGCCCAACACGAAGGCGTGTTGACGTACGGCGACATCCGGTTTGGCGCCATCACGTCCGGAGATGCGGAGACCAAACCGCCCGGACGTTTGCTGCCGCTGGTCGGGGTCCACGCGACCTATGCCAACGTCCCGCCCGCCACACGACCGGTGTATGGACGGGACGAGGAATTGAACGTGCTGCATACTTGGCACAGCGACCGTCGACCCGCCATGTTGGTCCACGGCATCGCCGGCATCGGCAAATCCACGCTCGTTGCACGCTGGTTGCAGCATCACCTTGAGGACGATGCGAACCTCTCGGTGTGCTGGTACACGTGCCAACCGTGGGACCGCTCGTTGGGACTGGCCACCAGCCTCCTCCATCGATTCGGGATTGACGAATCGCACGACCCGTACGGTCTCATTGATACCCTGCCCCTCTCGCCGGGAGCCTCCATGGACATCGATGCGTGGCGGCGGCGTTTGCTCGCCTACCTCACCGACGCCAACACGATTCGGGAGCGGTTCGGAGAGCGGTCCGGCGGACCACCGCCCTATTGGCTCATCGTGCTGGACGACGTGCACTACATCAGCGAGCACGCCAAGCATCTCCTCTCGTCGTTGATTCAATTGGCTCAGCAAGCACCGTTGAGGATCGTGTTCATCTCACGCACCACCCTCAATTTCTACGACCGACGGGACGTGCACATTCGTGACAACGTCCGAGAATTGGCTCTCAGCGGCTTGAGCGTGGAGGCCATCGCCACCTGGATGGCCACGCTGGATTCCTCAAACTCGACGGCCGAAGACGTTCACTCCGCCACCGGAGGTCACCCGTTGGCGCTGGAACTGCTCGAACTCTACGGCCAGCCCACCCACGAAGATTGGTTGAGGTTCCTTGACGAAGAGATCCTCACGCGGCTGCCCGACCAAGACAAGGAGCTGCTCGCCACGCTGGCCGTTGCAGAATCCCCCGTACCGTGGGAAACGCTCGCTGACGCTGTGGGTTGGAACGGTGCACCACCAACCTCGCTGCTGAAACACGGCTTGTTGTTGGACCTGGAAGAGGGCATGTGGTTGCACGAAGCCCTTCGAGAACGGTTGCGACGCGAAGTGGGTTCAACCAAATCGGAGCGAAAAGCCCGTCTCGGTTGAATCAGAAGTCATCGGCCGACATGACTTCGTCGATCCATGCCATGAGGGCGGGCTTCTTCATGCCGCCCGATTTGTTGCTCACCATGGTGCCGTTGTGGTAGATGAACAACGACGGGATGCTGCGCACGCCAAGCGAAGCGGCGGTGGCAGGGTTGGCGTCCGTGTCGACCTTGGCCACAAGCAATTCGCGCTCGGCGGCCACGGCCTCCAGTACGGGTGCAATCGCCTTGCAAGGACTGCACCAAGGCGCCCAGAAATCAACGATGACCCACTCGTTGTTGTTCACCGTGTCTTGGTATTCTGCGTCGGTAATGTTCCTCACTTCACCCATGGGTTCACCGGTACCCCGTCAAGCAGGCGTGTTATGATGGTTTGCGCCCGGAACCATGGACCTCGGCTACGGCAACCCTCATCAAACACCGAACCTTGGCCAATGCATGGACCCCATGGTGATCGCTCCGAGCGTGCTGACTGCCAACCTTGCGGCGCTCGCCGAGGACTGTCAGGAAGCCATCGATGCCGGACTGCATTGGATGCATCTGGACGTCATGGACGGGAATTTTGTCCCCAACCTCACCTTCGGACCACCGGTGATTCGGCAGTTGCGCAAGGCGTTAGGGCCCGAACCGGTGTTCGACGCTCACCTCATGATCGAAAACGCAGAAGCGTGCTTCCAAGACTACATCGACGCCGGTTGCAACCACCTCACGGTCCACGTCGAGGCCGTCAAACACCTCCACCGCCTGGTCAATGCGATTCGTGACGGCGGTGCCAGCGTGGGCGTCGTGCTCAATCCAGGCACACCGGTTGAAGCCGCTCTTGAGGTGCTCACCGAGGTGGACCTCGTGCTCATCATGAGCGTGAACCCCGGTTTCGGTGGTCAATCCTTCATTCCTACCGTGGAACAGAAAATCAAGCGGTTGCGAGCAGCCATTGATGAGCAAGTGGCCAACGGTGGCCGTCCTGTTCAAATCCAAGTGGACGGTGGTGTGAAAGCGCACAACATCGCCATGTTGCGGTCCTGGGGTGTCACCAATTGCGTGGTGGGTTCCGGGTTGTTCAACGATCGTGCGTCGGTGAAAACCAACCTTGAAGCCATCCACGATGCTCTGTCATGACGGAAGTGGGCGCATCAAGGTCCTCGTGGTGTCGTTGCTCTACCCCCTGCCGCTGAACCCAGCGCGAGGCGTGTTCGTTCACGACCACGTGAACCTCCTTCAGGAGGCCGGTCATGAGGTCAAAGTCGTCAACCCGTTGCCCCGCATGCCGGCCTACGCCGAAGCCCGCCGCTCAACGCTGTACGGCGTGGCCAAAGCGCCGAAACGGTGGATGCACGACGGGGTGGAGGTTCACTGCCCGAAGTTCTTCGCCCTGCCCGAACATCCCTACCCTTCGCTCACCACGTTCAGCCTGCGGCGCCGGGTGAAACGGTTGGAAGCGGCACTCGAAGGCTGGCGACCCGATGCCATCGTGTGCCATACCCTCTGGCCCGTCGCTGCCTTGGCCCAACGGCTGGCTCAACGCTGGTCCGTGCCTTGGGTGGGTGTGGTTCACGGGCACGATTTTGACGTGGGACTGAGTTCACCGCTGCGCGACCGCATCGCTCGTTTGGCCGGCGATTGCGATGCGCTCGTCACCGTCACCCCTCGTTTGGCAAACATGGCAAAGGCCCTGCCCGCACCACCGAAAGCAACCCTGACCATCCCCTGCAGAACGGTGGTTGGCAAGGATTGGGCTCGTGCCATGAAACCGTGGCGCGGCAGGTGGCGCAAGGCCAACCTCGATCTGCTGTTCCCTGCCGACCCCCGTCGCCCAGAAAAGCGACATTTGTTGGCCCTTCAGGCCGGTGAAGTGCTCGAGCAACGCGGCTGGATCGTGGGCATCACCTCGTTGAAACACCAGCCTCGAGACGTCGTCCTCGACCGCATGTTGGTGGCGGACGTGACGGTCATCACCTCGCAACGAGAAGCCGGTCCGCTGGTGGCCCGTGAGTCGTTGTTGTGCGGAACGCCTGTCGTCAGCGTGAACGTGGGCGAAGTGGAACGCTACCTCCCTGAAACATGGGTGGTGGATGCCACGCCCGAAGCCATCGCCGATGGCGTTGAGCGAGCGCTTCAAACCGGTTGGCCCGAGGGTGAAGACCCCGCCGCTGTGCTGGCCTTTGCCTCAACCGAACCCGTCATGCAAGCGTGGAACGAAGTGCTCGCCAACCTGAAGGCGTGAACGTCAACAAGGGCAAACCAAGCACCCACCACCACGTTGAGGTGACCAGTCCAACCACGATGAGCGCCGTGCACAACAACACCAACGCCCATTCATCCGCTCGCTCCCTGACCCAACCAAACGTGCCGCTCAACCACCATGAGCACACGAGCAAGGCCCCGGCCGACATCGAACTCGCCAAGCCGCCCGCCATCAACCAACCCCTCGGTGTCGACGATCCGACGACGATCAACACGTACCCGATAAGAACGGCAAGCACCAGCACGCCGAAAATGAACCCCGTGAAGCGCCAAGGATTCTCACCGGTCATGATCGCCGTGTAACTCGGTGTGGCCAACAACGTGAACCCCCAACCCAACAACATGAGGGTGAACACCTCAACCGCAGAGGCCCCGTGCGTGCCGTCCACGTACTCGCTCGGGAAAGCCACCGGAGCCAACACCGCCACCACCGCATAGCCGCCAAAGAGACCGAACGGGAGGAGGCCGAAACACAAGTCAAGGGAGGTGTTCATCGCTTGCCGAGTGCCCACCGGGGAACGACGGACATCACCCAGCACGGGAAGCAGCGCCGACCTCAGCGCGGAAGGGACGACCAAACCTGCGAGCCACGCCAGTTGTGCAACATGAAACACAGCACCGAGCGTAGCACCCCCTTCGGCCGTGACCAGGAACTTCTCAATGCGAACCACGTAAGGCAAGACGCCCAAGGTCACAGCGAAAGGTAGGGCGGCCACGATGAGCGAGCGATGGGTGAGCCACGAAGCATCCATTCTCCCCCAATCAAGCGACCCGTTCAAGCTCGGAGGGGCCACGCGCCACACCAACAGGTAGGCAGCCAGCCAGCCCACAACGGCCCCCATGCAGAACGCCGAGAGGTAGGAGGAGGGCGAAGTTGAACCGAACAGGGCCAATCCACCGTACAACCCCACCGTCACGGTGCGCTCAACCACCTTTGTCAGCGCCTCCAAGCGTGCTTCGCCCAGCACGCGAAGACCCGAACGCGGCGCGTAAGACGCCACGTGTGCCACAGCGGTCACCATCGCCGCCAACACCAAGCCATCGGGGACCCCCTCAAGAAGCCACGATTCAGGACGAAGCCATCCCGCCAGCATCAGAAACGGAACGGCTGCAGCCAGCTGATACCGATACATTCGGTGCACGGCTCGGGGAACCAGATCGGGGGCTCGAGCACCGTCCCTTGCCAGCAGGGTCGGCAATCCAAGATCCACAACCAACATCATGGAAGCATACACATCGATCACGATGACCATCCAACCGTAGTGTTCGGCCAAGAGCATTCTGGCCAAGATGATCTGGCCGAGAAACGCCAACAAGACAGCGAGCAGGTCCGCACCCACCAACCACGAGGAATCACGTCCGACCGAAGGCGAACGGTGACGGAGACCCTTCGCCATGCGCGGGGATGGGAGGTCGTTTTCAATACCCTCCGCCTTCGGAAGGGTCCTCAACAGCGAACATCCAACGGCTCACCCGCCCACGAGGCCCTTCTTCGCTTCCCACGTTGTGAACGAACGGGGAGCGACGAAGGGCTCGTTGAAGGACATGAGCATGGACGCCCCGTCCAGCTTGCTCCAGCGCTTCGATGATCTGCACCGTCGTGGCAGGACCGTTTGATCGAAGCCATTTCACGACCCAATCCGCCTGCTCACGGTTGGCTTTGCGCTCATCGCTCCAACGGGAAGGGCGAGGCATAATAGGAGCATGGACAGAGGCCACATCAAGGCTTGTTTGACCGGGCTTGCGGTCGCCGGGCGTCAACGAGGTCGCTGAGAGGTGTTCAAGCCGACCTGCCGGCGTCAAACATCTCACGGAGGCTGCCGTCTTGGAGCATCTCCAGCGCAATGTCCGAACCGCCAATGAGTTCACCGTGAATGTAGACTTGCGGCATGGTGGGAAAATCCGACCAGGCGCAGATGGAAGGGATGGCGCGAGCATCGCTCAGCACGTTGACCGAAGCAAATTCCTCACCAAGTTGCTGAAGGACTTGGGCCGCTCGGTTGGAGAAACCGCACTGGGGTTGGTTCGGGCTGCCCTTCATGAAGAGGACAATGGGGTGGTCGTCGACGAGGGTCTGCAGTTCTTCGGGGGTCCAGTTCATGGTGTTCACTCCTTGTTTCGTTGGATGCGGCGAATATGGACGCCTTGACCGCCACCGTGCGGGTCAAACGCCGTGTCGCCGGCTGTGGCCGCTTGTGCCGGGGTCATGCACTTGAGATCAAGTGCGTGAACGGGATGGGGGATGTGGGCCTTCATAACGGCCAGAACCTGCTTTTGTCGTTGCAAGGGTCGAACACCCTCAAAGGATTCAGAGATCACGCGCACGTGAAAATGGTCACCTGATCCGTGAAGGTCGATGACTTCCACCACCGCTTCTGGGACGGCTTTCAGCACCTCGGCTTCCACCCACGCTGCTTCCACCACGGTTGTCCCTCGATGGTTGGTGGAGGACGCGACCTTTGAACCTGCGCATTCAACGCAGGGCGTCCTCGTCGGCGAGGGTAGCCAGGATACGGTCAGCGCCCTCGGCTTTGCTGACACGCAACCATGGCGTGACGGTTCGCGTGGCGTGGTCTTGGCGCAACCTTGCCACGCCCCCGCCGCTGATGTTGAGCACGACGCAGTCGCTTGACTGGACCTCTCCGGCCACAACCGCTTGTTGGAGGCTGGCGATGGCGACTGCGCCCGGCGTCATGATGTCAATGCCTTCGATGCCTTCGAAGAGGGTTCGCGCTTTCACTGCGTCAGCTCGGTCGACGACGTAGGTTTGACCGTTCGACGCCTTCAGAATGTCGTAAAGTGCGCCTGTTTGGCCGTACGCTGGCCCTTTGTTGAGAAGGTAGTCGGAATACACCTCCACCTCGGTTTCGGGGTAGTCCTCCGGAATCAAGTGGTCGCGCCCGGCCTGCCAAGCGTTGTGAATCGGGGAATGCTCGGCGTTTTGCGAGAGGTGCTGACGGGGGACGGGGCCTTCGAATTCACCCGATTCGATGAGCCGCTCTGCCATCTCGTGCACGCCGATGGGACCGGGGCCGCCGCCGACGCCCTGGAAATAATGGTCAGGGAGTCGACCGATGGCGTAGGCTGCGTCAATGATCAGGGAACCGATGCCGTCACGCCGTGCGACGTTGTGAACGCCGCCCTCCATCTGCCAGCCGGGAAGTTCTGCGGCGATGGCGCGGGCCACGGTTTTGGCATCGGCATAATCGCCGTCCTCCACCACCACCACACGCACGCTGTCGGTGGGATGGTCTGCACGGACCCAAATGCGCTCCGCATGGTCCTTGCCCACCACGACGATGAGCGGTGTGTTGGACGCACCGCAAAAATGGGTAAACGCACGGGCGGTGTTGCCTGCGCTGGCACAGATGAGACCCTGGCCATCGTGATCACTCAACCGTTGGATGGTCGGAACCGCTTCCATGTCCTTGAAACTCCCTGTCGGGCACAACCCACCGCGCTCAGGCCAGTGGCCGTGAAACGTCACCCAGAGGTTGCTCAAGCCCAACGCGTCACCCAAGGCCTCGGCCTTGTAGGTGAACGTGCCCGCCGTGTAGTGATTGGGGCGGGTGACGGGCAACCAGTCTTCGAACTGCCACACACCTTTGGCGCCCTCGTTAACCGTGATGTCGGGTGCGTACTGTGCTTGGAGCAGCGCATTGTCCGTGTGGTGGAGGGTGTAGTCATCGGTGATTCGTTCGTTGGTTTCCAGGCACATCAGTTCGTACTTCATTCATTCACTACCTAAAGGGACACTCGCTGATTGGAGCGACTTCGGGGTCTGTGATAAGATTTGGGAACCGAGTTGAGGTGGTGAAGCCTCAGAGGGGGCGCCCCACCGCATGGACCTGCCAGCCTTCATCAGCCCGTGCTTCGAGGTCGAGCACACGGCGACCGTCGTAGAGGATGGGGTGCTTCATGTTGGCTTTCAACGCCGCCCAGTCCAGGTTCATACACGCCTCGTGTGCCGTCACGAGCACGGCGAGGTCGTAGCCTGAAGCAGAGGCCACGTCCGTTTCCACCTTCACATCCTCGGGGTAACCGTCGGCTTCGAGGTGAGGGTCGTACACGCCCACGCTGATGCCTTTGCTGACCAGCGATTCGTGGAGCGGCTCCGCCGGTGTTTCACGCGGATCGCCGACCTCGGGTTTGTAGGACCATCCGAGGAAGAGCACGCGCCCTTCGCCGGCCGGCACACCTGCTCGGTAGAGCAGCTCGTGCAACACGCCGGCGACGTGGTGGGGCATGTTGCGGTTCACGGCCCTCGCAGCGGTGATCAAGCCAGCGGGAACACCCACGTCGGCCGCACGCTGAATCATGTAGTACGGATCGACGGGGATGCAGTGGCCGCCCACGCCCACACCGGGGGTGTAGCGGTGAAAGTTCCACTTGGTGGCAGCCGCACTGAGCACGTCCTCCACGTCCACGTCGAGCGCAGGGAAAATGCGCGCCAATTCGTTGACCAGCGCGATGTTGATGTCGCGCTGCACGTTCTCAATGACCTTGGCGGCTTCCGCAACCTCAAGTTTGCCCACGTAGCGGACGTCTTCGCTGGTCAGTTGGCTGTACAGATCGACCAGGGCTTCGCCGACCGATGCGTCCGAACAACCGACGACGCGAGCCACCGAGCGCACACCGTGAGCAGGGTCACCGGGGTTGAATCGCTCGGGGCAGTAGGCGATGCTCACATCCTTGCCTTGCTCAAGGCCGAGTTCTTCGAGGATGGGCAACCACGTTTGGGCGGTCACGCCTGGATACACGGTGGATTCGAGCACCACGACCGTGTTTTTGCCCTTTGGCACCGCTTCGAACACGGCACGCCCTGCAGCTTCCACGTAGGAGAGGTCGGGTTTCAAGTCGTGGGTGATCGGGGTAGGCACCGTCACCAGGACAACGTCGCAATGAGGGACCGCTTCAGCAGTGGAGGTCGTGATGTGCCAGCGCTCAGCGCCGGGTTGAGGGACGATGTCATCCACGTCCGGGTCGCCGGTGGGGTTCTTGCCTGCCAAGACGGTGTCCACGGTGCGTTGCGAGACGTCCACGCCCCACACGTTGAAACCGGCGTCGTGGAAGCCGATGGCGGTGGGGAGGCCCACGTAACCAAGCCCGATGATGCCCACGGTCTGCATGGTCGTGGCTGGAAATCATCCGTCATTGAACCTAGCGGTGAATACTCCACCGCCGAGGTGGAGAATCAAAGTCCTGTTGAAGAAGAGAACAGGCCGCCTGCGGAGCATCGAGACCTTGGACCTCTGCCGCAAATTTACAACCCGAAGTGATGTTTTAGCACCGAGGCGAAACCATCAGCACAATCGATCGACCGTTTCATCGTCGGTCAAACATCAACCTCGGAAAATGTCAGGAAACCGCAAAGCAAGGAGGCAGATTTGAAAAGCCAGTTATTCGGCCTTCATCCATGGGTAAGGGGCAGGTGCTGGAAATCCGCCCCGTCCCTCCGTGGTACAAAATCCCCTCCTTCATGATTCGAAATCTGAGGCAACACCGAAGTTTGCTGAAGAACATGATTTCCCGCGATTTCAAGGTCAATTACCACAACCACATCCTGGGGTATTTCTGGTCACTGCTCGAACCGCTTGCGCTGACGGCCATCTTCTACCTCGTGTTTGTCATCTTGAGGGGAGACGCGGACACCATGCTCCCACTGAAAATCATGATCGGCATTCTGATTTTCAACTCCATCTCACGAACCATCTCGCGCTGTACATCATCCCTCGTCTCAAATTCTTCGTTGATTCAGCAGGTGTATTTTCCGAGAGAGATCTTCCCGACCACCATTGCTGGTTTCGGACTGGTGAGTTTGATTCTCAGCATGCTGGTCGTTGTCCCGTACATGATCGTTGAACAGTTGCCTTTGACCAAGACCATCTGGTTGCTTCCACTTGCGATGGTGTCCGGCATCGCCATGGCTCAAGGCATTGGCATGGCTGCGGCGCCGATTCACGTACGAATCCGGGATACAAAACAGGTGATCGATCTGGGGCTTCGAGCGGCGTTCTTTCTCTCCGGGGTGTTCTTCGGCGCAGAGCACATCCCCCCCGAACATCTCGACATCTTCCTGACAAACCCCATCGCCGTCTTCATTGAAATGGGCCGTGCAGCCATCCTCGGAGACATGAGCCTGCTCACATGGTCTCAAATCGCCCGTGCTGTATCATTCTCATTCCTGATGTTCATCGTTGGCTCCATCATCTTCATCAAGTACGAACGAAAGGCGGTGAAGTACCTTTGAGTGAAGATGTCGCCATTCAACTTCGGAACGTCGTCCTTGACTTCCCGACGTCGAAATCGAGAATCCGATACATCAAGGAGTGGTTTGGCAGTTTTCGGAAAGGCAGCACCGTTTCCAATTATCGAGCCATCGACAACCTCTCGCTGGACATTAAACGAGGAGAAGTGTTCGGTGTCATCGGCCCGAATGGAGCCGGAAAAAGCACGCTCTTGCGCGTGATTGCTGGAGTTTATGCACCCGACCAGGGCGAAATCAACGTCAAAGGACGTATTTCACTTCTCGCAGGCCTCGGTGCCGGCTTTCAAAGAGACCTCACCGGAAGGGAGAACATCCACCTCAGCGGTTCAATTTACGGTATTTCGGCGGATGAGCTCCATGATATGGTTCCGTCGATCGTGGTCTTTTCTGGGATCGGGGACTTCATTGATCAACCGCTTCGCACGTATTCATCGGGGATGAGAGCAAGGCTGGCGTTTGCCATTGCGTCCCACCTCTCACCCGATGTGTTGCTGATCGATGAAGTGCTGGCGGTGGGGGACGCCTCGTTTCGGGAGAAGTCAAAAAATCGCATCATGAGCATGGTGTCAGGGGATGCCACGGTCGTCATTGTCAGCCACAACGCATCCACGCTCCGGGAAATCTGTGACCGTGTGATGGTCATCAACAGAGGGGCCGTTGATACCATCACGGACGATGTGGGTGAAGCCCTTGTGCGGTATCGCACGTTATCCGACAAAAACTAGGTGTTGATCATGAAATCTCTCTTGCACTCCCTGCCTTTCATCCGTCATCATGTCCCCTCCAACACGCCCCTCAGAAAGGCAGTTTCCTTGGCCACAAAGCGACCGGTCAATTTGAAACGGATTGAAAAGACAATCTTGGGCTCCGGCCTTCCTGTCGGTGTCGATCTTATCGAGCAGATTCAGCACGGCGTTCTTTATCTCAGACGAGAGCGGTTTTTCAAGACGGATGCAGCGAATCTCCTCATCGCAGGCGTCCGAGCCATTGGCACGAAAGACAAGCGGATGGCCCTTGATTTTGGACATGTGTTCCTGCATGAAATTCCAGATATTCGACTGGTGCGAACCATGGTTGCATTTTGCAGAGACTTGAGGAGCGAGGCAGACATTTTTGCCGTTCTAAAACACTGCAAGGATGAATCCTACGCAAGAAAAATCCGGAATGAAATCCTCAAGTTCTCCATGAAAGATTTCGCCGATCTCAAAGGACCGCTCCCTCCTTGGACGTTTGAACTGTCTCAACCGCTCAAGCTCTCGAAGAAAGGAAAGGAATTCAAACACAAATTTGACCCCGAAGACCTCTACGACAACGACGGTGTCGCAAGAGAGTACGAGATCAACGGACAAATCGAGGTAAACGAGGATGAGAAGCGCAGCGCTGCACTCGTTTACTTCCAATTCTTCAACGATGCATATCAGCCAATCGAAACAAGCACGGTTCAAGGTCTGGTTTTTTCGAAAAACGTTGGGTTGTATTCCTACCTCAACCACCAGCACGACGGTTCTTTCAGCATCTCATTTCAAGTTCCAGACGGCGCTGCGTTCGTGCATGTTGGGTTTCAAACATGGCATGCGACCTCAAAGGTCAGCCTCTTACCGGAGTTTGAAATCAAACCTTCCAGCCTTCTTCAATTTCAACTCGAATTCGACAAGTTTCTTTCTGACCTTCAGCACTCGAAGGCAGAGGAATTGGTGTTCATGTTTTCAGGGACAACGTTTGTGCAAGACGTCCGTGCAAACCGACCGATCAGGTTGACGAGAGAACTGATTTCAAGAGATATTCCTGTCATCTTCAACTATCATCGCTGGCGTCGGACGGATGAACACCCAGAATACAAAGGGGACTTGTTGTTGCAAATTCCCATTGACGTGACCACCCAATTCCTCAGTCGCCTTGCTTCAATCAAGACCGATAAAAGAAAGATATTCATTGTCTCATACCCCCATCCTGTCATTCCCAAGATTCTCAACCGATTCAAAGTCAACGGATGGGTCAACCTCTATGACGCCAGAGATGATTGGGAAGAATTCCAGAAGGTCGGCCAGGCGAAATGGTACAAGACCTCGGTCGAGAAGTACATCGTGAGGAATTGTGACCATGTGACGGCGGTCTCATGGCCGCTTGGGAAAAAATTGGACCATTACGAACCCATCGAACCCGTCAACGTGGTTCCCAACGCCCTCTCACCTCACTTCCTTTCCAGAGAATACAAGTGGAAGGGTGGTCAGACCATCAAAATCGGCTACTTCGGCCACCTCACCGACAGTTGGTTTGATTGGGATTCCGTCATTGAAATTGCCAAACAGCGACCAAATTATCAATTCGAACTCATCGGTCACTCTGCCCCTGAAGACCTCAACCTCCCCTCGAATGTTGATCTTATGGGGCCGAAAACCCATCCAGAGATCAACGTCATTGCCGCTGAGTGGCATGTTGCAATCATCCCGTTCAAGCCAAGCCTGCTGGCGGACGCCGTCGACCCCATCAAAATCTACGAATACATGGCCCTCGACCTTCCCACCGTTTCTTTCAGAATGCCCCAAATCGATGACTACCCCTCAACCATCACCGTTGACAACATCGACGATTTCATCACCGCGCTCGATGAATACTCCAAACATCGTCCGAAAAAAGGGGCATTGAAACGCTGGCTCGCCACCAACACATGGGGCGATCGCACCGATGTGATGTTGTCGCTTGCGCAACGACCTCAGAACGATGGCATCATGGCTTTGGGGGTGGATCAATGAAGTTGTTGTACTTGTACAGGTATGGTATCCTCGGTGGTGTTTGCACCCAGCTTCTCCACCGGCTGCGTCATCTTGATGCCAATTTAGGAATTGAGGTCCATTGCGGTTTTCAAAGCGATCATGGCGTGAGTGATATGTTGAGCCCCTACGCGACCCTCCACTTTGGGCTCAACGGAGAAAACACGACTTCGTTTTTGGAACAGGAAGCGTTTGATCTTGTTGTGGTGATTGACAGCGAGGAGTACCTCCAGGCGATGAAAACCATGGAGAATCGGCCAACGTTGCTCGTTGAGGTCCACACCAGCATTGAGCGGAACCTGTCCTACCTTTCGAGGATTCAAACGAATGAGGTTGAGGGCTTTTTCACCGTTTCAGAATACATGAAAACAAGAATCAAGGCACACGTCAGCGAAACGATCGATACCCCACAGATTTCTCTCTTTTCAAACGTTCTCGACACCGACCTGTTCTCCCCGATACCACTCAACGCCGAAGGCCCGCCGATCGTTTGCTGGGTTGGAAAGATCGATGACCACAAGGATTGGAAAGCATTCATGCACATCTCGGAACGCATACACAAGGGCCAACCTGATGCAGAATTTTGGATCATTGGGGGGCAGACGTGCAGTCAAGAACGGGCGATTGAAGTCTTCGATTTGGCGGACGAGAGGGGCATCATCGAACGGTTTCGGTGGATCGACCGTGTAGAAAACGTGAACATGCCCAAATTGTATTCGTTGGTTTCTCAGCGCGGAGGCATCAAGCTCGTTACAAGCCATTGTGAATCGTTTGGGATGTCGGTTCTCGAAGCGCTTCTCTCCGGTTGTCCCGTGGTCGCCACCGATGTCGGCGCTCTTTCAGAAATCGTTCAACAGAACGATGCTTACTCACTCTATCAACTCAAAGACTTTGATGCTGCCTCCGAGAGGGCGCAACACATGCTGGAGAACCAAACCCGCTTGGTGAAACATCTTGCGTCGTTACGACCCTCGCTGGTTGAACTTTACGATAGCCAACATCGCGTCACAGAATATTGGTCGAAATTACTCGTCTATGGTGATGGTGCATGACTAAACCCGTTATTCTCGTTGTTGGCGCACGGCCAAATTTCATGAAAATCGCCCCGCTTCATGCGGAATTGGTTCGAAGGGGAGAAGCGGTGCTGCTGCTCCACACGGGACAACACTACGACGACAACATGTCGAAGGTGTTTTTTGACGACCTTGGCATGCCGAAACCCGACATTTATCTCGGGATTGGCAGCGGGTCCCACGCCACGCAAACCGCCAAAGTGATGATCGAATTTGAGCAGATTTGCTTGGATCGGACCCCCTCCATGGTCGTGGTGGTTGGGGACGTGAATTCCACGGTCGCCTGTTCCATCGTCTGCGCAAAACTCCTCATCCCGTGCGCCCATGTTGAGGCAGGACTTCGCTCCTTTGACCGGACCATGCCAGAAGAGGTCAACCGGCTGTTGACCGATGCCGTAGCGGATTATCTGTTGACGCCATCCCCGGACGGCGATGAAAACCTACGAAACGAGGGCGTGCCCGAAGAGAAAATCATCCGCGTTGGCAACATCATGATCGATTCCCTTCTCAACAACCTCGAACGCGCGAAAAACAGTCAAATTCACGCAGATTTGGGCCTCCGTCAGGGAGAGTATGCCGTGTTAACCCTTCATCGACCCAGCAACGTGGATGACAAAGAGGCCCTCACCGCCATCGTCGGCGCGCTCGAACAGGTTGGGGAGCAGATTCCGTTGGTGTTCCCACAGCATCCAAGAACCGCAAAGCGAATCGAAGATTTTGGATTGGCAGAACGCGTCCAAGCCATCCCCAACATGGTCCTGACCGGACCCGCAGGGTACTTGGATTTCATCGCCTTGATGGCCCATTCGAAACTGGTGCTCACCGATTCTGGTGGGTTGCAGGAAGAAACCACGGCGCTCGGCATCCCATGTTTGACCTTGAGGGAAAACACCGAACGCCCCGTGACGGTCACGGAAGGGACCAACACCATCGTGGGCAACGATCCTGCAGCCATTGTTGCCGCAGCGCTGGATGCACTTGAAAACGGAGGCAAAGCAGGGCGTATTCCTGAACTGTGGGACGGAAAAACCGCATCGCGCATCGCTGATGTCATCCAAACCGTCACACAGGCCGAATGAGAGAATCGGTCGGTGACCGCCTCAGCGGTCGGGAAGCATGAAACGCCACATCGTATCATGCTCGTTTGGGAGGCCCATGGAAACCGTCCTGCACGTGTTGGCCAACAGCGCGCCCGATGTGAACGGGTACGCCACGCGGTCGCATGGCCTCTTGGTGGCCGCCAATCAGTTGGATGGCTACCGTGTGTCTGCGTTGACGTCACCGTGGTATGCAGAGCGAGACAGCACGGTTGAGCCGCTTGAAAAGGACGGTATCGTCTACCACCGATGGCCTCACCCCGCAAGGCAGGAAGCACCACGTGGCATCGGCATGAAATGGGTGGCCTCTCGAAGTCGCAGGGCCACATCAAATCGTAACAGCAGCAAAGGCCGGCGCTCGGTGTTCAAGTTCATTTTGCGACGAATCACCCGGCCGTTGCGGCCGGGGTGGCTTTGGTTGGAAGAACGGATCCAATTTCGCCACTTTACGAACGCCATCATCCGAACGGCAGCGCAAGAACAAGCGACCATCATCCACGCGCACGTTCCCTATCGCGTGGGGTGGCCTGCCTTCAAGGCGGCACGGCGACTCGGTCTTCCTTTCGTGTATGAAGTTCGAGGTTTGTGGGAGGAATCCGCCGTGGCGGCAGGCCGCTGGAAAACCAGTGGTTTACCCTACCGACGATTTCGTCGCCTTGAAACCAAAACCATGCGCCGAGCGGACGCTGTGGTGTGCATCAGCGAAACACTGCGGCAAGAGACCATCGACCGTGGCGTGGACCCGGACCGTGTGTTTGTCGTCCCGAATGCCGTTCGATCGGACACTGTCGAGGTGCGCTCACCTCATCCCATGCACAAGAAAATCACGGAGAAATTAGCGAGGAGCGAGTCCACCACGGTCATCGGCTACATCGGTTCTTTGCGCGCGCTGGAGGGCGTGGACTTGACCGCAGAAGCGGTGGCGAAGTTGCACGGAGAGGGGCGAGATGTCCGGTTCTTTGCCCTCACGAGTCCATCAGGGCAGGACGAATTAAGGCAACGGTGTCGTGATGTTGGCCTGGGGAAACACGCTGTGGTTGAGGGCCCTGTTCCTCACGAAGATGTGGGGCCGTTCTACAACCTCATCGATGTGTTTGTCGTGAGCCGTCCGGAGACGCGAGTCACGCGGCTTGTCACCCCCATCAAACCGTTTGAGGCCATGTTGCATGGAAAAACCGTGGTGGTGAGCGACCTGCCCGCCTTGCAAGAGATCGTTCAGGATGGGCACACTGGAGCAGTGTTTGAGCCCGAAAACGCAGACGACCTCGCTCGTGTGTTGGAGGAACTCATCAACGCACCCGAACAAGCCAAATCGCTCGGAGAAAACGCACGGGCTTGGGTTGTGAAGGAACGGGACTGGAACAACGTCGTCAACATCCTCCCCGTTGTCTACGCCAAAGCCATGGAGGGGAGACAACCATGAAACGCGTGCTCGTCACGGGAGGTTCAGGATTCATCGGGCAACATGCCGTATCGGCAATGTTGAAACGCGGTTGGGAGGTTGTGAACCTGGACCTCGTGCCGTCCAGCATCGCCCAAACCCCCTCCTACCGAGAAATCCTCGGCGACGTTCGTGATGAGGATGCGGTTATTCGTGCGGTTGAAGGCGTGGATGCGGTCGTTCACCTCGCTGCGATGGTGTCCGTTCAGGCATCGATTGACACGCCCGACGAAACGTATTCAGTCAACGTTGAAGGGACAAGGTGCGTGTTGGAGGCATGCAAATCAAAGGGTGTTCCCACGTTCCTGCATGCCTCGAGCGCGGCTGTTTATGGTAACGGGACAGGGGGGGCGATTGACGAAGCTGCCCCAGTCATGCCCTTGTCACCTTACGGTGAGAGTAAGAAATTGAGCGAAGACCTCGTCACAGATGCGCACAG
>WTJK01000033.1:0-6687 GCA_011524855.1 Methanobacteriota archaeon | reverse complement strand
TCTCACATCAATTCCAGCTTGATTGAAATCGAACACATCGCTGAGAACATTGCTCCAATCCACACACCCGAACGGCATGGGGACGTTCGCCACTCGCTGGGCAACGCTGAACGACTCAGAAACGAATTTCGATGGGAGCCCCGTCACGACCTTGCTTCCAGCATTCAAACGATGGTCAACTTGCATGTGGAGAAAGAAGCATGATGACCGATGTGTATTGGATCACATGTCGGTCCATGGCGGACATGTGTTCGACCTCACATCGCGCGCTCCTTGAGGGGCTGAACCGAAAAGGAATCAACATCACGCTCTTGAATGCTGACGACGGTTCGCGCCACGCCGATGAACCCTGGGACCATTGTGCCATTCCCTCGAGCAACGTTCCTGGGATGGTTGCTCGCACCATGGCAAGGCATGCAAAACGGTGGGTTTCTCAGCACTCGTTCAGCGAAAAAGCCGTGGTGGTGGTGGATTGGAGAATGGCCAGCGCCCTTGCGCCGGCCCTCAACCGACAAGGTGTACCTTGGGCCGTCTTGGACCGCAGCCCTCCAGCGCACCAAGGTTGGCTTTCCAAACTCCAATGGCCGGTGTGGTCCAAGGCCTGGCGCCTGCTGATTCAGCATCACGGAGCGATAGGTTTCGTGGTATCACCGCGTCATCGCGACTTGGTGTGTCGCCGGGTTGGTGTTCTGCCCTCACAAATCACCGTGCTGCCGACGGGAACCGATGTGGACCTGTTCGTTCCGGGCGTGCGGAAGGAGCGAACAACACTGGTGTACCACGGCCGTCTTGACAAAAACCGAGGCGTGCTCGCCTTGCCGATGCTGGTATCAAAGGCAAGGCAAGCGAACGTGGATGTGGATTTGTGTTTGATCGGCGACGGCGATGCCGTGAAGGGGCTTGACCGAATTGCACAATCCATGCAAGGAGTTGAATTGATCCAGAAGTGCCCCCCATCTGCACTCGCTCAATTGATTGGCACATGTCACATTGGACTGTTACCGATGCCGTTCACCGAAGTGTGGTCCGTTGCGAGCCCGTTGAAGCAGTCGGAGTACGCAGCAGCAGGGTTACCCATGCTTGCCATCGACCACGCTGGGCACCAACTCCGAGGGCATCGTGAGGCGTCCTGGCTCAAACTTGTCGCCCAAGAAGATTTTTTTGAGGAAGGCATCGCGTGGCTGAAAGCCATGATCGATGGAGACTACGAACAGGCGTCACGGGACGTTCGTACGTTTGCCATGAATGAACTTCGATGGGATACCACCGTGGATGCCCTTCATGATGCCCTGAACACGATGCTTGTCAATCACCGAGTGTAAACGTCGAGCCAGTGTTGCTGAACCTGGGTGATGTGGTGTTCACGAATGGAAGCCTGCAGGGTTGCAGGCTCGGGTGGTTGCTCGAACAACAACCGAACACAACGGGACCAATCGTTCACATTCCCATGTTTGGCGACGGTCACGCCATCCGGTGGGGATTTGAGGGTTGAACTCGCCACAACGGGCAGCCCCGTCGCCAATGCCTCAAGCATCACCATGGGTTGTCCTTCGTAGGCTGATGGAATCAACAACACACTGGCCGAATCAAGAAGACGCTGTTTTTCTTGCTCGCTCACCCACCCCATGGCTTCAATGCCAACGACGGATGAACGAGTCACACCGGTCAACCAGAGCCCGACATCGGGGACATCGTTTTGCAAATGGAGGTACAAGCGTTCCGCAAATTCATGACCTTTGACCGGATCTGGCCGGCCCATGAGGAGCAGTTGATGTGGACGACGCATGACCGTGGACAAGTGGGCAGCAGGAGGACATGGATTCACAATTTCCTCGGTCAGCAAACCTTGATGATTGAACGCCTCCTTCCATGCTTTGCTCAACACCACGCAAGTCACGTCTGTCGCTTGGACAATGGTGCGAAAACGATTCAATTCACGCTTCCGACCCCCGATCCAATCAAGAAAGGCCCCGGAGTGCACGTGAATCACAATTTTTGGAACAAAACCACGTGCACAACGAATGAGTCTGCTCTTTCGACGCCAGGACCAATCTGAGGCGACATGAACATGAACAACATCGGGGCACTGCGGACTGGAGCACCGAGCCTTGAGTTGGCGACGAGCGCGCCGGTATGCTCGCCATTTGGCCCAAATTCCTCCCTCGCTGTAGGTTGGCAGCAGGTCAGCGCTCCACCCTTCGGGCGGGTGTTCCGCCAACGTACGCATCACCGTGGCCATACCACCCCGCGCATTGCACGGTCCGACATGCAGCACGCGAGGCATGGCCCACCCAAGCCCTCTGGCGTCATGAAGGGGACGGCGAATTTCAACGCATAGACCGCTTCCGTTGGGGAGAAGTCATAGCCGTCAAAGGACGCAAGACTTCCATGTGGTGGCCCGTCGCCGTGGAAACCGCAGCGCTGGCCTGGGCCTTGGGCCCGTTCATCCGCCACCGCATCGACATGAACCGCTGGTCGTCCGAACCGCTCAACCCCTCCCACCACGAACCGCCGGCAGGGCAATCACTGACCGTACTCTTGCCCGTGTGGAACGAAGCGGCAATCATTGAGCGGAAACTCAGCAACCTCGCCGAGCAAGAAGGCCGATTCGACCTCCACATCATCGATTCCGCTTCGACCGACGACACCGTGGCACGAACTCGAGCATGGTTGGCCGCTCATCCGGAGGCCTTTGACGAGGTGACGGTGGACGTGATGCCCCGTCGATTGGGCAAATCCGCAGCGGTCGTTCGCGCCCTTGAGACCCTTGCCAGCAGGGAAGCAGGGTTGGTGTGCATGACCGACGCTGACGCCATGCTGGCACCAGGCACGCTGCTGCGTTTGATGACCTGGTTCAACGACCCCATGATGGGCGTGGTAGGGGCGGTACCCGACCGGTCCCATGCTCGTGAGGAGGAGCGACAGCATCGGGACGCTTGGGAAGCGATGCGGATGGCTGAATCCGCCGTGGACAGCACCCCGTTCCTCGAAGGCTCCTGCATGATGTGGCGCAGCTCGTTGTTATCGCCTCAGGATGTCGTGCCGTATGCCAATGCAGACGATGCCCAAATCGCCACCGCCATCCGTTGCAAGGGGTGGCGGTCGATCGCCGATGCGGGTGCGACCTTCACCGATGTCGCACCGCTCAGCGCCCATGGCCAGCGTCGGCAAAAAGTGCGACGCGGGCAAGGGTTGCAGCGCCTCTTGATGCGCAGGCGTGGCGATGCGGGACACAGCAAGCAAGGCGTTTTTGGCCGAATCTTCCGCCGCCAACACCACTTCCACATCGTGGCGCCCCTGCTGTTGACCGTGGCATCGGTGGCTGCTGCTGTTCGATGGGGACTGGTCTTGGTCTTTGGGTGGCCTGAAGCTTCGACCACGGCGGCACACCTCCACCTCGCCGCCACCGGCATGGAAGCCATCGCCCTGCTGGCATGGTTCGGAGCAAAGCAGGGTCGGTCATGGGGGCCGTTGACCCTCCTGGGCCAATGGCTCATCAGCATGACCTGGTTGATGCAATCGCTGGTGACACTGGCCAGAGGTCGTTCGCTCCACGTTTGGGAGCAACACCGAGACGAGCGGATGTTGAATCAAGAATGAGAAAAAGCCCCCCCGCCGGCCTTGACCGGCGGGAGGGTGTTGTACAGGTCGATGACCTGGATGAGATCAAACGATCCGTGAGTTTCACTCAGCGGGGACGTCGTTGGTCTCGTCGATGACCTTGCCTTCGCGCGTGTCCGTGATGGTCACGTCGATGCTGCAGGTGGTGCTGCAGAGGTCAGTGCCGGACTCCTTGATGGTGACACCGTCACCAACGGACCACTCTTGGTCGGTGGTGGTGCCGAATTCTTCGAGCACGCACACGCCGCCGGAGCCGCCGGGGTTGTCGCAGGTCACTGGGGCTGCGCCGTCAATCTGGAGCTTCACCGAGATGGTGGCCCAGTTGATGTCGCTGCCTTGGGTCATGGTCAGCATGATGAGGTTGTCCTCGGTGCCGTCAGATGGTGCACCCTGTGCGTCTTCGCCGGAGAAGGCGTAGAGCGCAAGGTTACCATCGGTGTTGCCTTCAGCGAGGGAGCTAGCCCACACGTACAGCACACCAGCCAGCACAACGGTGATGGCCACCATCAAGATGGTAGCAATGACCGGGCTGACAGCCTCTTCATTTCGGTTTTCGTTTTGCATATTTTTGTCCTCCTTTCCCCATTCGGGGTAGCCCCGGCTACAAATATGGCCATATTAAAGCATATTCCTTACATTCTTCAAGGTCGGATGCAAAAACCCCGAAATCTGCAAAATAATAACGGTGTAGAAATCGCGACAATTCGCGCCAGCGCTTGGTACGAACCGTTTGTAAATATCTCGGGAGGGCCAATTTTTCCCTCGATCCACATCAACGAGCGGGGTGCGTTGCCAGGTCATTGCGGACGCCGCGCCCACAGGAGGAGCCTCTTCATGCTGTATCATGGATCAAATCGCAATACCTCGTTGGAGGAGGGCGCCTGCTGTTGGGGGCGGTGGCCAGCCTGTCGGCTGGAGTGAATGAAGGTGAACAGGGTGAGAGAAACGCAGAGGGGATGGGATGCACTCAACGAGAACTTCAACAGCCCTGTTCAAACCTTCCTATGCCGTAGTGGTTTATATTGGTTTTCAGCCGGAATTCGGGGGTCACTCGACGGTCAAGATTTCTGGACCGCCCGAGGTCACATGAACCGTGTGCTCGAATTGAGCGATGTTTCCCCCGTCACGACAACGGAGAACGTGGTACGTTTCGAGGAAACGGATGCTGATGAGTTTCTTGATGAGCGCCTTCCACTTGCTCTGCAAGCTGGCCTCATCGGCATCGGGGAAGGGTTTCTTGAGCATCGGGAACGCCCATCGTTCTGCGAACGGCAGGGTTGAATAGCGTTCTTCGAGGTTGCGAGCCATCTGTGCTCCCAACGCTGTCAGTTGGTTTTTCGCCCGAGCTTTTCGGTAGGTCGTGGCACCCGTCACGCGGTAAATGTTGGACGAGTTTGGACGACCGATGTTTTCGATCAATCCTGATGCGCCGGTGGTGTTGAACGGTTCAATAGCGTACACACCGCCCTCTTCGACGACCCCTTTGAATCCCTGGTGGTCTTTGCCGCAAGCATAGGAGGGCACCGAAACGCCCGCATGCAATTCCCAAGGCTTGAGTTGATGGCCGCAAAGGTTGCGAATGGGCTGGAAGCCCGCATCCAGCGAAGGTTGTGCAGCCGCTTGACCCACCTTGTACCACGGGGTCCCAGGATGAAGCATCTCTACTGCTGCGTCACGGGCCTCCTTTGCAGCCTTGATTTGTTCGGTATGTTCGTTGCTGTTGCCGATCTCAACGGTCAGTGCATTGTCACCGATGTGCCCCTTGATGTGGACACCAAAATCGATCTTGACCACATCGCCCTTGTGCAGCACGTTGTCGTGCGGCCAGTCTTCCACAGGATTCACAAGGTGGTCGGTGGTGAAGTGAGCGGCCAGATCGTTGACAGCAATGGTACCGGGGAACGCCGGTTTGCCGCCGTGGCGGTGGATGTAGCGCTCGGCAGCTTCGATGATCTCGTGGTAGGTCTTTCCGGGTTGCAATTCGGCTTTCATCGCCTCAAGGGTGCGTCGGGCGACATGCCCGGCGTCTCGCCAGTACTTGAGGTTCGATTCGTCCACCATTCTATCACGCTTGACGGAGGTACCACGCCCTCTCTCATAACAGTTACCTCCAGCCCGTCAACACCGTGCTTGACGCCCAAGAAGGTTGAGCCAAGACCGCCGGGACAAGCCCCTGCGAGCACGGCCTCCGGTGGTAGACCGAGACCGGCTCCCGCCGCTTCTGCGGTGGCCTCTGGGACCTCTCCGGCTTCGTTTGCACTGGTGGCCGTGATCGGTCCTACGGCCTCGACCAGGGCCCGAGCAACCGGGTGGGCCAAGCACCTGACAGCGACTCGCGAACCGCCCAACCTTGCGTCCAGCGGATGCAAGGCATCAAGCACAAACGTGATTCCACCTTTCGGAAAGGCTGCCTCCAATTCTGCAACGATGGCCGGCACCTCCACCAAGCTGGAAGCTTGTTCGAGATCGAGCACCCCCAAACTCACGGGTTTCTCCGCTGAACGGCGTTTGAGCTCGTACAGTCGATCGAGGGCAACTGAAGTGGGCAGGCAAGCCAAACCCGGCAGCGTGCTGGTCGGATAGGCCACGGTACCGCCGGATTGGAGGTGCGCCAGCGTGGCCTCTGCGATCATGAGCGCACCTCAGGCGTGCACCCACAACGTGATGTGCTGTTGAGCGACATGAGCGGCCAGTTCGGCGTCTTCGGTGCGGACCATCAGCTTCCCACTGGGGTAAAGCGTCATGTCGCAATCGCCGGTGAACGTCCAGCACAAACGGGATTGGACCCCTGCTTCGAAACCTGCGCCAACAATGGCCTCGCCAACGGCTGCAAGGTCAATCGATTCAATGCCCTCGGGGACGATTTGGTAAGCGCCTTTGGCACCGCACAGTTCCATGGTGAAGCCTTCGGCCATGCTATCAACTCACGATTCAGATGGGGGACCGGATGGAGGGCCGCTCGGCGGACCGGACGGGGGGCCGGACGGAGGGCCGCTGGGTGGACCCGAAGGGGGGCCGCTCGGAGGACCGGACGGAAGGGTTGGAGGGCCGGAAGGTGGTCCCGCA
>WTJK01000009.1:25236-37907 GCA_011524855.1 Methanobacteriota archaeon | reverse complement strand
GGTGCTGGCGCGGGCGGGGCTGCTGGGGGTGCTGGGGGTTGCATGTCTTTTCCTCCTTGTTTCAATTGCCCCAACGTCGAATGTGCGGGATCAACTCACGCAGTTCTTCGTTGGAGTAGGTGCGGTTGGCGCTCACGAGCTCAACCAGCCGGGGTTCGCGGACCATTTGCATGATCTCGGCAGGGGACTTGCGGGCAAATTCTTCCCGAGTCAAGTCGTTGAATTGACGCACCTTGGAGAGGAAAGCCTCTCGGGTGCGTCGGTGGTACTGAGATGGGTCGACCTTGGTCGGGCGTTCTCGGAACCGGGTTAAATCAAACACGTGGCGCCAGTTTTCCTTTTCTGGGACCACCATGATGGCGATGGCCAGCAACGCAAACAGATTGAGGATGATGAGCCACTTGAGCACGACATCGCTGGTAAGCAGGACGATGGCCCCCATGGCTTCTGTGAACGGCATGGAGAGGCTGCTCGAAACGTGACGGCTCTCATCAAACACCACGTTGTAGTTGCTCGTGAATCGGGTGACGGTGGTGCTGATGTCGGTGTTGTCCAGCTCCATCATGTCCGCCACGAGTGCTCGGAAGAAGAGTTGGTTGCCGCGCCAGGTGGTGTCGCCCAGACCGTTGTTCAACCCTTCTGAATCGGTGTCCCAACACATGTGGCCGTTGGTGGTGTAGATTTGTCCGCATTGCTGCTTGCCGGTGGCTGCTGCCTCAGTCTCGTCCCAAAGGTGGTTGGCCAACACGGAGTGGTCGGCCACGAACACGATGCTGCCGGTGACGGAGACCTCACCGTATTCGCCTCCGTTCATGGGCGATTGCTCGTCGAGGGCCGTCTGGCCTGGATAATCGATACGGACGATCAAGCCGGTTTCCCCTTCGCCAAGCGTGGGGTTGTCTTCACCACGGCCCACATCAATGGCAGCCGAGGTCGAGGCAGCAGCAAGGACGTGGACGTTGTCGTTGTTTCCTTGTTCGTCAAGCACTTGGATGGCCGTGGGTCGATGGAACAGCACCGGCATGCGGCAGTTGTCAACCGTCCCGGCGTCAACGTCAGCAACTTGACAGGGCACGGCTTTTTCCTCGCCCATGTCGTCGACGCCACGGTTCACGCTGGCCACGGACCAAATTTTGCGTGTGTCGGGTTCGATGCGCTCACCGTTGCTGGGGTTCACAACTTCGTAGTAGCGACCCGTGGAGATGTCGTCACGGACTTCGTCTCCAAAGAATTTGACACCGAACTCTTCAGCAACCAGTTGTGCGTTGGTCGAGTTGGCAGCAAGGATCACTTTGCCACCGCGCTCGGTGACAAAACTGTGGATGGCTGCGGCTTCGGCGGCGTCGAACGGTTTCTCTGGTGCGGCAATGACGAGAAGGGTGCGATGAGGGTCTTGCCAGTCGTTGACGAGCATGGGGGTGGACATCGTGTTGGCGATGTTGTAATCGCTCAGCGTGTCCCGCATCAACGTGAGTTGCTGTTCTTGGAATTCATCGCTGTTTTCGTACGGCGAAAACACCGTGGTCTTGCCCGAGGACACGATGGCGATCAGCGCCGTGGAGAGGGTCACGGAAACAGCCAACCCAATCATGAGCCATGCCTCGAGGCTCAAACCGGATTTCTCGCCTTCCGCCAATTCCATTCCCTCCAATCATCGTGACGTCCACGAGGTCTGCATTCGTCGGAGTTTCGTTCCACTCATAATGGTTGCTCACCTCTGCTCAAGGCGGGAATTCCCATACAAGTCCTTAAAGCAGATGAAAACCACTCTGGATGCCGATTTTTTGCCTGAAAATGCCGGTGGGTGCTGTGGCTTCAGTTCCGTCGCGGGACGAGGAGGGCCGAGGCGAGCAGCACCACGACGAGCTCCGAAACACCCAACCAAGGCAGCGGGTTGTTGTCAAGGTCTTGATTGAGCCCTGAATCTGAATCGTCATCGCCCGCATTGCCCACGGGGTCCTCGTCGGCTTCGGGAGCCACCACGGCGACGTCAAGCGTGTCCGACCTGGACCCTGCGTCGCCCTCGGAGCCGATGGAGATGGTGATTTCACACGTCCGTTCCTGATGGCTTGAGGTGGCTTCAAGTCGGAGGGTAAACATCACACCCTCCCCGTTGGCTGCGGTGACGGGTACAATGACGTCCTCCACCTCCTCCAGACCGAGGACCGAGAGGTGAGGGCAACTGCGGATCGTGGCCTGCCCCACCGTGATGGCATCCTGTGTGTTGCCGAAGTTCGACACCGTCAGATCAAATTCCACCCAAGACCCGGCGAACAAGGTGTTGGATGGCGGCGTCAATTCTGGCATGAGCATGTAGACCCGAGGAACACCGACATCGCCGTCGATTTCCTGGTTGCTGACGCTGGCTTCACCGATGCGTTCCTCGGCCGTGATGACGAGATTGACCTTGGAGGACGGCGAAAACGCTCGAACGTCCTCGGCTGCACCACCGGTGATGGTGATGGTGAACGACTCGTTCGTCGAGGCCGGCACAGCGATGCTGTCGGGCCCATCAAACGTGAACGGTGCGGTGTCATCGTAATCGTAGGTAAGTTGGAGGTTCAGTTCATTGGAGCGTTCGTTGTTGACGAAGACGACCAGCTCGCCGGTCACATCCCAATCGTCATCCAGGTCCACGCGATACGTCGTGTCCATGTCGGTGGCCCATCCAAGCTCCCATGATGGCGGCTCGATTTGCGCGGTTGCTGCGGGTAGAATCGGGACCAACAGCACCAACAGCACCGCCAAGGCACGGTTCATTTGCTCACCTCAAATCGCCCAACGCGGTGAGCGCTCGCTTGGTCAGCACCCGCACCATTTTCCTGCGGTACGCTGGTGGAAGGGCCGTGTTGTTGACCGGTTTCACGGACTTCTGAACCGCTTGAGCCAACGCTTTGACATCCACCGTTCGGTCGTTGGCCTTCAGGTGAGCCGACACTTCGGCATCGTGCAGTTTTGGAATCGATTCCAAGGCCGTGCTCGCCACGCGCAGGCTGTCGATGTCGCCCGGCACCCACGAAGCTGCAACGCCAGCTTCAGGGAAATCCCAGGATTCTCGGACCCGCAACTTCTGGTAGGCACCAACCCGGGCGGACGCCGCTTCGGGAAGCTCGACCCGGAGGAGGAATTCGCCGGGTGTCAACACGTTCTTCTTCATGCCGTCCAACTCAAAAAATTCGGTGAGCGGCATGGTTCGTTCCCCAGCTGGACCAACCAGCACGACCGAGGCCTCGAGAGCCATGAAGTTCGGTGCAAGGTCGCCTTGATAGGTGGCTACGCACAGTGTGTTCTGGTTCGGGATGACGCGGCAGTCGGCGCCTGTACCGCAATCGGCTTTGTGGCACCAATCGATGGAACGGCGCCAATCCTCGCTTTGGTTGTACCAGAAGCATCGTGTGTCAAGGCACAAGTTTCCTCCCACCGTGGCGCTCTTTCGAATCAACGACGAGGCGATCTTGGAAGCGGCTTCGACGAGGAGCGGGTGTGATTCATCCGACTGAATCAGTGCATCCAACGTCACCGTGCAGCCGATGGAGGTTGAAGAGATGCTGTTTGCTTCGGGAATGCCAGCGAGCGAAATCACGTGCGGCTTGGTGTTGATGCGCCATTTGTAGTTCGGCAGCACGTCCGTTCCACCGGCCACCCAATCGAAGCCTTCGCCGGCTTCCATCAGTTGGGCAGCCAACGCCACAGCTTCGTCAACCGATTTCGGGTGATGAAGTTCGAACGGGGGCATCAGCATCAGGCATCACCTCCCATGTGACGCTGTTCCTTCTTCAGCCAAGCTCGACCAGCAAAGCCGAGTTCAGCGAGTTGTTCCGGCAACGGTTCATCGGCGTCCCGCCAACCATCGACCTGGTCCTCCAAGGGGACGTTCGGGTCAAAGCCGAAGAGAACCCCGTTGACGTAGGCCGAGGTGTCTTCCGAGCGTTGTCGCAAGCGGTCCCGTTCGCGGTGGAGGTTGGCGCGCTCGACCAGCGTGGGCTGAAGCGGCCCGTGGGTCAAACGGGGGCATGGGAGGTCCTCAGGGTCGTCGATCTTGTCCTTCTTCATCGCCTTCTCAATGCCCTTGAACACCACATCGGGCGTCAGAGGCAAGTCTCGCAACCGGACACCAACGGCGTCGTAGACTGCATTGACCACAGCGGGAAGGATCGGAAGAAGCGGCCCTTCTCCGGCTTCTTTCGCCCCAAACGGACCTTCAGGATCGCTGGATTCCACGATGATGGGCTCCACATGGGGCATCTCGTGGACGGAGGGGATCTTGTACTCGAGGAGGTTGGCGTTTTGGAGATGCCCTGTGCGCCCGTACACCATCTTCTCCGAGATCACTTGTCCCAAGCCCATGTGGCAAGAACCGATGATCTGACCCTTCACGGCCAAGGGGTTGAGGGCTTTTCCACAATCGTGAGCAGCCCAAACGTTCGTGCAGGACACGCGCCCCGTTTCGACGTCCACATCAACCTCTGCAACATAGGCAGAGAAGGAGTACGCTGGAGCCAAGCCGGCGGCAGCGCCCTTGTGAACACCGCCCATTGGAGGAGAACGGTACGCACCGCGGGCGATCAGCGCACCGGTGTCCTCCTGCGCCTTGTGAAGCGCCTGAAGGTAGGACACCCCAATGGAGGGATCGTGCTTGTAGTAGATGCGTCGGTCGTTGAGCACGAGGACGTTGGGGTGGTAGCCCAACATCTCCCACGCAGCTTTGAGCAGTTGGTCGCGAATGCCGATGGCCGCTCGGATGGCGGCGTTGGCGTTCATGAACGTCACACGGCTCGAGTACGAGCCCAAATCGACGGGACTCGTGTCGCTTTCATGGCTGCGGACGTGAATCATTTCCACCGGCAAGGCCAAGACTTCAGCCACCACTTGTGCCACGGCCGTCGTGGACCCCTGCCCGATATCGGCGGCCCCGGTGTGAACGGTCACACCGCCGTCCATGTCCACCTGGATGTGGACCGTGGCGTGTGGGAAATTTTTCGGGTCCCAATGGATGGGCAATCCCGACCCTGAAATGAAGAAGCCGCAACCGATACCGATGCCCTTTCCAAGGGGGAGTTGTCGGAATTTGTTGTCCCAATCCGACCCCTCTCGCACTTTTTCAAGCGCTTCACGCATGCCGTTGGAGGTGATGCGAAAACCGCTGATGGTACGGCTGTGAGGCGGGAGAAGGTTGGCGAGGCGGAGATCGATGGGGTCGACGGCGAGTTGCTCTGCCATCTCGTCCAACCCAACCTCAACGGCACATCGCGTGTTGACTGCACCGTGCCCTCGCATGGCCCCTGATGCCGGTTTGTTGGTCCAAACACGAGCACCGGTGTAGTGGAAGGACCCGAGTTCGTACGGTGCGGTGGCGAGCACGCCGTTGTAGTAGGAGGTCACGTGACCGAAGGAAGCAAAACCACCGCCGTCGATGAGCGCGTCGATGTCAAAACCCGAGATGCGACCCGCCTCGTCGGCGGTCATCTTCACATTGATGTGGCTTGGGTGACGGCCACGGTTGATCCAATACACCTCTTCACGATCAAACGTGATGCGCACCGGTTTCCCGGCTTCCCGAGCCAACAACGCCGCACACATTTCGTGAGGGAACGGGTCGGATTTGCCACCGAATCCGCCACCGACGAAGGTGCGGACGACGTTGATTTGGTGCATGGGGACATCGAGCACGGTGGAAAGCGCACGATGGGTGTAATGGGGCACTTGTTGGGGCGTGTACAACTGCAAGCGTCCGTTGGGGTCCCAGTGTGCCACCACGGCGTGGGGTTCGGTGAACCCGTGGTGAACGCCTTCCATGGTCCACGAGCCGTGCGAAGATGCAGCCGGTGTGTTGACCAGCGAGCGGTCACCAAATTCCTGGAACACACGCTTCTGAACGTTGGTTCGGGAGAGATGGTACTTGCCCCGCCAGTGGATGGGCTCGTCGACGTCCTCAAGGCCCAACTTCGGGTCGAACACCGGTTCGAGAACGTCCCATTCGATGTCAAACAGTGACAGGGCTTCGATCGCCGTGGCTTCGTCAACCGCAGCGACACACGCCACCAAATCACCAACGTGTCGAACCTTTTCGACCGCCATGGCGTGTTCGTCCTTGGTGACCGGCAGGACACCAAATCGATGGGGAGCGTCTTTGCCGGTGGCGACGGCCACCACGCCCGGCAGCGCCTCAACGCGGCTGGTGTCAATGGATTTGATGCGAGCGTAATGGTGCGGTGAGCGGAGGATTTTGCCGATCAGTTCACCGGGCAGGCGGACATCGTCGCCGTACCAGGCTTGACCGGTCACCTTGGCGTTCGAATCCACCAGCGCCATCGGTTTGCCCACCGTGGTCCCGGTGCGGTCCCGGTCGTGGATGTGATCGCCAGCAGGTTTGGGTTCTTGCCCGCCCACCGTTTCGGGAATAAAGGCCAAATCGCGCGGCGCCATGGTTGGCCGAGATCCACCGGACCCGGGCGGTGGAAACGCTTGCTTACCGGCCACGCGCTTGCCGTCTCGCCTGACTTCACCTTTCGAGGCGCCGGGTTGCTGCTTGTATCCACCCATGATGATCACTTCGCATGGCCCGGAGGCATCGTTGGCTCCCCTGGACCGCTGGGGTGCGGGTCCGGGTGGGGTGAACTTGCAGGCGCTGGAGCCTCGGTTTCACCTCGGTGAAGGGCAGCAGCGGCTTCGACGGCATCGATGATCTGCTGGTATCCGGTGCAACGGCAGAGGTTGCCTTCAATGGCTTCAGCAATCTCATCTCGGGAAGGGTTGGGGTTGCTGTCGAGCAGCGCCTGGGAGCTGATGAGGAATCCAGGGGTGCAAAAACCGCACTGGGAGCCACCGTGCGTGGCGAAACAGGTCTGGATGGGAGCAAGATGAGCACCGTCAGAAAGCCCTTCCACCGTGGTGATGGAGGCGCCTTCAACCTGCCCGGCCAAGGTCAGGCACGACAGGACCGGCTTGCCATCGACCATCACGGCGCAGCAGCCACACGTACCGAGGTCGCATCCCCGCTTGACACCAAGGGTTCCCACCTTGTCCCGGAGGACGTCCAGCAACACCGCGTTGGACGGCGCCAACACTTCCACGGGTTGACCGTTGACATCTGCAGCCCACCGCTGACCCGGAGGCGAGGGAACCATCGTCACGTGCTCGGAGCCCACCATGTGTCGACCTGTAGAGCGGTAGGTCATGTACCCTTTGTTCCGAGGGATTGGAGCGACGGTCTTGCCGCCTACTCTTCCTCGAGAAGTTGGTGAAACATCGACTCTTTTTCTTCGATGGCGTTTCGCAACACCAATCCGTGATAAACGCGGATTTTTCGTTCCTTCACCAGTCGGTTCACAACGCGCTCCAAACCTGCCAGTTCAACCATGTCCTCAGCCCCGTTGATACGGTCAAGGCACCGGTAGTACTCGTTTCGGCGGGAGACGAAAACGGCGAAATACACCGGGATCAGCAACAGCGGAATCACCAGCTCCTCAAACACAATTTCGCTCAGGCCGGAGAGAGAAATTTCCAGGTGGTCGGCGTTGTACTCGAAACTGAAGGAACCGGGACCGAGTCCACCCACGTAGAAAATCCCCGAATTGACCCCCAAGTAAAGCGTGAAGGGGGTCTGGTCTGCATCAAAGGGATCGGACCCCCGGTCAAACTCAACATCGTCCGGCCACCCGTCGTTGTCGTTGTCGTCGTCCAGCACATCAGGAATGGTGTCCTGATCGGAGTCCACCGGTGTGGAATCAGCGTTGTAAGGATCGTACAAGACGATGCCCGAGGAAGCTGAGCGTTCCATTTCATTCTTGATGCCGTCACCGTCGGCGTCGTCATCGTACTGGTCAGGTATGAAATCACCATCGATGTCAGAGCACCCCTTCAATCGAATTCTGCTGGTACCCGGCGTGTTGGGGCAGTTGTCAGAGAGCAAATGTAAGCCCTGATCGGCGTACCCGTCTCCGTCCCAATCCGACCAGATGCCCGAATCTTCTGGCCACACGTCATCAAGGTCGGCAACACCGTCACCGTCCATGTCAACATCGGCTTCATCCCCCACGCCATCACCGTCGAGATCACGGTGCTCCGATGCGTTGTTTGGGAATGCGTCGGCTCCTTGAGATTCGTTCCAATGAACGTCAGGATCCGACCATCCGTCCCCGTCCGAGTCAAGACAACCCTCACGGTCGTAAACCGATTCACCGGGCGTCTCGCAAAGCACCGGGTCTTGTGCTGAAGCCAGCGGCGCCAATGCAAGGACAATCACAGCAACCAACAGCCTTCTTCCCCGCCCCATGGTTGAACCACAACTGGCCTTCAAATGAAGATGTGGGGGAAACCGGTGGTGGAAAGAATTGAAAACCTCGCCAAGTCAAGCCACTGCATGGATAAAAGTCGGATCGCTTTCGCCGTTTTCCTGCTGATGGGGGTTTCCCTGAGCGGTTGTTTGGGAGAAGAGGAAGCCGAGACCCAAATGTTCCCTGCCTTCTCAGCCGTCGCTGATGACACCACCCAGTACGACAATGCGCGGATGTCAGGCTCCCCTTACATTGTTCTCTTTTCCGCAGAATGGTGCAACAACCCATGTTACACCACCATGCACACCATTTGGGAGGCTGTGCCCGAACTCCCGGTCCTGGTCATGTCAACCGACCCGGTCGAAAACATCAGCGGCGTAACCCTCTCTGACTGGCACGATTCAGCCGACGCACACGACGATGAAGACGATGATACCGGTGTCTCATTGACCACGTACGCCTTCATGAAAGGCAGCGAACCGGCGGCTGAACTTGGCATTGACACACCCGGTTCCGTGGTTTTCGTCAACGCACAAGGCGAAGTAACAGAGATTCACGAAGGTCGCCTGGATTCCGTAGAGGATGTCCTTGCCAAGTGGGACGTCGCCAACGCCTGAACCTCGTATCCGCGGTCATGCATTGGAGTGAGGGCGCCCCTCTGCCATGCACTTGTGAATCGTTGTGAACACGCAGTGTTGATCACGCTGGAAGTATTGGTTGAGACCGTCCCGGAGTATGCAGGTTCGGGTGACGGTTTTGTACGACGACGGCGTCGCTTCTGAGGTGAGCGTTGAATCGCAAGGGAGGCACTGCACGGTCGGTTTTTGCAGCATCTCCACCGATCGACGGACCCTCACTCAGGGAATTCAGCTTCAGCCTGGTCGACCACGGCGTCGATGTCTTCGTCGGGTGCACCCCACTTGATGGACTCGACCTCCACGGAACGCTCAGCACGGTTGATGAGGACCACGCCACCGAGCAACAGGGCCACCAGCACGAACCCAGCAGCGGGGAGAACCCAGCCCGCAAGGTTGCTCAAGCCGCCTTCACTTTGCCCGAAGGTCTTGGCGTTGGCCGTGTCCATGAGCATGACGTTCACAGCGACGACCGAGGATGCGCTGTGTCCGCCGCTTTCGTTGGCCTTGAGGCCACGCAAGGAAATGGTATGGTTTCCATCGACCATGATGCCGGGCAAATGCTCAAGTTGGTGGACCATGGTGGTCAAATCCAGTACGGCTTGGCTGTCGCCTTCATCGAAAGTGTGGAGGTTGGCCCAGTCGTCGCGCAGGTGGTTGCTGCGCCACTGAACGGTGTCAAGGGACCCTTGAATGTCAAACAGGAGTTCATCGCCGGGACTCAGGTGAATGCGGTTGTCTTCACCGATCTCGGTCGTCAAGGTCAGGCTGATGGAGGTGTCGAGTTGGTAATCGCGCTGGGCGGCTTCCATCACCGCCGCCAAGGCCTCCACGTGACCGTGCCCGTAGACGTTGTTTTGACGGTTTTTGGGGATGAGATCCTCCGCACAGGGCTCGTTGGATGCCATGTAGTGGCATTGCCGGTACGTGGCTGTTTCTTGCAGGATGTTGCGAACGTCAAACGGCGAAAGGTCGGGGTTGGCTTGGAGCATCAAGGCCACTGTGCCCGCTGTACCGGGCGTGGCCATGCTCGTGCCGCTGAAGGCGACGTAGCCGTCACCCGTGTTGTGAGCCACGGACATCACGTCAGAACCCACGAACGCCACGTTGGGCTTGACGCGGCCTTCTTCGGTTGGACCCTGGCTGCTGTAAATGGCAATGCTCGTGTCCTTGTCGAGCGCACCCACGGTGATGACGTCCTCAGCAGAACCCGGCGTGCCGATTTGAGCGGAGACAAAGCTGTTTCCTGCTGCGATGAGCATCGTGATACCGGCTCGGACCATTTCGTTGGACATTCGGTTCACACTGTCTTCCTCCGATGAGGTCCACTCGATGGCACCCGGGCCGCCCAAACTCATGGAAGCGGCACGGATGTTGAATTCGTAGCGCTTGTCCACGGTCCACTGCATGCCGGCCATCACAACGGCGAAGCTGCCCGAACCGCCGGCGTCCAGCACCTTCACACCCACGAGGAAGGCACCGGGTGCCATGCCAGGGTGCTCGTAGGTGGGCGCACCGGTCCCAGCGACGGTACCGGCGCAGTGGGAACCGTGCCCTTGGTCGTCGTAGGGGAAGACCTCGGTGCCGTTGGTCTTGTCAGGATTGTTGACCGGGTCGTAAAACCCGATGATCTTCGGGTCGTTGGTGCTGTTGTCGTCGTCCATGTCATCAAGGCCGACGTGCATGCCGTCGATGCCGGTGTCGATGACGGCGACGGTCACACCGGAGCCGTCGTACCCGGTTTGGGTTCGGGCGACGTCCACCTCGTGGACAACGGCCGCATCGCCGTTTTGAGCTTCGAGGATGCCGTCCAGTTCAAGCATCACCACGCCAGGCAGCGTGGTGGTTTCGAGGATCATGGTGTGAGGGATTCGGCCGGCAACAGCGTCGATGAGCGGCAGGTCCCAAGCGTGAACGTAGCCGACTTCACGCTCGAGCATGGCCACGTCGGCTTCGGTGGGCGTGTGGTCAAAATCAACGATGATGGGCAGCGTGTTGTCCTCGTCGAGGAACAAAGGGTGGTCGTGGAACTTCTCCACCATGTCACCAATGCCGTTCTTGTTGGTGTCAACGGTGGTCTCGACCCACCAACCCTCCTCCTCAGCGTCCTGACCAACGTGTTCAGGGGCAACGGGCATGGCGGCTGCCATCACGGGCAACAGCAGCAATCCCAGGCAAACAAGGCTGAGGGTTTTCTTCATCGACAAGGTTTCACCCGTGTTGCCCCAGTTGGAGCGAGGTTTTGAATGCATTGATGATGCGAGCAAATCGGGCCACGAGAGCCTCGTTTGCTTGTATATCCGGCTGAATAATTATAACATCGCCTAGCGAAAGAGCAGCGAGCGACATGCCTGCGCCACGACGACCCGGACTCCTGCAACAAACCGTGCCGGCCAATTCCGTCTACACCACGCCCGGAGCGCTGGTGGACGGCGCGCCCGCCGAAGCACGCCCTGTCACCATGACTCGTCCCGGAGCACCGGTCTCGCAGTCCGAGTTGGACATGATGAAGGTCTCGCAGACCGTCATGATGGCGTTTGGGTTCCTCACCATTTGGGGCGGTGTGTTCATGATTGCTTACGATGAAAACGCCACCAACACCAACATGCTCGTGGTCTTCCTCGCCGGTTTGGCGTCCTTTGCCGCCACCATAGGTGTGATCGAGACCCAGAGCCGAAAAAACGGCGGTCAGCTCTACGACCTGCACAACTACTTCCTCGGCATCGCCTTCTTTTTCTCGACCATTGCCGCCATGTGGGGTGCACGGTATGCGATGGCCTTCGCCACCGGAGCGTTGGAGATGTCGTTGTTTGGCGACCCAGCCGCGTACGCCAACAGCGACTGGGCCCCCAATGCAACCGGCATTTACGCCCAAACATTGGCGGTTGTGGGCGTCAGCGCGCTCCATCTCCAGTTGCTCAACCGGTACGAAGGGGAGAAGTCGTTCGGCTACGGCGTGGCGACGTACGCTCCGATGGTCGTCCTCTTGGGCGGCGTCGGACCCTGGATTCGATGGTCGGAAAACGTGGTGAGCTACGAACTCGGCATCAGCATGCTCGTGCTGACCGTGGTGGCCATGGAGATGGCTGTTCGCTCCAACCGTTCCATGAATTTCACCATCGTGGCGTTCGTGGCGGGGTTGATGCCAGCACTGTACGAGGTGCTCAACACCAACGCGCCCCCTGGTGGCGAGGGGGGGGCGTTGTCCCTGATGGTGTTCATCGTTGCCTTGCAAGGGTTCTACGCTTCTCGAGAGGACCTCAGCAAAGAGGTCATGGAACGGGCATCGGCCTACCTCATCGCGCAGGTGGTGCTCGTCATCTTCCTCACCAGAGGTTTGGATCTCAACCTCATCCTTGGCCCGCTCAACGTGGTTGAACAGCCTGAACTCCAACCCTTCCTGTCCATCCCCGTCATGCTGTGGTGCACCGTCCTTCTGGCGTATTTCCCCGCAGTGCTTGCCAACCGAGTCCCCTGGATGCCCATCGGACTGGCCCTTGCGCTGCCCCTGATGCCCATGGACGGCTCCACCATCCCGTGGGTGCTGGCGGCAGCGATGATCCCCTACATGGTGTTCATCTCAAAGGTCGCTCGACCTTGGGTCGTCAACGCCACCCTCGTCCTCGCAGCGGGCGCTTACCTGCTCACCGACATCATGGGTTACCTCGTCGGGAGCGAACCGCTGGACACCTTCGGAGGCCACGGCGTTCACCTTGTGCTGCCGTGGCTGCTGGTGATGGTGGCTGAATTCGGACGACGA
>WTJK01000009.1:19233-25136 GCA_011524855.1 Methanobacteriota archaeon | reverse complement strand
CGTTCACCTTGTGCTGCCGTGGCTGCTGGTGATGGTGGCTGAATTCGGACGACGAAACGACCGGTTGCAAACCACGACCTCCTTGGCGATGCTCACGAGTGTGCTCCTGTCCCGTGCCTTTTGGGACCCGGAATGGTTCGTTCCTTGGGTGTTCATTCTCTACATGCTGGGCATTACCGTGAGCAAGGTCCAGCGCACGCCCAACCCCACCCTTGCCCAGCGAAAGGACATCACCTACTCGATGTTCTTCGCCGGTGCCGCTGCGGCGTTCTTTGGCGTCAGCGGAGGGTTGACCTTCCCCTCCGCCGAAATGAACGAAGCGCTCCAACCCTACGGGTTTGGCGCGCCGTACCTGGCCCTGAGCCTCGTCTTTTACGCCACGTCCAAATTCACAGGGAAGCATGAATTGAGCCTGTTCGGTGTGGGCCGTGGCGTGTTCGGCGTGGCATCTGCCGGGCCGCGTTACGACAAGGAATCCAACACATGGGTGACGGAGGAACCCAAACCGATGACCTACGACGACAACGAGTGGTCCCCGTTGGAACGTGCCAGCCTCATCACGTCGTTCGTGTTGTTCTCGTGCTCCATCGTGGCCCTTGACTCGATCGCCCTGCTCGAGAATCCAATGTGGGTCGCCCTGATGATCATCCCGGTCGCAATGCTGGTGAAAGAAATCAACGACATGGAGGTGATTTCATCCCGCACACGGTCCACCGGCGTGTGGTTGCTGCTCTTGATGAGCTTGCCATTGACCGTCAAGCTGGTCATTGCGAAGGACGCAGCCGCGCAACTTGACAACGGGACCGTGCTCGCCACCGGCGTGCTGTTTGACCTTATCGTGCTCAGCGGCCCGCTGGCGGTCAACGCCATCATCAACCGTCGTGGCATCGACGTTTCGGCCATCAAACGGAGCGCGGACGTGGAGGCTTACATTGGCCTCATCCTGCTGGCCATGCTTGACGCCTCGGGTGGCCTGCTGTTCTTGACACTCACCGGCTTCGTCGCCGTGAAAACACTGCAACACAAGGTGTACTTGACCGGGATGTTGGTGCCCCTTGCTTTCCTTCTTCAAGGCGACAATTGGGTCAACCAAGCAGGGCTGGCGAAGACGATGCTTGACCAGTTCCCTTCAAGCATGGCCGAATCGTTGAGCGGTTTCACCGACGTGGGTGTGTTCGTGGGCCTCTCCTCCCTCATGGTGGCGACGCACATGGTCTTCGCCCTGGGGGTCATGGAGCGGGAGAAAAACACCGACACCTACCTGCCGTCTTTTTTGGCCTTGGGCTGGCTTGGCTTGGCCTGTGTGTCCCTGATCCCCAACGGCGCCTACCTGCCCACCTTTGCCACCGTGGTGGTGATGATCTTCACGTGGCAGCACGGCCGGGCACAGTACCTCCCACCGCTGTTGGGCGTGCTCTTCTTTTCGATGGCGTTCAGCATTGGTTTCTCGAACGCGGGTGCGGGGATGGATGGCTCGGAGATTTGGAGCCTCAGCGCACTGGCCACGGGCATTGTGGGCAGTTTGCTTCACGGGCTGCACGGCCGAGACATGCTGTTCCGAGAATCCACCGACGACACCGACGAGAACATGCGTCGGGACGACACCGCATCCCTTCTGCTTCAGATGGCCTCTGTGGCGTTCTTGTTGGCGTTTGACGTGACCTTCGGCGTGGGTCCGGTGCTCGGTGCTGCCATGTACGCGAAAGCCTCGCTGGACGCTGGCAGGGCGAACCAACTGATCCTCTTCCCGGTGCTCAGCAGTTTCGCCGTGTTCAACGCACTCGGCCAGCTTGGGATGGATGAGGGCAACCTGCGAACCATGAGCACGGGTGCGTTGCTCATTGCCCAAGGTCTCTTCATGACCTTCATGACCAACCGTGAGGACGAAATTTACGACAGCAAGACCTTTGATTGGCCCAACGACGATGATTTCTTTGCCTTCATGGACCGCATGGGCATGACCGCCACCTTGTACACGCTGGTCGGCGGCGCCATGGCGTTCGCTGAGTTCAACGCATCCGTCGCATTCCTTGTTGCCACGGTGTACCTGGTGAGCGTTGGCATCCAGGGCTTCAGTGAAACGGGCTCGGTGAAGTGGCGACGTTCCATCGGAGGTTACGGTTCCATTTTGACCGCCATCATGTTTGGCACCACGGTTGAAAACACAACCTATCGGGGTTTGGCAGTCATGATGACCGGCGTCATTGCGCTCGGGTTCACGTTCCTCTACATGCAACGCACCGGTGGTGGCGGCACCCAGATCACCGACGGCCCCGTCGATGGCGCATCCATGGGCGTACCCCTCGCCCAAGCGCACGCCACGGCAACGACGACGGGTGCGATGCCAACAACCGCCTCCGCCTCGTCAGCGAATGAACCGGCTCGTGACGAACCGGCTGACGTCAAGGCGGGTCAACGCGCTGCAGCAGAGGACTTCGAAGTGCTCCCCGATGAGGACGACGATCAGGTTGAGGAGACGGAGGTAGAGGCCACCGCCGCTGACGCGCCCTCACTCCACGAACGAAAGAAGCAGAAACTGGCGCAGGCCAAGCAAGGCACCTGGCGCGAACCGGCGGCGCCTGTGGCCGTTCCTGCACCGACCAAGCAGGTGTTGATGACCGAACACGGCCTTGGGGTTGAGCTTCCCGAAGGAACCCTCGAAAACATCCTTCTGGCGCTGAAGAACACACCACATGCCGGCTACACGCCCGTGCTTTCGTTCGGTTCTGGCGGTCAAATCATGTTGAATTTCGAAGAGATGTAAGGCCGCACGGAGGCTGGTTCGAGGCAAGAACCCATAGGGGTCCGTCCGAAGGGGCCTCCATGAGCGACGCTGCACAGCGCATGGTGTGGATTGACCTTGAAATGACGGGTCTCGACCTCGAACGCGAATCCATCATCGAGATCGCCACCGTCATCACCGACAGCGACCTCAATGTGCTCGCCACCGGACCCAACCTCGCCGTCCAAGTCCCGCAGGCATTGCTCGACGGCATGGACGAATGGAACACCCGCCATCATCACGGCAGCGGTCTGGTCGATCGGATTCACCGAGAGGGTGTCACCTTGGAAGAAGCCGAGCGGCAGACCGTTGAGTTCCTCAAGGCGTGGGTGGAACCCAAGACCGCCCCCTTGTGCGGCAACAGCGTGTGGAACGACCGGCAATTTTTGGCCAAAGAAATGCCCCAGGTTCTCGAGATGCTCCATTACCGGATGGTCGACGTCTCGACGCTCAAGGAGCTACGTCGTCGCTGGTTCCCCTCATCCCCTCGGTTCAACAAAAAAGGGGCGCATCTGGCCCTTGACGACATTTTGGAATCCATTGGCGAACTGGTGCACTACCGTGAGCACCTCTTCGCTCAAACCGAGTCCCGCCACGAGGGCTGACGCACGTCCACCCGCTTGTGGTCCGCGAGAATTTGACCGGCAACGGCCACAGCGATCTCTTCGGGCGACTCAGCACCGATGTTCAGCCCGATCGGGCAGACGACTTGGTCAATGACCTCATCCGCGATGCCAGCGTCTTGGCAAGCCGAGGCGAAGGCTTGCCACTTGGACCGGCTTCCAATCACGCCGATCCGGGGGAATTCACGCCCGTCCAGCATCCCGCTTGCAGGCGCCCGTGTGAGCAGGGCGAGAAGTCGCTCCTGGTCTTCGCTCCAATCATGCCCGAGCAAGAGGACGTCGGAGAACGAGGACAAGCCGTCGCTGTTGAGGCCATCAAAAAATGCCGAAACAGAGGTCGCATGGAGGGCCACGGCGTTGGGATAGAGCTCAGCGGACGCAAACTCAGGCCGTGTGTCGTGCACTTCGTAGGTCCAGCCGAGCGCATCGAGACTTCGGCTCAACGCTTCACCGCAGTGGCCACCGCCCATGATCAACACGTGTGGCATCGGCATCAGCACCTCAATCGAGAGGGTCACGCGCCCTCCGCACAGCGAATCAAGCGGCGTAACCTCATAGCCCTTCGCCCCTTTGTTGAGCCCGAACGTGTGGACTTCCGCCGAAGGACGAAAGGCTTCCTTTAGCATGGCTTTGCAGCGATTCAGCACCTTGAATTCCAAGCCCGCACCGCCCACGGTGCCGGTCCAACGTTCGCTCCCTTCCACCATGGCGAGGCGAGCACCCGTTTTCCCAGGGACGCTACCCGAGGTGGTCAGCACGGTGGCCAAGGCAACACGGCGCTGCTGGCCGAGTTCGTTGAGCACCCACTGCAGCACGGCGGCGCTCATGTGTGTTCGAGCGGGGCGGCCCTCATATCCCTTCGCCCTCCGCCCAGTATGCGGTCAGCGCAGCCTCGTTCTCCAACAAATGAGAGAGCGCCTCAGGGGTGTCGATGTTCAACCCCAGCCAGGGCCCGTGAGCGGCGACGGCTTCGAACGAGACCGCATCGCGCAACGAGGCCGAGGGGGATACGCCCAGGACGGTCGACATGGCCTCACCGTCCAGCGTGACGGGATGGCCGCGCCGACCACCAAAGGCGGGTGCACTGCAGCCGGAGCGTGCCAGCAACGGTTCAACGGTGTCAAGCCGCCAACCGGGCCGGTCGACCGGCGCCATCACCACGTGGGAGGGCCATCGGCCCCGTTCAGCATACAGGGCCTTGAGCGCAAGCTGAAGGCTCCCCGTTCGTCCTGCATCGGGGTCCGAATTCACCAAGACCGTGGCCCGGCCGGCTTCCAGCAGCACGTCGACCATCAACGCCGAACGGGTGACCACGTAGACCGGTGAGCAACCCAGAGCGGTCAATTGGTCCACCGCCCGGGCCACCAAGGTGGCCCCACCCACACGAACCAAAGCTTTCGGCTGACCGAGCCGGTTGCTGGCTCCGGCTGCCAAAACAACGCCGGCGGGGGGGAGGGCCATGACAACAGGAAAGCGCAGGGCCCAATGATGCTTGTGTTCGTTCAAATACCCTTGAAGGACCACGGGCACATGGAACCCTGGACGTGCCCCGGACAATGGTCGAATGCCGAACGGCAAGCGCATCAACGGAGCATGTCGTTGCTCGACAACGTGGTTCAGAACCACAGCGGCGTGGACATGGAACTCGACGGGATGGGACTGCCACGTCTGTGGATCACCGGCCAGTCAAACCGCACGTACAAAGTGGAAACCTTGCTGTCCATGGACACCTACCACGACGAACGCTGCGGGTTTTACGACGAACCTCGGTTCGACTTCAGCATCGTAGGCGGGTGCCACCGGAAGGACGTGCATCACGAGACCGATGCCTCGGCCCTCATCTGCCTGCACGCCCACGATCAACACCGACATCTGCCCGCTGGTGACCAGCTCGTCGGTTTGGCCTTGGCTCTTGTCAACGACCGTGCCACGGCGCTCCGTATTCCGTTGCTCGCCCAATTTCTCGCTGCGGATGAACGCCTGTTGAGCACGATCTACCAGTTCAGTGCCGACGGCGTGGTTCGTTACGATGACTTCTGTGACGCCCTTGAGATTGAGCCCTCAATCGTGGAAGTCGTTGACGGGGATGATTTCTTCTCGCTCGATGCCGACATGATGTGGACCATCGACCGGTGGGAACATCGGCCGGTGGAGGCGGAAGCCCTCCGCATGGACGACTGGTTCGAAGACATTGATCGCCGGGTCAGGCACCGTCAGCAAAAGGCGCCCTGGCACCACGATGAAGGCCAGATTTGGGCGTTGGAGGAGCGCTTGCGGAGGGATTGATCACAGGTTTTTGGTGATCTCTCGGCCGATGATCATGCGCTGTACCTGCGAGGACCCTTCGTAAATCTGCATCACTTTGGCGCCCCGCATCAAGCGAGCCACCGGGTATTCCTCTGAATAACCGTAGCCGCCGTAAACCTGAACGGCGTCGGTGGAGACCTCCATGGCCGTGTCCGCTGCAAAGCGTTTGGCATGTGCTGCAGATTCCGTGT
>WTJK01000009.1:0-19133 GCA_011524855.1 Methanobacteriota archaeon | reverse complement strand
ACCTCCATGGCCGTGTCCGCTGCAAAGCGTTTGGCATGTGCTGCAGATTCCGTGTTTCGAACGCCAGCATCAAACTCAGCGGCGGATTTCCAGGTGAGCATCCGTGAAGCTTCGATCTTGGTCTTCATGTCGGCGAGCATGAACTGAATCGCCTGATGCTGGTGCAGCGGTTTTCCAAACGTTTGGCGCTCGTTGGCGTACTGCAAAGCGTGTTCGTAAGCAGCCCGAGCGAGGCCCGTCGCGTGGGCGGCGATGTTGGGGCGGCTCATGTCAAAGGCCTTCATGGCGTTCATCCATCCACCCGATTCGCTTCCGCCGATGAGGTTGTCCTCAGGGATGCGCACGTCGTCGAAGGACAACGAGCGGGTATCGGAACATCGTTGACCCATGTTGGTTTCTTTCTTGCCGAGTTCAAAGCCCGGCGTGCCGGCCTCCACCACGAACCCCGACATGCCTCGGTAACCTGCGTCAGGATCGGTTTTGGCGAGAATGAAGAAGAAATCAGCGTGACCCGCACCGGTGATCCACATCTTGGAGCCGTTGAGGACGTATTCATCGCCGTCCTTGATGGCCGTGGTTTTGCATGCTGCCACGTCCGAACCGGCACCGGGCTCGGTCACACCGTAGGAAGCCAGCGCACCGTCTTCGGCCACCTTCCGCAGCCAAACGTCCTTCTGTTCTTCCGTTGCTCCAGTCACGATGGGGGCGCAGGCCAACGCTGTGGCATAGGCTGCCGTGGCGAAACCAGGGTCGCCCCAAGCCAACTCCTCGTTCACGAGAACTTCTTCCATGGTACCCAAGCCAGCCCCACCGTATTTCTCGGGGATGTGGAGGTTCAGCAACCCCATCTCATGGGCCAGTTGAATCGTCTCCTTTGGGTAATGCGCCGTTTCGTCCCAGTGCTCCGCATGGGGCCGGATTTCATCCACGGCGAATTCGTGGGCCAATTCCTTGAGCATCACTTGGATTTCATCGAGTTGGAAGTCCACCATGCTTTGGCCAAGCGGCCGCCCTTTATGAGCGATTAGATGGGTGGGTGAAAACACCGTCCTCAGATGGTGATGCGACCCATTTGTTCGGCGATCAGGATGGCAAGGAACACCACGTAAATCAAGATCAGATAGACGCCCTCTTTCCGTCTGAATTCATACCCTGAGCGCATCATCGCCAAGGCCACAGCCGTACCCAACAGTGTGGCGGGTACGATGAGGTACATTGTCAGGTTGTAACTTCCCGACGTCAGCGCCAACGGGTGGACCATGGCGGCCAGCCCAATGGACAGCAGCGGGTCGGTGATGTTTGAACCGATGAGGGTCCCGATGGCAACACCCTCGCTGCGCCGAGCAGCCACGAACGCAATGGTCAACTCGGGCAGCGATGTGCCCAAACCCGAAACGGTCGTGCCGATAACGGCGTGGGGGACGCTCATCTGGTAGGCCAAATCGCTGGCGACGTTCACCAAATGGTGCGCGGCGAACAACGCCAAGATCAACCCCAACGTGACCATGAAGGCATACGACGCCGTTGTGCGGTCCAACTTCCGCTCAACCGACTCGGCGTCACCCATTTCATCTTCCATGATTTCGTCGCGCTTCGACAGCAACCAGTAGATGTACACGACATAAAGCGAGGCGAGGATGAACCCTTCAACCCTCGAGAGCACCGAGCCCGTCCAAATGAAAAGGGCCAGGAGAGCGATGGAGAGGAACATGATAAGCCCGTCCCGCTTCAACCACGAGGGGCGCACCTTCACGCTGCGAAGGGCCACCACCACCCCGAGAATGAGTGTGATTTGGACGAGCACTGAACCGAAGATACCACCAATGGCAAGGTCGGCAATTTCCGTGTTGTCCGGCGTGATGTCCGCCGCTGCGGTTGCGGTGACCAAAATTTCAGGCAGCGAGGTCCCGATGGATACGATGGTGAGGCCGATGACCACTTCGGGCAATCCAGCTCGGTAAGCCAATCCTTTGGCGCCCTCAACGAACACGTCGGCGGATTTGATGAGCAGCGCCAACGCCAGCGACAACAACACGAGGGGCCAAATGTAGCCGGTTTCATCGGCCGAGTCCAACGCTGCATGAAGCGCCAGAATGCCCAAGGCCAAGGCACCGTTCAACACCAAGGTGTTGCTGAAGACGAGTTGGGGGATACCCATCACCCGCTCTTCGGCCACCATGGCGTGAGGACGGCCAAACCCTTCTTGACGGTTGTTGCTGGGTCATTGCGAAATCCGCCGAAGAAAGCGTTTCAACCCGCCGCTCGGTCGGTCTTTCATGACACGCCGGCGCCTGCTTGGGGAATTCCTCGGCACCGGCGTGATGGTGGGTGTTGGGTGCGGCAGCATCGCTGCTGGAGCGCCCTCGGCGATGGTCTGTCTCGCCTTCGGCGCCGTGGTGACGGCGATGATCCTCGTCTTTGGACCTTGGAGCGGGGCGCACATCAACCCGGCCGTGAGCATCGCGTTTTGGCTGGATGGCCAACTCGAAGGTCGCATGGTTGCACCCTACATCCTCGCACAAAGCCTGGGTGGTCTCGTGGCTGCATGGCTCGTTCACGGCGCTGGACCGACGGTACCGGCCAGTGGCGTTGGCCTGGGACCATGGATCGCGATTGAAGTGGCGATCACCTGTTTGCTGATGATGAGCATCTTGCTGGTGGTTGATCGAACCGAACGCCGGCCCGTCGTGGCCGTTGTGGTGGGCGCTGCCGTGGCCGTGCTCGCCTGGGTCGCGGGCCCCGCCACCGGTGCCAGCATGAACCCAGCACGCACCCTTGGACCAAACCTCGTGGCCGGGGAAACCACCGTGGTGCCGGTGTACATCATCGCCACGGTGTTGGGGGCTGCGCTTGCATGTTGGGTCAACGCCCGGTGGTGTCGGCCCGGTAAGGTTCAGCCTTGAACCAAGCTTCGCAACACGGCTACCGTGTGGTCAACAGAAGGAACGGTGTGGTTCTCCAGCGGTGGAGAGAACGGCACCGGCGTGTCCAACGCACCGATCACGACCGGTGCTGCTTCGAGTTCGTAGAAGCACGATTCCATGATGCGAGATTGGATGGTATGGCCAAGACCACCGGACCACTGACCCTCCTGAAGCACCGCCAGACGACCCGTGCGCTGAACCGATGCAACACAGGTTTCGGCGTCAAACGGAAGCAGCGTCCTCAGGTCCACGATTTCAACCTCCACACCGTCTTCCGACAATGCATTGGCCGCCTCCAAGGCGACGTGAACCATCGCCCCCCACGTCACCAGGGTGATGTCCGAACCACCGCGGATCACCCCTGCTCGCCCAAGTTTGTACCGCTCACCGTTGGCCATGGCGTTGGCCACAGCCTCGGTGTCAACGACCTGGTTGATGTTCATGCCCCAACCCGTCAAGCCGCCTCGCAGTCCGTAGAGACCAATGTGTTCGAGCATCAGGGTGGGGTCCGGCAAATGGGCCGACTCCACAAGCAAGTCGTAGGCGTCCTGAGGTGTTCCCGGTGCAAGAATCACCAAGCCGGGGTCGTTGGCGAACCAGGATTCGATCATGTTGGCGTGGAACGGCCCTGACCTCGTGCGAGCGCCGAGCGGGATGCGCACCGTCATGGGGCAATCAGCCCCCCATCGCCACCGGAGCATGGCTGCGTTGTTGACGAGGGCGTTGTACCCCAGCGCTGCAAACCCACCAAACTGGATTTCCACCATGGGCCGCATGCCGGAAAGGGCAGCGCCCACACCGGTGTGGACGATGACGGCTTCACACAGCGGCATGTCGAGCAATTTGTCGCTGTGACCTGCGTTCTTGAGGGCCATGTTCATGCCGAAGGCACCGGCGACTTCCATGTCTTCACCGATGAATACGCAATCTTCGCCAAAGTGTGTCGCAATGTCAGCCATGGCTTGCTGGATGGCGCGAGCGTAGGTCCAGCCACCCTTCTCAGCATAAGACCAGGCCATCTCCCCTGGCGCAAGCGGGGCGGGAACCAGCGATGGTGCTGCCTCACCCTTGATGCGGCTGAGGTGGTCCTCGTGCGTGTCGGCGTTGTGGAGAGAGGTCACGCCTTTTGTCACGGTGTGTGGTTCCGGCCAAGGCATGGCTTCGAGGGCTTGTCGGGCCGCATCAACGGCCGAGGCTTCCTCGTCCTCCATTGCTTGCAGCACATCGATGTCAACGCCCAAATTCAACAACAGGGTTCGATGGGTGGGCAACGGGTCCTTGGCCTCCCAGTACGCCAACAAGTCCCGGTCCACATAGCCAGGTGGGGTGCCCGACGGGTTGCCCAAGTACAGGTCATCGTGATGATGCGCGTGGCCGCAACCGCGCATCGTTTCCACGTGAATCAGCGTCGGACCACCACCGTTGAGGGAAAACTCCCTGGCCACGGCTGTGGAGGCATGCCAGGCAGCGGGGTCCGAGCCGTCGATGGTCCAAGCAGGGAACCCCATCGCCGTGGCTTTGTCAGCCCACACTTCCACACCCGACTGTTTGGCCGGGGGTGTGTCGAGTGCAATCTGGTTGTTTTGCAGAATGTAGGTGATCGGCAACCCGCGAGCACCGGCGAAGTTCATCGCTTCCCAAAATTCGCCGCTCGATGAGGCGCCTTCGCCAATGCAGGCGACGTGGAATCGGTTCAAGCCCTGGCGCCAGGCGGCGAAAGCAAGGCCGGTCATGGTGGCTGCGGCAATCGGCAACGGTGCGGTCGGCGGTAACACCCCGACGTGCCATGCACCGACGTGGAGGTCGCGTCCACCGGCGTCGTCCCAGCCTCCGTTTTGGTTGGACCCTGCCTTGCCGAGGTTGGCTGCCATGACGTCGAGGGGGGTGTCTCCCATCGCCAAGCCCAGACCAATGTCTCGGATCATGGGCGCCACCAAGTCGCCGTCGTAGCCTGCGCCGGGTCGTGCGTTGCGGGGTGCGTCGGGTTGCCGATTCAACGCTGTGGCCACCGCCACGACGCCTTCTTGCCAGGTTGAGCGGAACCCTTTGCCGCCGAATCGCTGGCCGTCCGGCGTGAGCATGCCTTCCGTGAAGATGGCCTTCAGGGCGGAGTCGAGGCAACGGGTTCGCGTCATCATCCGCTGCCACTCAAGGCGCTGCTCAAGTTCAATCGACATGTAGTAAGCCAGTCGACGCAAGGTCAGCCGCATGTCGAGAAGGAAATGCGTCCTTCGGCGATCGAGCATCAAACGCATGCTTCGCCGAGGAATCACCTCGTCGTCGATGCTGCTACCAAGCGTCCGCTCTGCTTGGGCGGTCATGCCACGCTTCAGGCCATCGACGAAACGCTCACTGAACGCATGCCAGCTTTCGCCGTCAAACGGCTCGTTCAAATCCGTCGTCAGGTGGTCCCAGACGTTGGCGACCAGAAACAGATGCGCATCGTGTCGCTGACCGATGAATCGGAGCACTTCGGATTTCGCCGTGCTCAAATCCAGAGGTTGGGTGAAGTTCAACGCATGCTCTGGACGCCAATCGGCACCAAAGATGTCGGGCAATTCACCTTGGGTCATGCGGTCGCCTCAGCCACGCCACGGGGTGGTTGGTTTCAATCCTCTCATTGACCGGACTGGATGCCTGCGGGCGAGGGGTTCCGCTGGTTCATCTCCTCGAGGTAGCAGTCCTCGATGAGGTGGCGATTCCGCACGGTGACCGCCAACGCCACACCGGTAGGGAGGGCCACAGCTCCAATGGCGATGGGCCAAGATCCAAACAGATCAAACACCGGGCCGACCAACAACGGCCCAATCATGGTCCCCGCAGCCCACGCTGTTCCGAAGGCACCGAACGCCAACCCGAGGTGGCCTGCACCAAGCGCCCGATTTGTTGCCGTATCAATGACGGGCAGCATCGGTATCTGGGCGGCAGCGATGGCGAATTGGAAGACGCCCAACATCACAATCATGCCCACCACCGCAGGCCGATCCGTGAGCGCCAAACCAACGATGGCCACCCCCAAAAGGGCGAGGAAGGACAACCCCCACCCCACCATCATGTACCGGGTCGGACCGTGACGGTCGACGAGGCGCCCCCACAGCACCGAACCGACACCCTGCATCAACACCATGGACAGAAGAACGCCGCCGATTTGAGCTGCATTCAGACCCAATTCATCGTCAAGGAAGAGCGGTACACCCGCTTCCAAGGCACCCGTGGCAACCGTTGTCAAGCTCACCAGAACACCGGCCTTGAACAGGACAGGATCGGAAAGAAACACTCGCAAACCCACCGACATGTTGGTCGAGGAAGGTTGAGGGCCGAGGTGCTTCGCGTTCAACCACACCAGCGGTACCGCCAACAGGGGCAGCACCGCCAACACCCCAAACGCCAGAACCTGACTTTCGTTGAACAACACGCCGCCGATAACCGGCCCGAGCAAACCGCCAATGGCGGCCATCCCCACCAGTTTTCCTGCCTGCTCACCGAAGCGCGTCGGCCACAGGACGGAGGCTCCAGCGAGTCCTGCTGTCATCACCGCGGCCCCTGAAGCACCGTGGACCAAGCGAGCGATGACCAGAAGCGTGAACGGGCGGCCGACGGCAGAGGACGTCGCCACCAGGTACAACAAAGCAGAGCACGACAACAGCACCAAACTGACCCCGACGGTCCATGCCGGTCCAAACCGGTCGACGATTCGCCCTGTCAACGGACCGAAGAGGAAAAGGGGCACCGCCCACAACGACACGAGCAGGGTGGCCTGGGTGGCGTTGAGATTGAATTGCGTTTGCCACGATGGTAAAATCGGGACGATGAACGCATAACCAAGGAAATCAACGAAAAATGCGGCCACCAAGGCCACGAATACACCCCGGTACCGGGCATCGTCGGTGACCGTCGTCAAGCGTCGTCCTCCGGAGCAGGAAGTGCCTCAAGGACATCAGCGGTCAACCCTTCGAGGTCCTCCACTGTCGTGAGCAAGGTCAAGTCCGACAACGCTCCTCGACGTCGCAACAGCCCCATCAAATCGTGAACCAATTCCGTGGTCAGACGGACCATGGCCAACGTTTCTGGGTCCAGCCCGACCTTGTCGTCTTCGGGGAGGAGCGCCACCGGTTCAGGAGCCTCGTCCAAAATGGCGTCCATGCTGGCTTCCACCTCCGATGCGATGTCCTTGGCTTGCTTTTCGAGGATGTCTTCCATTGAACCGATGTTCAACGAGGAGGCACTCGGCACCGACCCCTCTCCCAGCGTCGTCCCTTTGTTGAGATCTTGAATGCGGGTGTTCTTCGGCGCCGATGGTTGGGGCGTGGGTTCGCTCTTTGCAGGTTCAGGAGGACCCGCCCCGACCAGTCGATTCAGCGCCACACGAACAAACGACTGGAGCACATGGCCTGGCAATTCAGGGAGCTCGTCGTCCTCAGCGGACAACTCTTCTCGAATGGAGGCAACGAAACCGTCGTCAATGTTGCCGGCTTCCACCAACTGGCGCAGCATCGGCAGCGCCCACTGGCTGTCGGCGGCCGAAGTTGGGACTTCCATCGCAGGCCGACCGCCAAACACCCCGACCGGTGCTGACCCGTTGGCTTGAAGCCCCCCGAGATCGGCGGGCGGAGGTACGAATTGCTTGGAGGCGTGACGCTGAATTTGGGCGATGAGTTGATTCATGTCCACCGGTTTGCCGATGACTTCTGCAACCCCGGCGCGTGCTGCTCCCATGAGGAGGTCAGGGGCCGTTGAGCGGGACAAGAGCACGACACGCGTTCCCCCTCTGACCTTCGGGTCTTGGTGAAGTTGCAGGCACACGTCCAAGGCGTCTCCGGTGGCCCATTCCGCCTCGAGCAGGAGCACATCGGGGACGACACCCCGGGCCGTCGCCAACGCTTGTTGCAAGGTGCTGAGTCGCGTCACATCGAACCCGTTGCGTTCGAAGGTGTTGGCCATCAGGTCTCGCCGGCCTTGATTTTCATCGGCGATGATCAGCGTGGCGATGGGCCTCCCTCCAAGTTCCATACGGACCACGGCGGCTTTCAACCTCTTCCCATCCTCCGATGTTTCCGAGCCCGTTTGAAACACCGTGAAGATGGCGACACAGGACAAACCCTCCACAGGCTGCAAGAAAGAAACAGGGTTCAACGTGCCGGGCTGACCTTGCGATTTCACCAAAAAAAGGCGCCTTCATCGAGTGGCTCTTGAGGCCGATACGACAACGGAGAAGGTCATGGTCGAAACGCTGCTTTCTGCAAGCATGGTTACGAGGCGCTGTTGATCAGGGAATGATTTCGTCGGGTTTGGCCATGGACCATGCTTGAATGCCGCCGTCGAGGTTGTAGAGGCGAGCGGCGTCAACCCCGGCCTGAATGAGGGCCATGATTGCCATTTGAGAGCGCATGCCGCTTCGGCAATGGACGACAATGTCGCCCTCGGCTGGCAGGTTGGCCAGTTCGGAGAGCACATCCGTGTGGGGCACCTGCAAGCCGCACGAAGCGACGCGTGCCGCTGCAAACTCTTCGTTCGAACGAACGTCAAGGATGAACGGTGCCCAACCGTCGGTGCGGCGTGCGAGAAACTGGGTCATGTCAACGGATTGCATCATGATGTCTCGGGTGGTGCCCGCCATGTTTGATTGTTGCGCTTTTTGGTCCGAAAGCCGAGGAATGCACCACGCAGGGTCGTTCACCATGGCGGCCGCTGCGCTGAGATCGGTGATCGCCGGGCGCGAAGGGTCGGCCTCGAAGTTCAAATGACGGAACGCCATGTCCATGGTGTCAATGACCAGTAAGCGACCCGAAAGGGAGGGACCTAGGCCGATGATCGTCTTCAGCACCTCCGTGGCTTGCAAAGTCCCCACCAGGCCCGGCAAGACCCCCAACACACCCGCTTCGTTGCACCCTTGAACGGCACCGGGCGGCGGAGCTACGGGATACAGGTCGCGATACCTTGGCCCACCCTCGTGGCCAAACAGGGTCACCTGGCCCTCAAACCGGAACACCGAACCGTACACCCACGGAAGGCCCAACAACGTGCAGGCGTCGTCGATGAGGTAGCGCGTCGGAAGGTTGTCGGTGCCGTCAACGACGATGTCCCAACCGGCGTCCATCAACGCCAATGCGTTGTCTGGGGACAACCGAGTGTGGTGGATTTCAACGCGCACATCGGGATCGATGCCAAGCAGGGTTTCTTGGGCTGAGGCCACCTTGGGCCTTCCAACATCCTTTGTTCCGTGAAGCAATTGGCGCTGAAGGTTGCTGAGGTCCACCTTGTCGTCGTCAACCAAGCCGATGCGGCCGACGCCCGCCGCCGCCAGGTACATCGCGACGGGAGACCCGAGACCACCCGCACCGATGATGAGCACGCTGGCTTGCTGAATGCGGCGTTGACCCTCGATGCCAACCTCAGGAAGCAACAGATGGCGAGCGTGACGTTCGACGTTCACCATGCACCGGCCAGCGACTCGTGCATCATGAAGGCGACGGCGTCAGTGGACGTTGTCTTCCAGCCACTTCTCAACGTCCATGGCCGCTGCACAACCCATGCCGGCAGCCGTAATGGCCTGTTTGTAGCGGGTATCCACCACATCGCCGGCAGCAAACACGCCGGGGACGGAGGTCATCGTGAATTCACTGTGCACCAGGTAGCCGTTCTCGTCGGTCTCAAGTTGCCCACCGAGGAAGTCCGTGATGGGCGTGTGTCCAATGGCAATGAAGGCGCCCGTGGCTTCGATGGTTTCGGTGCTGCCGTCTTGCGTGTTTTCGAGCACGGCACCGGTGAGGCCTTTCTCATCGGAGAGCCATTCTTTGATTTGGCGGAAGGTTCGGACCTCGATTTTGGGGTTGTTCACGACACGGTCGTACATGATGGTGGACGCTTTGAACTCATCTCGGCGATGGATCAGCGTGACTTTTTCTGCGAAACGGGTCAGGAACGTGGCCTCTTCACAGGCCGAGTCGCCACCACCGATGACCAACACATGCTCGTTTCGGAAAAACGCCCCGTCGCAGGTGGCGCATGTGGAAATGCCGCGGCCCTTTTGCTCGACTTCACCAGGTGCGTCGAGCCACTTGGACTCGGCGCCCGTGCAGACAATGATGCTGTGGGTCAGGAAGGTCTCGCCTTCCACGACGACCTTGAAGGGACGCTCATTGAGGTCGACTTCCTCCACGTTTCGGTCCTGAACCTCCAAACCGAAGCGCTCGGCTTGCTCGCGCAACTGGGTCATCATTTCAGGGCCTGCGATGCCTTCGGGGTAACCAGGGAAGTTCTCAATGTCACTCGTCAGCATCAACTGACCACCCGACATGTAGCCGGCAAACATGAGCGGGTTGAGCATGGCTCGTCCGGTGTAGAGGCCGGCGGTGTATCCAGCGGGGCCGGAACCAATGATGATGACGTTGCGAACTTCAGACATGGTGGTCACGGGGTTTTGGACTTCCCGCGTGGTGTTTGAAGGTTCCCCCCCTCACATCAGCACGTGTTGACCGTTCAGTGGCTTGATTCGGACGGATGATCGACCACCGCACGGATGGCTGCCCTCGCATGCGGCTCGAGCCGAGGTTCGATGTGGTGCGGTTCGGCACCGGGTCCAATGATACCGAGACCGACGGGTTTGTTGTGCGCCAGTTGGAGTTCGATGATGGATTTGATGACGGCCTGACCCATGGCCAATCCGTGTTGTGTTTCGCCCTTTTCGATGATGCCGAGGCACACCGCAGCATCGTGGGTGACCAGCAGACGTGACAAGGCCAACGGCACCTCCATGGACCCTGGAACCCACATGATCTCGCCCAACATGAGCCCGAGGTTGCTCGCTTCCTCGGTCACGTAGGCAAGCATGCGTTCAATTTCAGTTCGATGGAAAGCACCGCAAACGACGGCAACGGTTCGGGTCATGGTTTCACCTCATCGGTCAACATGCGCTCCACCGTGTTCACGATGGTTTGCGTCATGGTGTCGATTTCGATGTTCACACGGTCGCCCTCGGTGAGTTCCCCGAGGTTGGTCAACGCAAGGGTTTCGGGGATGAGGTGCAGATCGAAGCTGCCACCCTCGACAGCACCCACCGTCAACGAAGCCCCATGCACCCCGATGTACCCCTTCTCGAGGACATACTTTGTGAATTTCTTTGGGACGTTCAGGCGGCATGTCGCTCCGTCGCCGTTTCGTTGGAACTGTGTGACCTCTGCGGTGAACATGATGTGGCCGGACAAGAGGTGCCCCCCAAGTTCATCCCCCATTTTCAAGGAGCGCTCGACGTTGACGTTGTGTCCGGGAGCCAACTGTCCAAGGGTGGTGCGTTCGAGGGTTTCCGGAATCACGTCGAACGACACCCGCAAACCCTCCATGTCCGTGGCGGTCAGGCACGTCCCGTTGATCGCAACGCTGGCGCCGCGAACCAACCCGCTTGTGTCAGGGAGATCGATGCGCAAGGTTGTGATGCCGTCGCCTTCCACCACCTCGGCCACGGTGCCGCAACCTTGCACGATGCCCGTGAACACTTCAGGCCCTCCTTCCCTCGGCTCGCTCCAAGATGCGAGCAATGATTTTTCGCGTGCCGTCCAAGTCGTCAGAAAGTCCGTCAACACGCACCACTTGAATACCGTCAAACCCCCTGGTGGCCAGTGAGGTACGAATGCTGTCTTCGGCGTGTTCTTGGTCGTAACCAAGGGCGATGATGTGGGGTTGAATGCGAGGAAGGATGTCAAAAATCGGGACATCGGGGGGATTTCCGACGACCACCTCATCCACGGGTTTCAGACCGGCGACCATGCGTCGCCGCAGATCTTGGGGGGTCACCGGCTCGTGCTTCCGCTTCCTGACCGTGTCATCGTGGGCAACGACCACCGTGAGGTGATCGCCGAGGGCCTTCGCCTGCTCAAGGTAATGCAGGTGACCCGCATGGAGCAGGTCAAACACGCCCACCGCCATGATTCGCTTCATGATCTCATCTCCATGTTTCAACCGAAGAGGCATCCATCATGCTTGTGCCTCAAGCGCTGCAATCAGCTCAGCTCCTTCGATGAATGGAATCTGCCGTTGGGCAGCCCATGCACGGGCGTCGTCGACGCTGAGTGCGTGGTCACCGTCGGGTTGGAGCATTTCTGCCCCAATGACCACCGGCGTCATGCCGGCCAATCGGGCCAGGCCAACCGCCAATTCGGTGTGGCCTTGCCGCACGCTGAGGCCGCCCTCGGCCTCTCGGCAAACAGGGATGTGACCTGGCGTTCGAAATTCCGCACCCAAACGGTCCATGGCGTCGTCTTGTGCCCATGCTTCGTCCATGCAGGATTGGGTGAGTTCAGCAAAACGACGCGTGGTGAGGGCGCGGTCGTGGTCGGTGATACCGGTGTAGGTGTCGCGGTGGTTCAACGAGAGCGTGAAGGCCGAACGGGCATCGTAGCGCAAATCGTTGGTGATCAGCCGGCCCAGCACCGGGGACTTCGCCACCGCCTCAGGGGCGGTGTGCAAATCCTGAAGGAACGGAAGGCCAAACGCTTCACCCACGTCATGGCCGATGGCAAGGAAGAGTAAACCGCCGCAATCTTGGCGAAGTTGGCGCATGGTAGCGGGCTGGGCGTGAGCCCCAGGGAACAACAAATCCGTCTCGCCCTCTCGCTTTTCCGAGTCGAACAAGCAGACCGGTTGACCGGCCCTGAATGCCGCCACGGCATCGTTCACGCTGGGTTCCATGGCGGTCGCTGAACCCTCACCTTCATGAAGAGTCGTATGGTTTCGTTCTCGAAAAGTACCACACGGTATCGCCCTACCGCTGAAGTTGCCGCTCAAGGCACACTGCCAACGGAAAGGGATTATCATAGGACGCCCTTTGGGTCGGACTCGGGGGAGGGAAGAATGCCAGTCAAGATGGGACCAGCGGGCGTGCCGCTGTCGTGCAAAGGCCGCACCATCGTCGAAGGCATGGATGACATCATCTCCCTCGGCCTTGAGACCATGGAGGTCCAGACCGTCCGCATGGTCGCACCTCAACATTTTGAGCAGTATTGGCAGGCCGGCGTTCTTGCCAACAAGACGGACTTCGAGATGAACATCCACGGGCCGTATTACTCTGAATTGTTGGGAGATAAAGTGGAGCGGGGACGCTCACTGGCAAAGATCGAAGCCACGCTGCAAGCTGCGAAGACCATCAACGCTCGCCACATCACCCTTCACACCGGTCATTACGGCGACTTTGGCCGGGGAACGGCAGCCAACGAGCAAGTCGCCAACGTGTTTGCTGGGATTGTGGAACGAATTCACGATATCTGGCACGACGACGACGATGCCTTTCCCGTGTTCCCGTGGATGAAGAACGGCACGCCGTCCAAAATTGGTGTGGAGACCTCCGGCCGGCAGGAATTGTGGGGCAGCCTCGAAGAAGTCCTTGAAGTCGTGAACCACGTTGATGGAACCGTCCCTGTGCTCAACATCGCTCACATCCACGCTCGCGGTCATGGCCGAATGCGAACCTCTGAGGATTACGGCGAACTGTTCGATCAGGTGCGCGAAACCATCGGCACCAAGGAGTTCTACTGCCATTTCTCCGGTGTTGAGCACCGCACGGGCAACGCCATGCACTACACCCAGATCAAGAAATCCGACCTCAACTTCGAACCGTTGGCGGAGTTCATCGTTGAAGACGGCGGTTGGCTGGACATCACACTCATCTCCGATTCTCCGTTGTTGGAGCACGATGCCATGTACATGATGCAGAACATCGAGAAATCCCGCCACCGACAACTCGAACGCAAAGCGCGGGAAGACCGCCGACGGGCGCTGGCGGTTCAATCCGGCATGTCCGAAGCCGAGCTTCAAGCGAACGAGGTCGCCCAGGCCCAAGCCCGTACGGGAACCGATGCGGAAACATCCGAGCCTGAGGCCAGCCCAGCACCCGAACCTGAACCTGCGAAAGCAGCGAAAGCCAAGACCCCGGCCCCTGCGAAGGACGACGAAAACGACATGTTTGACTTTGAAGAAGAGGACGACGATCTCTTCTGATGGCGACACCCTCCTCAACCACAAAACAGCCTTGCAGAAGGCCGTTGCTCGGGAAAGGAGTATAAGCAAACGAAGGGGCGACTGAAGCGATTGTGATGGCCAACATTGCTGTGCTGGGCTTGGGGAATTGGGGGACTGCCATCGCCCGATTGTGGTTGCTGGAAGGTCACAAAGTGAAAGGGTGGACCATCGAACAGGAGGTCTACGAATCCATCACCATGGACGGTGTCAACCGAAAGTACCTGCCCAACCACTCTGTTGAGGGACTGGACGCCACGATGCGCATCGAAGAAGCCATCGAAGGGTCGGAAATCATCGTGCTCGCCGTCCCCTCCTCTGTGATTTTGGACGTCATGGTTGACGTTTTGCCCCACCTTCAACCTCGTCATGTGCTCCTTGATCTGGCCAAGGGCTTGGCACCTGGAAAACGGTTGATTTCCGAAGCGATTCATGGCATGCTGAAAGAGCACGGTATGGCCAATCCACTGGCGGTGCTCACCGGACCCACCATTGCCCCTGAGGCTGCGGGCGGCGTCATGACGACGGCGCTGGTGGCCAGTGAAGACGACAGCGTTGCACAGCGCTTGGCACAGGCTCTGTCCACGCCGTCCTTCATTCTCCACCCGGCCAGTGATCCGGTGGGTGCAGAACTGTGGGGTGCGTTCAAGAACGTCGTGGCCCTTGCCTGCGGCCTCGTTGACGGCCTCAAGCAAGTGGGTGACATGGGCGGTGACAACCTCAAAGCGGCCATCTTCATGGCCGGCTTCAAAGAAGGCTGCCTTCTTCTCCCTGAACTGGGAGCGCGAGCGGAAGTCGCGTTTGGGCCAGCAGGACTCGGCGACATGTACGTGACCGCCACCTCACCCCACGGCCGTAACCGCACCATGGGTGAAAAACTGGGAACCGGTTTGACGCTCGAACAGGCCTTGGAGGAGATGCACATGGTCGCGGAAGGCGTGCGAGCAGCTCGAATGTTCACCGATCGGGCCATCGACGCCAACCTCGACATTCCGTTTACGAAAGCGCTGAACACGCTCTTGGAAGGCGACATCACGGCAGAGGAATGTTGCCGACGCATGGTTGCCCTTGGTTGAGCACCATCGGTGTGCTTTAGTGGTGAGTCGCCCTGCTTGGGCCATGGCCGACGAGTTGACCGAGTTCGAGGCGAAGCTCCTCAAATGGTTGGTGAAGAGCGACTTCCACATTGAACCCTGGTCCACCAAAGCGGCTGCGAAGGCCTTCAAAACAAAAGAAGCGGAGGTGTACGAAGCCGTCGCTGCGCTGACCAAGAAGGTCCCTGAACGCATCCAGATCTTCTACAACGAAGGCGCCGTTCACATCGCTGCAGACTGATGGCTTCGCAGTTCAACAGGCGAGAAAAACTCCGGCCTCATTCGCTTTCTTCGCTGGTATTGCCTCCCATCGGCGTGGGGTGCTGAGCCGAAGCGATGGAAGCGGGCAAGAAGATGGACGACCATGAGGGACGCTCCACATCGCCGGCCTCGTTCACGGCTGATCGAAGGGCCATGGAAATGAAATCAATGACCAACACCACCAAGAACACCACGATGAGCAACGCAACGACCTTGTCGTATTGGCCAAGTTTGAGGTAGGTGTTGATGTAGAGGCCAACACCACCGGCCCCGACCAAACCGATGACCGTCCCGTGTCGAACGTTGTACTCAAACATGAACAAGAGATGACTCAGCAGCTGATTGGCGGACTCGGGGATGGCGACCAGCCAGGCTGTTTCCAAGCGGGTCATGCCCATTGCTTTGGCCGATTCAAGCGGGGCGTTTTTGATGCCCTCCATGGATTCAAACTGGAGTTTACCGAGGTAACCCACGGTGTAGAAGGTCATCGCAAAAATACCGGCCAGCGTTCCAATGCTGAACACGATGACGAACAAGACCGCCCAAATGATGGAAGGAAGACTGCGCATGCCGGCCAACACCACCCGCGCCGGCACGGCCATCGCCATGGGCGAGAGGTTGCCCGCTGCGAGCACCGAAATCGGCAGGGCGATGACAAACCCGAGCATGGTGGCCACAAAAGCAATCTTGAGCGTCTCCACCATACCGAGCCAGGCCACGGAGCAGGTGAATTCGAACCGAGCTTCGCAGACCGGGTACGACTGTGCCTCGAGCACGGTCCAGTTTGGAGGCCACAAACTCTCACGGATGAACACCAGGAGGTTGTCAACGCCTCCGGCCATGCGCCCCCAATCTCCTACAAGATCGAAGAACAGGTAGACGGTGAGCAGGGCAAGCCCACCCACGCCCACCGCCGTGTTGCGGTTCATCGGCTCAACTCCTCAACCAATCGGCCGTCTTGAATGCGCCAAATTCGGTTGGCCACCTGTTTGGCCAAGGCTTCGTGGTGCTCAACCATCACCATGGCGGAATTTTGTGCTTCAATGGCCGTACGAACGGTGCGCATCACGATGTCAACGTTGTCGTCGTCAAGTTCCCCGAGGAATTCGTCGGCCAACACCAATTTTGGCCGCTGGGCGACGGTTTTCGCGGTCGCCACGCGGCGCTGCTGACCACCCGAGAGGATGCGGACGGGGTGATCGGCAAGGTGGGCGATGCCCAAGTCCTCCATGGCACGCTCGGCGTAGCGTTGCTGGGTTTTTGGAACGGCGAAGAACGGAGGGTACCAGCGGGAAAGACCGACCCTTACACCCATCTCGACGTTGGCCTGAACGCTGAGGTTGCTCACCAGTCCCAATCGCTGAGGAATGTACCCGACGCCGCCTCGAGGGGCCACACCGAGTTCCACGTGACCGTCAAGCGGCCGCACCAAACCGGCGATGGTTCTGAGCAGCGTCGTTTTCCCGATGCCGGAGGGACCCAAGACGGCGATGACATCCCCGGCGATGATTTCCACGTCCACGTCCACGATCAGAGGGTGTTCAGGGTCGTAGCCCACGGCCACATCGTGAAGGTGCACAAGCGGTTCGCCCATCTCATTCACCGTTTGCACTGTAGCGGTCGTCAAGGTATGCAGCCATGCCGGGGACGGCGCCGATCAGCGAACCGTAGGAGCCGAGGTGCGCCGCTGTGGTCGTTGGAACGATGCCAGGCGTGTTGAGGATGTGCTCGAGGATGGAGCGCCCGTCCTCGGTGGTGTTCAGGGCCACCAAGGCATCCACCACGGCTTGACGGGTGACATCGTCAACGCTGTCGGGCTGGTACATGAGGGGGTGCGATGGAGCCTGACCAAAGCTGGGCAACTTCACGTAACGCGTCGCATCAAGACACCAATCCTCGTTGTCAACGGCATCCTCATGGCCACAGTACGCTGCGAGCGAGGAATCCTTGGCGAACGCCACGCCACCGGCTTCTTCGGAAAGGCAGCGCAGAGCACCCCCGTAGCCGTAGTACAGGGAGCCGGATTCGGGAATGGATGCGTTCTCACCAAAATGGTTGAAAATCGTGTTACGGAGCGATTCAATGTCGCTCTCATCGCCGACCACCTCGGCGTAACCTTGACCGATAAAGTAGCCCATGGGGATGAGCATGCCTGCCGACTTCAGCCACCCCGTGTGGCAGGACCCCACGCCCGTCAACTCAGCAAAGGGGTCGGTGGATTCATCTTCGTCGTTGAGCGCCTGGGCCGCTGCGCTGTCGTTGAGCACGTAGGCGTGGGCGTTGTAGTGCGTCCGCCCGTCGGCGTTCTGGTCCGCCGCCATGGCTTCCAGGCCGTATTGCTGCCATCCCAGCCAACCGGCGCCGCCGTCCATGAAGGCCATGTCTGCACTTCCAAACCTCAGGGCTTGGAGGGCCAGGGCATCCGAGGTGATGGGGTACAACTCCACCGGACGCCCGAGAGCTTCGCTGAGGTGGTCAGCGAGTTTCTGTGGATTTTCATCAAACGACGTGTAGTCGTCGCGTACCGAGAATGCGATCCGCAAAGCGGTGTCCTCCTCGCCTTCTAAACAACCTGCCAGGGGCACGGTGAACAAGAGGGCGACAAGGAACAACGATTGGAAAAATCGACTTCGCACGTGCACACTCAACCCCGGTTTAGGTCGCCCGAAAAAACTGACCGATATAATGTTTAGGTGGCCCTAAACAAACAAGCACCGTTCAATACCAAAGGCGGAAACAAGCAAAAAACGACCGCCATCGCAAGGTTTGAGACGCAGCAAGTTTTGGACAATCCATGCGCATCTTCGGCGTGGTGCTGCTGAGCGCATGGCCGTGGGTGCGGCACAAGTGGACAGCATGGCGCTTGTCCCGCCGTCAACATCGTTGAATTTGAGCGGTTGGTAGTCCCTCCCGGATTCGAACCGAGGTCGGAGGAACCAGAATCCTCCATGATGGACCGCTACACTAAGGGACTGTGTTGTGGCCCAAAGGCATCGCCTTCTTCAATTCAACGGCGCGCCCTTTGCACTACACGGTGGCGAAACGGAACATCACTTTGGACACCCACGACAGCATCATGATGATCATGAACGAAGCGAGAGCGTATTTCGCCCAAGGCCGCACCGGTTTGGATTCAGGCCACAGATCGATGCCGAGTTCTTCGGCTTGAGCCACCAGTTCGGCCATCTCCGCAAGGTGCGCCTCTACCGAGTCATGACTCATGGTGTTGAATCAGAGGTTTGGATATTTCAAGCGTTGGTCGCCTGAACATCCGGAGAAACTTGTATAAACGGACGGTCGGACGAAAAGGTATGAACAAACTGCTTGCTGTCGCCATGACCGCCCTGCTCGTGCTTGCAGGGTGCATTGATGCTGAAGACGCCGTCGACCAGATCGACGATGTGGTGGACATGGTCGTCCCCGGTTGCAACAACCCCGATGCTTACAATTACAACGAATCTGCAGAAAACGACTTGGCGTGTCTTGGCCAAGACGTGCTCACGGAGAGCCTCACTTCCTTCGTTCTCCTGATGGAGAACGGCCCTCAAATCGGCGACACCGCCGGCATGACCCAGCATTCTGAATTCACGGATTCGGGCATGGACGGTGAAGACATGGACATGGACATGACCATGACCGTGATGGCCAGCCCCAACGGCTCAGTGATGCACTCCAGCATCTCGGCCGGCACCATGATGGAGTTCGAGCAAACCTGGTGGGCGTTCCCCGGTACGGAGGACACAACCGACCTCTACGTGGACTACAACGGTGAGGTCTTCATGATGTCCAGCGCCATGTCCTACAGCGAGACCATGGAAGCTTGGCTCGGTGACGACGAAGACATGGA
>WTJK01000019.1 GCA_011524855.1 Methanobacteriota archaeon | reverse complement strand
GTGAGGGTGGCGTTGAGCCATGTGCTCCGCTCGACGTGTTCCATGGCGTCGGTGCTGAGGCGTTGGGTCGGGGGCGGCAGCGGCTGCGAGGTGGGGAACCATCGGTCCAATGTACCGTCGTTGATTTCACCGATGGCGTGTTCGTTGAATTCGATGTAGGCTTCCCATTTGGGGATGTCTTCGATGTCGCCCCGTGCTTCTTTCCGCTCAATGGAGGCCTTTGCGTAAGCATTGCAGCGTTCAAGGAACGCCACAACGGTTTGACGTTCGTCCGTCAACGCTCACCCTCCCTTCGTGCATCGTAAGTTTCTCGGGTCATCATGAATCGTGCAGGGTTCCCCCCCCACACCTCTCCGTCAGGAAGTGGGCGGGTCAACACGGCGCCTGCCGCCAACACGGCTCGTGCTCCCACGTCGTTGCCGGGGACCACCGTTGCGCCACCGCCGATCACGGCGTCATCGCCAACCGTGACGGGCTGCCATTTGGCTCGGTCGCCGGAAGGTGGAAACTTATCGTTGAGGATGACAGCGCTGGGTCCAATGAACACCCGGTCTCCCAGCACCGTCGCATCGGCGATGTAGGCGCTTCCCTGCACCTTGCAGCCGACACCCATGCGGACGTGTTGACCAACATGGGCAAGCGCACCGATGGAGCAGCCACGACCGAGCGTGCTGTGATGGCCGATGTGACAGGGCCACCAGGCAGTCGCACCGCCTTCGAGGTCGATGCGCTCGCCTGTGAGCGGTCGTTCGCTCATGTGTTCAGGCCACCGAAAGTTCCCGCAACAGCATGTCGACGTGACCCTTTGCCTTGACGTTGTAGCGGCACCACCCGATGGTGCCGTCGGGCTGAATCACGAAGGTTGAGCGGGCGCATCCCATGTACTCCTTTCCGTAGTTCTTCTTGAGGCGCCAGGTGCCAAAGGCGTGGTGGAGGCTGAGGTCTTCATCCACCAGAAGTGGGAAATTGAGTTCCTGCTTGGTGACGAATTTTTGATGCGAGGCCTGACTGTCCTTCGAGACCCCCAAGACGGCGTAACCGGCTGCTTTGAGGCGATCCAAACTGTCACGGAAATTGCAAGCCTGCGTGGTGCATCCGGGGGTGGAATCTTTGGGGTAAAAGTACACGATCACCGTCTCACCTCGTTCCATGTAGTCCTCGAGTCGGTGTTCGTGACCGTTTTGGTCCATCGCTGCGAAGCGGGGTGCGTTGTCGCCGGGCGACCACTGTGCGGGTTCCATGCACCCCCGAACCCATCGCCCGTCAAAAGATGTTGCTCTCCTTCGTTGGTTTGTGAGGGGTGGAATCTGCCTTCTTGCGCCAAAAAAAGCCGATTTACTCGTAAAGGGTAGACGTTTATGCAGGGTGACTTGGAAAGGCGATTTAAACCGATTCTTTCAATAACTGGCGTGGCACCACGAACCACATGGTCGGGTCCAGGATGTCACGTCGGGCCCGCAAGCATTTCAAGAATATTCAGCGTGCTGCGAACAAGTACGGCCTTCAAGAAATCGCCAGTGGCATCCAAACCGACCTCGACAAGCGCCTTGTCACGTACGACGAGGCCCTCATGCTGGGCAACCTCATTCAAAATCGAGCGGATGAGGTCCCCGGCGACAACATCGTCTACGCCATCTCTGACCGGGACGCTTATCGCCGTACGCTCGAACTCTACCTTCGTGATGCCCTGCTGACACGCACCGAACAACTCCTGTTGTGGGAGGAGCGCCGGCGACTGGGCATCAGTCAGCAAGAGCACGACAACCTGCTTCAGCAATTGCTTGCCCAGTGGAAGCGACAGGGTCGCAGCGTGACCATCGATCGATTTGACCAACCGGAGGGTGCCTGATGAAGCGAAACCTTCTCTCCCTGTTCCTCGTTGGCCTCCTTGTCGTCACCGTTGCGGCGCCTGCCGTCACCGCACAAACGCAATCCCGTTCCACGCCAGACTTCCTTGTTTCCTCCTTCACGCTCGCCGATGCGGGGTCCGTAACCGTCAACGGCACCGTGAAAGCGGAAGATGCCACCCACATCGTTCGCATTCAGGTTCAGAACATCGGTCTGGCCTCAGGACAGGCCTCTGTTGCCCTGCTGCTGCAAGGCTCGCCCTCCTCTGGCGACGTGGTGATCGACACGGCCGACCTTGGGGTCATCGGCAGCGGCGCCAGCAGTTCCGTGGCCGTGTTTTCTTGGGACGCCACGCTCGGAGCCGGCCAAATTCTGAAAGCTCGGGTCACGGCGGTGGGCGACAGCAACACCGCGAACAACGAAGAGCAAATCCTCGTCGATGTTGAACAATACCAAGACGCCAGTGTCCCGGTCGTCAACATCCCCCAACCCTCCGGGAGCGACACCAGCGTGGTGTGGTCGCAATCGGTGCACGACTTCTCCGTCGGCGTTCGTAACGACGGGGTGAAGAACTTCTCCGCCACCTTCTCGCTGGCGTTCACCAACAGCGCCGACCCCAGCGACACCTTCACGGAAACCTCGGGCACCGTGCCGGTGGTCAACCCCGGCTCAATCTATGTTGGGGGTGCAACACCTCAAACCGTGACCATGTCGTTCGACGCGACGTCTCGAACCGGCACCTACACCGTGGTCGGCACGCTGACGGCCACCGGCGTGGGCTGGACCGAAAACGTCGAATTCCTCTCTCAAACCGTGGTGTTCTCGAACTACGATTTCCAGATCATCGCCGCCCACGACCGAACCGTGGAACCAGGTCAGACGTCAACGCTGACCTACCTGCTTCGCAACACCGGCGCAAGTTCAGACGACTACACGGTGACGCAAACCAACGTCAGCACCTGGGTGTCATCGATGACGCCTACCTCGGGCGGCTCCACCGCTACCATTTCACCCAACATCACCAGCTCGGTTCTCGTTCAGGTTACGGTGCCAGGCGACGCTCTTCGCAACGAGAGCGAAACCGTCACGCTCACCGTCACGTCGAACGGCGGCAGTTTCTCCAAGGTCGTGACGACCACCGTGCTGACCGGTCCGAACTACGCCGTCGAGGTCACCATGGACACGGCGGTTCAGCGACTGGTGCCCGGTCAAGCCGAAACCGTCCAAGTGACCGTGGAAAACACGGGCAACGTGCCGGCCAGTTTCACCCTCTCCACGGGCATCTCAACCAACCCTGTCAACTGGGTGACGAGCCTTTCGTCCTCGAGCACGGGAACCCTCGCAGCCGGTGAAAATGTCACCGTGAGCGTGAGCTTGACGCCGCCCATCATCAAGAGTCCACTTGACCCGGCTGAATACAACCGGGCCGGCGATACGATGTCCGTGTGGGTCCAAGCCATGGCCATGAACGGAGGCGTGCCCGATGTGGCGGCCCAACCGTTGGAGATTCGCCCGGTCATCGTGGTGGACCCCGGTCTGCCCTCCAACACCGTGGACATGACGCCGCAACAGGTGATGATGGCCAAGCAAGGCGTTGCCCTCCAAGAGGTGCTCGATCTTGACTTGGAGGTTCGTCACAACCTCGCCAGTGATCTTTCAGAGACGGTCGATGTAGCATTGTCGCTCGGTACGGCCGTCTTCACCGCAGACTCGTCCGGTGGTTTTGACGAAGCCAACCGCTGGGCCATCGGCTTGAGCCCGACCCTCTTCCCCGGGATGACGCTGGGCGATTCCGGCGATGCTGTCATGACCATCCAGGGGCCAGCAGATGATTACCCCGTGGCGGGCTCGCTCACGGTTCCGATCGTGGCCAACGTGACCTTGGGGAGCGTCCACCAGAGTTCCAACGTGATTGCTGCCGAGGTGAGCCAGACCTTGACGCTCAACGTTCCACCCGTCCTCGGCGTTGGGCCTTACGACGGCGGCACCCTCGACGCCATGGTCGGGGAGAAGACGTTGTTCGCGGTCAACATTTCCAACACGGGCAACGACATGGCCTCGTACCGCCTCTCCTTCGCAGACACCCTTCCCGCCAACTGGGTCGCCTCCTTTTCCAACACCACGCTGATGCCAAGCACCACCGTGACGAATGTTCCCGCTGATGTGGCGGACTATCCCTCCAGCGCACCGACCCATGTTCGTCAATTCGACCTCTCGGTCACCACGGCTCCTGACGCACCTGCCAACAGCATCGAACACGTGACGGTCGTTGTTGAAGACATGGACTCTGGTGTTGCTGTTGGTCAGTTTGCGATTCCCATTCTTGTCGGCGAGCAGGTCAACGCTGAGATGTCCCCCACCAGCCAACTCGTGAACATGTCCCTAGGCGACACAATCACCACCAGCGTGGTCGTGAGCAACATTGGCAACACACCGGCCGTGTTCAATGTCTGGCTGGACGAGAGCAACGCCGGTGAAGTGGATTTCACTTTGGAAAGTCCAACAGTGATTCAAATCGGCGCCGGCTACGAATCCACGATTCGTGTTCGAGCCCAACCCACGGCTGACGCATTGGCAGCTGAAAACTACGTGGCCACCGTGTGGGTGAGCAACGCCGACTCGGGGCTTAACCTCTCGGCGAACATCGTGGCCAACATCAGCGAGCAACATGGCATCAACATCGACACGCTGGAACAGATCGGTGTGGTCCCTGGTACAACCAAGGAAGTGAATTTCACCCTTCTCAACAACGGCAACCTGGTCGAAGATGTCGTGATTGAAACCACCGTACGGGACAACTGGTCGGTGACGCCCCAACTCCGCCCGGCTTTGATCGGGGTTGGTGAGTCCTACAACAATTCGTTCGTGGTGACCGTGCCCGCCCTCGGTGGGTCCAACGAATTGCTGGACGGGTCGATTTACCCCGTGACCATTCGCGTGCTGAACTCCACCACCGACGAGGTGCTCAAGGTTCACCAGTTGGAACTGATCGTTGCACCGGTGTTCTTGGTCGAGGTTGAAGACTGGCCTACAGAAATGGAGTTCCACCGTGGCTTCTCGAGAACGTGGGACTTCACCGTCACAAACACAGGCAACAAGGATGTTACGGTCAACCTCAACTATTCCTTGCTGCAAGGCGGTCTCTCGGTTCCCAGCACCGACTGGCAAATCATGCCCAACGCCCCCAGCCGAGTCGTCTTGCCCATGGGGACGCCCGTGGACGTGTCGTTTACCGTTCAAGGCACCGCCACCCAGCCTGCGCTGACGCTGGCTGCCAACCTGGTGCTCTCGATGGAGCCCACGGACCCCGAAGTCATCGGAAGTGCCGCCTACTACACCGACCTCGGCATGGACCGGTTCTTCGAAATCGGTGACACCGACGTGCAGCCTCCACAAGGCGGTGGAGCTGCGCCGTACCAAATCACCTACTCCCACATTCCCACCGGTACCATTGAGGCCGTGGCCTACGAAGTGGAATTGTGCGCTGCGCAACGTCTGCTCGATTTCAACGCCCTCCAGCAAAACGCCTCGCTCTACGAGTGGACCTTTACCCTCCGCGTCGGCGACACCGATTACCCGCTCGACTTGGACCAATTCTGCGGTTCCACCTCCTTGGGTGCCGACTCCCGGGTCACCTTGCCCAGCCGGCAGCCTTGGGTGACGGACCAGCCAATCCAACTGCTCATCGACTCGCCTGACCCTCCCAACGTCCTCGCCGGTGACGGTTGGGACCTCACCATGCGACTCTACCACCCTGACGAGCACAACGGATACACGGTGTACGACGAGGAGACATTCACGTACCGCTTGGCGGTCTTCTCGGACCCAGCCATCATCGCCGAGGAAAGTGGACCCCAAAACGGCGAGCTCTACGAAGGCGTGGAATCCGTGTACGAGGTGCACGTTCAGAACCTGGGGACGGCCATCGCGCTCATGGTGGACGTCAACCTGGACTGCGGCGAGGCCGTGGACGTCCTCTCCAACCCAGACCCCGTGCCCATGATGCAATCCAGCGATGAGCACACCTTCGAGTTTGATGTCCGGCCGGCCATCATCGACTGGTGGTTGGAAGCCGACGCGGTGTCCTGCGAAGCGTCCGTGACCTACCTCTCCACCGGGGACGACGGCAATTTGGAAGCCAACGACGTCCTCATCACCGATGATCTCGACGAGCCGTTGACGGTGCGCTCGCTCTCCCCCGATGTCTCCATTGCCTTTGTGGCGTGTGTGGTTGCGTTCCTGCTCTCCTTTGTGTTCGGCCGCCTGGCCGGACAGTCCGAGAAGTGGCGCTTGAGCGGGGTGTACGCTGGTATCCTCGGCTTCGGCTTTGCCTTCCATTTGTTTACCATCGAGTACTGGGGCCCCGCCGTTTTGGCATTGGCCGTGCTCTGGGTGTGGCGCATGACGTGGAAGAGCAGCGAAGAATTCCGCTTGATTCACGAAGACTACCAGCGCGCCCGCAAAGGCATTTCCACGGTCTACTCGGACCACTTTGACGCCCTCAAGGACGGCCGACGCCAGTTGACCATCATTCTCTCGATGCCGGTGCTTGGCATGTTGGCCGTGGTCTTGGGCTTGCCGCCCCAGCTCGCTGCTGATACCAACAACCTCGTGCTGTTGCTGGCGTACTTCCTCGTAACCAGCGTGGGTGTGTGGGCCTTGCTCCGACGGGCGGATGCCACCTACGGCAACTTGTACGGCCGCATGACGGACGCCGAAATCAAGGCCATTCGCATTGAGCGCGACCTTGGTGACCCCGCCCGCCTGCTGAACGATCTGGCCGATGAAGGTCTGGATTTGACTGCCGTGCTCGGCCAGCGTGCGCCCACGTCTGTGCCCGAACTCCCCGCCACGCCAGAAAAGGGTCAAGTGGTCAAAAACCAGATCGACGATACGACGTTTACGGAACAAGCGGAGGTGAGCAGCGATGCCTGAGGACCTTCCGGACGATGTGATGGCTGCCGAGATGGCAGCCCGCAACGAAGACATTCGAGAGGCGTCCCAAACCTTGGAGCGGCTGGCTCAAAAGGCAGCGCGCAAGGAAAACCCGACCTTGACCGAGTCCGAACTTGACATCGGCGAAGCCAAAGTCTACATGGGCATGCATCACCTCTCGAAGGCGAAGAAAAACATCAAGCGAGCTGAAGCCACCCTCGAAGAACTCGAAGAGGACGTCCTTCACCTTCGCCGCAGCATTGCCATGCTGCACCGGCTGCTGGTGCACAAGCACATCGGGCTTGAAGAAGCAGAGCGCGTGCTTTACAAACTCCGTGAGTCAACGGCCGCAGCCGAAATTGGCGACATTCGAGTCGCTACGGCCGAAGTGGAGGACCTGCTCGAAGACCTCATCGGTGGCAACACCTCGACGCTGAACCCGTTTCTGTTCCGCCACTTCTGGTTGGGCGTGGACACCCGTTGGCCGGCCGGTGGCGAGCGCGGCATGCTCATCGTTCGTATCATCAATGACGGCCCCATTCCCTTGCCCATGCTGCGTATGAAGCCGCCCGTTCCCGAGGGATGGACGGTCAGCCCGCCCAACGTGGACCTGCCCATCATCGCACCAGGCGGTAACATCCCGTTGCGATTTGAGATTCAACCAGACTACCAGATGTCATCCGAGGACGTCCCGCTGACCCGCAAATTGTCGGTGGCCACGTCCTATGAAATGCGCTCTGGTGAAATCACCGTGACCATGCGCGTTCAAAACCGTTCCATGGAACCGCACTCCGATATCCTGCTCACCCCATGGATTCCTGCAGGCTTCGTGGCCGAAGAAGTGCCCGTGATCCTCAACCTCGCTCCCGACGAAGTGGCCGTTGTCCGGTTCCCACTTCGCATCAACCTCGGTCTTGGAGGTGCTCTCTGACCGTGCTTTTCCACCCGCACAGGCGGGGGATACAAAAATGGTGAAAAACATGAAAAACAAAACGAAAAAAGAAAACCGCGATGACCTCGGGGCCATCGGTATCGGTGCAATGATTGTCTTCATTGCACTGATCCTTGTGGCCGCCGTGGCCGCTGCTGTCATCATCCAGACGGCAGAGAAGTTGCAACAGAACGCCCAAACCACCGGACAGGACACGACCGACTCCATGTCGGCACGTGTTGTGCTCCTTGGCGTGGTTATCGGTGGCGGCGCCAACGAACTTGACATCACGTTCGAGTTGGCACCCGGTTCCGATGACGTCACGACCACGGATATCCAGTGGGCCATCGTTTGTGATGGTAACAAGGACGACGCCACTTTCGTTGCTGCCGACACGCACCAAATTGGTACGGCTGGCCCTGACGCAACGATTGAGGCCGGTCAAACCTACGCAACGACGATCACCGCTGCCAACTGCAACCCTGCCGCAAATGAGGACCACACGCTCCTCCTCGTGGCTGGTCGTGGTGGGCAGACCTACGAAATTCTGAATTACGGCGGCGACGTCAGCGCTGGTGAGGTGGTCATTTGAACTCCAACCGCACCGATAAGCCCAACGATCAAATGGCCGCCATCGGTATCGGCGCCATGATCGTCTTCATCGCCTTGATTCTCGTCGCTGCTGTTGCAGCTGCCGTCATCATTCAGACGGCAGAGAAGTTGCAGCAGAACGCCCAAACTGCGGGCGACGACACCGCCGACAACATGGCCGGTAAGGTGATGATCAACTCTGTCTTTGTCGACACCGCAACTGCAGGTGACGACTACCTCCTCTTTGTCACGATGGCACCCGGTAGCGAACCAACGCCCACCGCATCGGTCAGCTTCCAGCTGTTTTGTGACAACGGTGCAGTTGAAGGCGACACCGGCGAGATGACCTGGACCCAGATGTCCGGTGCAGCTGTTGGTGCTGGCGGGCTTGAGCCCGGTACGCCCTACCAAGTCATCATTGCCGCCGAAGGCGGTGACGACTGTTCCGCAGACGCTGTGGACGACGACGACGGAGAAGCTACCTTGTTCATCCACGTCGCCAACGGCGGTACCACCTACGAGAACCTGGTTGTTGACGACGACTCCGCTGGAGCCATTGTTGTTTGATGCCTTCCGAGGTGTTGCCTTGAGCAGCATCTTGGAATGGAGGGATTCAGGATGGCATGGCCATTCAACAACTCCGGAGGAAACAAAAGCGCCGAACAACACCTCAGCGAAGAGCGCCTGAAGATCTTGGCCAACGTGGCCATTGAGCAGGTGCCGTTCCCCGAACAGGGGATGCTGACGGAAGAAGACGCGTGGACGATTTCTCCAGGCCCAACCCGGGCTCGCATCAACAGCCAACAAAGCGTTCCTGGTGTCGCTGCGACCATGTCGCCTGTGGCGCCTACGCCGCCCCCCACCGCCACGGTGGACACGTCCGGCCTCGAGCGGCTGCTGAGCAACCGTCTCGACATGGTTGAAGACGTGCTCCGTGCCATGGAGGTTCGCCTGCAAGAAGGTGCTTCTATGGGAGCGGCCAGCGGCGGACACGCTGAGGGCGAAGGCCACGACGGCGAAGATGACATGGAAGGCGAAGCTGAAGGTGCTTCGGGCGACCGGATCATCACCGCCAGCGGTGAAGTCGTCGATGTCGGCGGCACGGCTCGCATGATGGAAGACGACCAAGGTCAACTGGTGGAGCTGTACGAGGCGCAAGCCCTGGCAGCCAACCCGTTCTTGGTCGCTCCACGCAGCAACGGCACTTCCGGCTCGAACAACACCGGTGCTCCCACCGTGGCAGCGCTGTTGTTGGACCATATGTCGGGACTCGCCGCCGTCAGCTTCACGCAGAAGGCGATGGAGTCCGGCATGCTGACCGAGCAGGAAGGCAACGCCGTTCTGGCGATTGTCCAACTGGCTGAACCTGGCGATGCTGACACGGCCCTTGACGACCACCTGCCTCACCGGCAACTGCTGGTGTTCTCGGCGTTGGTTTCGTCGTGGCGGCAGCTCCACGGCCTACGAGGTGAAGAGTGACATGGGTGCATCGGTTGGGATCGGTGGTTTGATCGTCGGCGTTTCGATGCTGGTGGTCTTTTCGATGGCGTACCAGTCCATCGCGCTGCAAATTGATTCAGGACTTGACCGGATCGAGAATGCGGACGAACCGCTTCCAACCTTTACCATGGACGACGCTGAACTTTGGGAAGGTGCAGTCGTTGACATCACCATCACCAGCGGCGGATCGGGTTATTCCGACGGTACGTTTGAGCCCGACCCCAACACAGGGGGCCTCTTCGGCACGTTCACAACGAGCGGTGGAGCAATAGATTCCGTGGTGATCACCAGCCACGGCAACTACAGCTCCGCTCCCACGCTGAAGTTCAACTGCAACGTGTCCTGCACGCCATCGGGTCCAGCTCCCACCTACACCATCGATTTGGGGAACGTGATTTACGCCAACCTCACCAACACCGGTTCCGCTACCGTCAGCCACGACGATATGTGGTTGTTCGTGGACGGCATCAACGCTACCTCGTTCGGCGACGCCTTCACCTCACCCATTACCTCTGAACTCTGGTTCTCAGGCGAAACCCTGTCGCTGCAATGGCTCAACGCCGACGTGGCTGGCTCCAACCGACTGACCCTCACGGCGGGTTCGATGACCGTGTCCCACATGCTGGCGTGATCTCATGGCTGACGGTGGCGCATCTTCGTTCATCATGCTGGTCACAGCATTGTTGGTGTCCGGGAGCGTCAGCGCCATTCTCATCACCCAATGGGGCGATGCGATCCGAACCGTGCAGACCCAGGACCGGGCCGCGACCGCCATCGACAGCACCGACGTCGACTTTGCTGGCGATCCGGCCATGGTGCTGTGGAACAGTGCCAACGACACCATGGTGCTCCACTTCGTGAACACAGGCGAAGTCGCTCTGGACAGCAGCCTGTACGAGGTCATCGTGGACGGTGAGTCACCTGCATCCACCACGGAACGGGTTTTGCCCAGTGGTACGGATTGGGAGCCAGGTTTCCTGCTCCAGGTCTTCGCGACGAATTCCTCGTGGAGTTTCAGCACGGGTGACGACGTTTCGATCTTCTTCGTCGGGGTGTCGGAGCGCGTCGGCGGATTCAGCCATTCGGCAACCACCAACGTGGAGGTGAGGCTCAATGTCATTTGAGGAAAGTCCGTTCATGATTGCCCACAAGCCGGTGGAGGACGGGTTCCCCTTCGAGGTCGAAACCGATTCCTTGGCCGATTCCATGGGGCTTCGCCTGCCCAACCGTTCGTTGTATCTGCTTCAGGGCAAGGTCGGTGCGGGCAAGTCGCTCATCGCTCAACGCTTGGTCCACGGCATGGTGCACAACGGGGTGAAGGTGCTCGTCATCACCACCGAGTTGACCACGCGCGGTTGGATTGAACAGATGGAAAGCATCGGGTACGGGATGACGGAGTTTATCCGCCAAGGCCAGGTGATGGTGCTCAGCCGCTACGGTACGGTGGCCGATTCACGCCAAGACGTGACCCTCGAAGACATCCTCAACAGCCCTGCAGTGCCCGCCGCTGACGTCATCCTCCTGGATTCCGCCAGTTCGTTGATGCCCGACGGTATCGGCAAGAGTGAACAATACGCCCTCATTCAGCAACTTCGTAAGATTGCCTCTGAAGGGCGCTCCTTCATGCTGTGCGCTGACCCGGAAGAAATGGACCACGGTCTTCTCCACACCTTGCGTGCATCCGCCGAGGTGGTGCTCGATTTGGAGAACGCCATGATCGGCGGTGAACTCAAGCGAAACATCGTCATCACCCGATTCCTACGCGCTGCCGGCCCGATCCAAACCTCGGTCGGCTGGCGTGTCGAGCCCGGCATGGGCTTCATCGTTGACATCACGGCGGTGAGCTGAGTCCGGAGGTCTGAAGCATGGCAGATGAACCACGGTTTGCAAAAGGCGACCTCAACGGCGTCATGGCGGCCTACCCGCACGTGGCGGAGTGGGTTCGGGATTTTGAGATGCAATACGGCTCTCGCCCGACCTATTACGGCCCCCTGGACCGCGATGCCAAGAAAGAACGGCCGTTCAACCTCATCTACGTCACCCGGGAACCCATTTTCGTCCACATCTACGAGCC
>WTJK01000073.1 GCA_011524855.1 Methanobacteriota archaeon | reverse complement strand
CCGCCGCTGCTGCACCCGCCGCCGCTGCTGCACCCGCCGCCGCCGCTGCACCCGCCGCCGCCGCCGCACCAACAGCTCCGGAAGCCTCCGGCATCGCTGCGTTCGTCTTGGGCAACCGCTCGTGGTTGAACGCCGTCTCCTGGTTGATGATCCTCTACGCCGTGTGGGCCGTCATCGAAGTGCTTTCCAACACGTTCCTTCACTCGTTGCAAGGCATCACCGTCATCGAAACCGGTTCGCTCACCAACACCGACCCGAATGACCTTCAGCGAAACAACGCCGGGTGGGTCATCGCTTCCGGTGCTGTTGGCGGCCTGATCGGTTTGGGCGTCCAGTACATCTACCAGGGCGCTCCGATCGTCGACGCTTCCATGCGCACCACCGCCTCCCTCATCCTTGAGCAAACCATGAACGCTCAGGCTCGCGACGACGAAATCATCGCCAAGGCTGAACAGGCCGCTGCCGCTGCCGCCACGGCCGCCGCCGAAGCGGCCGCAGAAGCCGCTGCCACCGCAGCTACTGAAGCAGCCACCATCGCCGCCGCTGAGGCTGCCACCGCCGCAGCGACCGAAGTCGCACGTGAGACGGCCGAAGACACCCTGGTCGACATGCTTGAGGCATCGAACGACGAAGACCTCGTCGAAGAGGAAGACGCCGGGGGAGACGAAGCCGAAGCCGACGCATCAACATCGGAAGAGACCGACGCTGCAGAGGAATCCGAAGAATCCGAAGAATCCGAGGGAGACGAAGAGGCCACCTCTGAATCCGAATCGGAAGAAGAGACCGGCGACACCGAGGCCGAACCCGAGGTTGAAGAAGTGTCTGAATCGGGCGAAGAAAGCGCAGATGAAGCCGCTGATGCACCCGAAGAAACGGTTGAAGAAACCGCCGAATCCGAGGCGCCAGCGCCATCCGCCGACGAAGGCGAAGAATCAAAAGAAGACGAACCTGCGGTAGAAGTGTCCGAGGACGCATCGCCCGTTGAAGAGGTCGTTGAAGAAGAGGAAGAAGAACCCTCCAACAAAGCAAGGAAATTCTGAGGTGAAAACATGTGGGAACATCGTAGTGTATCGAACCGACTATTCGAAGAAACTGGCCGCACGCAGCCAACCGAGACGTACGTCAAGCTGATGGACGAAGTGGAGGCTGTGGTCTCCGACGCACAAACGGACAAGTTTGATGCTGAAACCTTCATGTCCTACATCCCCCGAAAAGGCCCTTGGGAAGAGATTCCCGCATCGGACCACTCCATGGCGGATGCCCGCCAGCGCTACATCGGTCCAGCTGAAGCCAAGTTGCTCAACACCAACATCATCTTGGGCTCCACGTGGATCGACTCCGACCGCTTCAAGTTTGAGCGCCGCATTGAAAACGTGGCTGACTTCCTCAAGCAGAAGACCATCATCAACGCCAACATGTGGACGCCAAAGCAATTGTTCACCACGCAGACGTTCTTTTTCTGCTCAACCGGTGACGAAGACCGAATGGGTGGTGCCATCCTTGAGGGCGACACCCGAAGCGAAGACCACCCCTTCCTCGGCACTGCTGACCGCGAATTCGCAGAATGGGAAACCATCCTCTGGGGCCTTGGCCACCGCGGTGTTGTCCCTGACTCGGACCCCCTCGACCGTGTGTACTACCCGTCGCTGATGCACCGCAACGTGTCGTTCAACAACCGATTGGGCTGGATTCGCTATTCCCCAGCAGGTTTCGGAAAGGACGCCTCGGGTTACCTCATGACCAAGCCATCCACCTGGATTTGGCCTGCTGTCAACGGCAACCGTGAAACCGCCACGGCCTTCAACCTCCTCGTGAACTTGCCCGACCGCCGTTCTTCCTTCGGTGAAGAAGGTATTTCGGACATCTTCCTGACCACTGGCAAGACCTCTCTGTACACCATGATGGGCATGATGTCGTCCTCCACCGTCCGCCAAGCCTTTGGCGCCGGTTCGGAGATGGTGCCGTTGGAAATGCACTGCATTGAACCCGGTCTTGACGAGTGGATCGCCAACTCCAGCGACGAAGACAAGTACAGCCGTCTCTTTGAGGTGTGTGCCACGCTCGGTTACCTGCTCACCGACCCCAACATCGGGACCCTCGGTGGTGCCTCCAAGCGTCGCCGCTTGCTGTTGTACCCTGCTGACCAGGGCAACCTGCTGACCTGTGCCAACGCCAGTCAGGTGGCTGACCACGCCCTCAAGTCCAACTACGGTGCGACCGTGTTCACCAAGCTGGACCAAGCGGATTTCATGAACCGCGTGACCCGCCGGTTCAAGGCCTACGCCGACCTTGTCGCTGCCAGCGACGTGGCCCGTGGTGCTCGATGGATCAGCCAAGCAGAGATTGACGGCGAGAAGGTCATCGGCCCCAACGTCCACTCCATCCTTTCCGTGCGTGGCTACGACATCCTCAACATGCAGGAGTACCTTGACACCTACAACGACGTGTCGGCCGCCCCAGAGCGCTTGATGCGCCGTGTGATTCAATCGGTGGCCACGAACGCCCTGAAGACCGTGTACCCCATGAACCTCCTTGGCGAATCTGCTGGTGCTGCTCCGTTTGAGCACATCTTCAGCGGTGGCGACGACAACCCGCTCGTGTACTACACCGACGTTCGTTTCCTCGTGCCCACCTCCATCGACAAGTTGCGCTACCAAACGTCCGCACGCGGTGCTGACCGTGGCCGCATGCGTGAGGCCTACCAAGCCCTCACCAATGCCGACCCCATGACCACCCTGTCCATTCAGGACCTGTGCTTGCCGTTCCTCGCCGACCTCGGTGCCGACACGTGGCAGACCGGTACGGGTATCCGTGAGAACGAGATCGTCGTTGAAGTGACGATGGCTGTGAACCCCGCTCGTGTTTGGAAGGCTTACCTTGAGCCAACCACCGAGGAAGTCTTCGACATGCCCAAGGGCGACAAAGGCACCGCCGCTCAACTTTGGGGCGACGTGTTCATGTCCAACTCTGTCCTTCACGACAAGATGGCCAAGGACGGCAACGAGCACTACCTCAACCTGCTTAAGCTGGCGTACCACTGGTCCAACAACGAGGCGCAAAAGAAGCACAAGTTGGGCAAGTACGCCAAGAAAACGAGCGCTGCAAAGAAGAAGTGACGCCCCTGCTCCAAGGGGTTCAAGTGTGAGGCACCACCCGGTTGAGGGTGATGGCCACCCCCAACGACGGCAGCGGTCGCGCACCTGTGGCCATCGTTCGTCCGACGACTTCGGTCACCAGCGGCGTTGGCGTGACCCAAAAATTGGTCACAGCAGCCGTGGCGTTTGGCAACCTTATGCAGGGCACCTTCGGACCGCAAGGGCTCGACAAGATGCTGTACAAAACCAACGGAGAAACCGCTGTCACCAACGACGGAGCGAAAATCATCGCCGAGTTGTTGGTCAAACATCCTGCCGCGAAAGCCTTCGTTCAACTGGCAGAAGCCCAAGAACAGTCCTGCGGTGACGGCGTGACGGGGTGCGTGCTGATTGCGGGCGAGTTGATGCGGGAGGCAGGCCGTTTACTGGAACGTGGACTTCACCCTCTCGTGTGCGTGAGCGGTTTCCAACTCGCCCTCGAAGTCGCGCTTCAACACGGCGACCGTGTGGCGCTTCCCCTGGATGACCACCGCCACCTGCTTGCCGTGGCCCGTACGTCCATGGCAGGCACCACGGCAGACGTGATGGACGATCGCCTGGCCGAACTGGTGGTGCAAGCCGTCAACGCCGTCCAACACCCCGATGGCACGGTTCACTACGAAGACGTGCGCATGACCAAGCGGACCTTCGGTAACCTCAACGACACGATGCTCATCAAAGGCATGGTTCTTGAAACCCCGTTGGTCCTTGATCGTTTACCGCGACGCTTGGACGACGCCAAGGTGGCCGTGTTGTCTTGTCCGTTGGAGATCGAATCCACCTCGCGCGATGCTGAGATCGAGGTGGAGACCACCGAACAATGGACGGCGTTCATGGAAGCGAACGAACGTCTGTTGGAGGCCAAGGTATCGGCCATTCTCGCTTCCGGTGCCAATGCGGTGTTCTGTGCGGGGGCCATCGATTCCAAAGTGTTGCATGCGCTTGCGGACAAAGGCTGCTTTGTCCTCGGCGCTTTGGAGCGCCCGACGGTGGACGATCTTGCGAAAGCAACGGGTGCTCATGTCTGTGACCACCTTGACGACCTCGAGGCCGGTGACCTTGGGGCTTGTGAATCGTTGTGGATCGACACATCAGAGGATCTGGACGGGCGGCGTGAACGCATCATGCTCAACGCAGGCAATCGGGCCGGCTTGGCCACGCTGGACGTCGGCGGTGGGGATGGCGTCGCTGTGGAAGAAACCATCCGAGGTTTGCACGATGCCTTGCGCTCCACGGCCCTTGCCGCCTCCACAAGGTGCGTGATGGTTGGCGGTGGAGCTTATCACATGGGGGCTTCGCTCGCAGTGAAGGAAGCCGCCGAACAACAGTCGGGGAGAGAACGGTTGGCCATGGAGGCGTTCGCACGTGCGCTGGAAATCGTTCCTGCAACGCTGGCACAGAATGCAGGTGTTGATCGGTTGGATACACTGCTCGCTCATCGTGCGGCACATCGGACCGGGTCCGACGGTCATGGGGTGGCTCGCAACGGTGAGGTGAAGGCCATGAACGGGGTGCTCGTCCCTCAGGAAACGGTGCTTCACGGCATTGAATTGGCTTGCGAGACAGCTTGTGGCCTGCTTCGTGTCGACCAAGTCATTTCTGCTCGTGGCGATTGATGCCCATCGCATCCCATCGCTATCTTGAAAGACGATGGTCAGGGGAACTACGATAACGGGTCAACCGTATGAGCGACGCACCTTTGGCACCTCGAGCGCTGCTCAGCGTATGGGACAAAACCGGAATCGTACCGTTTGCCAGGGCACTGGCAGACTTGGGTTTTGAATTGATTTCGACCGGCGGAACCGCTCGCACCCTCAAGGAGGCGGGCTTGGAGGTGCGCTCGGTGGCGGACGTCACCGGTCACCCTGAGATTTTTGACGGTCGTGTCAAATCGCTTCATCCCGCCATCCACGGCCCGCTGCTGGCCCGTCTTCACCAGGCCGAGGATGCTGCGGAACTCGCCCGCTTGGGCTACGAGCGCATCGCTTTGGTCGCCTGCAACCTGTACCCCTTCGCCTCGGCCACGGCACAAGACCCGCCGATGGAGGATGCAGACTTGTTGGAGATGATCGACATTGGCGGCCCAACCATGGTCAGGGCATCGGCCAAAAATCATCGACATGTGCTGGTGGCAACCAATCCCGACCGCTACGAAGCCATCGTAGACGCGTTGCGTGAAGCATCGAATGTGGACGCCGTTGACCTTGCGTTTCGACGCTCATTGGCCTTGGAGGCGTTTCAACACACCGCCATGTACGATGCTGTCATTGCCGCAGAACTCCATCGTCGGTACGTCGGCGATGCAACGACGGTGCAAGGGTCTGAAGCACAACAGCCGCTGCTTGCCGACCAAGTCTTGGAAGGTTACACCGACCGACGTGCCTTGCGCTACGGTGAAAACGCCCACCAAGCCGCCGCATTGTACACCTCGCCGCATCATCGCAACGCACACGACACCCTGGTAACAGCCACCGTCGAGGGTGGAAAGGCGATGTCGTACAACAATTACGCCGATGCGGACGCAACCCTGCGGCTGTGCCGTTCGCTGTCAACCGATGAATGGCCAGACACGCCCCACGCTTGTGTTATCGTCAAGCACAACAATCCCTGTGGCGCAGCCCTTGGTGCCACGCAACGCGAAGCGTTTGAAGCAGCCTTGGCGAGCGACCCTGAGTCGGCGTTCGGTTCCATCATCTGTTTCAACGAGACCGTTGAAGCATCAACGGCTGAAGCCGTTGGGAACTTGTTCGTTGAGGTGATGATGGCACCGGGCTACACGCCCGAAGCTCACGCCATCCTCACGGCCAAGGACAAGCGTCGGTTGTTAACCATCGAATCCCCCAACAACCGGCTGTCTCCGCTGAAGCGAAGCCTCGTTCACAAACCGGTGGAAGGCGGACTGTTGGTCCAAACCGAGGAGCCTCCCATCATCGATTGGTCAAAGGCCAGCACCGTGACCAAGCGGGAAGCCACGCCCGATGAAATTGCCAGCATGAAATTCGCCGTTCGAGTGTGTGAACAGGTGAAATCCAACGCCATCGTGCTGGTCCAAGGCACGGCCACCGTGGGCATCGGGCCGGGTCAAACCAGTCGCGTGGAAGCGGTTCGAATCGCCGCCCGCCGTGCAGGTGAACGAGCCCGCGGCGCTGTGTTGGCCTCGGACGCCTTCTTCCCGTTCAAGGACGGGATTGAGCAAGCCGCCGAAGCAGGCGCAGGGGCGATTGTTCAACCTGGAGGCTCCATTCGCGATCAGGAAGTCATTGATGAGGCGGATGCTCGAGGGATGACCATGGTGTTTACGGGGCACCGATTGTTCCGTCATTGACCGCTTCATGGCTGACAAGCGATGTGGACGGCACGTGCCACCCCACCCACCAGATGCCTGCGATGGCAACGATGGCGATGGTTGTTTGACCGAACCCGGGGTCACCCAGGCGTGTGATCCACACGATGGAAATCACAGAAACAAGGGCAATCAAACCGCAAATCACGATTTTTGAGTGGAGCGGCAACGCCCGTCCAGAGCGGTAGTAATTCAACAGCAAATCGCCGAAAAACCGGTTGGTCAACAACCATCGGAACAAGCGCTGTGAGGAGCGCCCGTAGGCGTAGCCTGCTGCGACCAACCAAGAGGTGGTTGGCCAGCCGGGCAAGATCAGCCCAATCCCTGCAAAGATCACAAACAGACTGCCGGCGGCTACCCAAGCACTGCGTACGAGGGGGTTGGCGCTGGGTTTGTGCTCGGAAAGGACCGCTTCAACGACCTCGTCGTCGTTCATGGTGCTGTAATGAAGCGCCAATTCTCTCGCTGCAGCGACACGCGAACCCTTCTCCGAAGGGTCGGCTGGTGCAGCTTCAGACACATTCACGCCACAGGAAGGGTTCCTATAACCCTTGGTTGTTCAAAAACATTTGAAATCTGCTTCCAAAAACCACCCAACATGACAGGTCATTGGCCGAAGGTGCGCCCGGGTTCCGCAGAGGACCCGGTTCGATGTGCCGTGTTGATTTCGGGCTCGGGCAGCGGCATGGTGGCTTTGGTCAAGCACCAGCAACATGACCCCAATTGTGGCCATGCCACGGTTGTGGTCATCTCAAACCGTCCGGATGCGGCTGGCTTGAGGAAAGCCGAGGACATGGGGGTTGCGACGCAATGCCTGGACCATCGCGACCACGCAGGACCATCGGCTCGAGCCATGCATGAAGCGGCCGTCGTGGAGGCCTTGGTGCATCATCGCGTGGAGCTCGTCGTTCTCTCGGGATACATGCGTTTGCTCAGTCCAACGTTTTTGGAAACCTGGGGCGGCCCGGTGGTCAACATCCACCCTTCGCTGCTGCCTGCTTTCCCGGGCGCACATGCTCATCGCGATGTGTTGGCAGCTGGTGTTTCGGTCACCGGGTGCACCGTTCACGTGGTGGACGAGGGCATGGACACCGGCCACATCCTCGATCAAGTCCCCGTGCCTGTGTTTCCCGATGACGATGAAACCTCCTTGAGCGATCGCGTGAAGGTTGAGGAACATCGGCTCTATCCGGCGGTGATCGACCGATTGGTAGCAGACCGGTGATGGAAGGTTGCGCTTCACGGGTTGAGGTTTCGAAGGTCCTCCTGCCGGTTGTAATTGGCAAAAGAAAGGGACCAGCGGTCGCTGTGAAGCGAAGGCAGTTCGGCGGTGAGTTCGTTCAGCGAAGCAGCGTTCACTGGAGGGCGAAACCCACGTGGAATCACGGCCAGTGTGGGTTGGCGCTGTCCACGCGGGTCGACAGCCACACCGCCTGTGGTCCGGTTCAACAACCACGCCAGAGCGCCACGCTCCATCGCAAAGGCGTCGCACGGTAGCACCAGCACATCGTCGTCGGTTTCCTCCACCAGCCAACGAATGACCTCCAGCACACCTTCGCATTGAGGCGGATCAACGATGACTTCGCCGCTGAACATGGCTTTGCGATCCGCTGAGCCGCAGAGCACCCAGGCAGGTCCTGCCCCCAATTCATCGACCATTTGCTGGAGGCGATGGACGCTGTTGAACATCCGTGCTTTGTCTTCACCCATGCGTTGACTTTTGCCGCCGGCAAGAATCGCCACTCGCATGCTGTTCCCTCAGTGCAGCCGTTCCAACGCATCGAGGGCGGATTCCAACTCATCGAGCAACCCCCGCACCCGGTCAAGAAGCGCTTTCCTTTCTCGACTCGAACGTGCCTCGGGCAACCACTCAAGCAACCGCCGAACGTCAACGGCGTCGCGGTCCACCGTCCATTGCAACACCGACTCAAGGACCGGGTCCTCGGTGGGCAGCAGGCGCTCAACCATGACGAGAGGTCGGCGTCATCATCCCATCAACCCTCCGATTCGAGGAGACGTTGACGGATGCGCTCGTACAACTCTCCGCCCTTTGGAGCCTCGGTGATGTGTGCACGCACGTTTTCGGATGAGGATTTTCGAAGCGAAAGAAACAGGACCGTGTATTGGTGCCACGAAGGACTTTGTTGGCCAGCTGCCAAAATCCATGCGTCGTCAGGCACCGGGTGTCCTCCCCGCACCAATTCCTCGGCCACCTCGAGGACGGCCAGCAAGGGTTCGGTTCGCTTCAGCAAGTGGATGAAGGCCATCCATGGGTCTTGGCCAAGAACGGAAGGGTCGAGGTTGGCCATGAGCAGGCCCGCCATGGTCAGGTCTTCCCGCCCGTGACGTTTCCACAATTTCGGGATGAGGGTTGCCAGCCGGCGGGGACGAGGGTGATGTGTCAACAACCAAGACGCCACGGTTCTCATGTCCGAGAGTGGGGCTCCGTGGTGGAAGCGGAATTCATGTCTGGATGACGTGAGATCTGTTTTGGGGCGATTGATGTAGTCCGGAACACACACGCGATAGGCATCATCCAGAAAGCGCAACAACCGCCGATGCGACCGAAGGTTGCGTTGTCGCTGTTGTTCCAACCAATCATCAAGGTGCGGATTCACCGTCGGTCACCGTCGTTGGGGCGTCGTCGGAGCGAGTCGAACAGATCACCAACCATCCCCACGGAATCACGGAGCGTGGTCATCAGGGTGTCGATCATGGCGTTGTCTTCGTATTTTTCTTGAACCATTTCACGAAGTTCCCGTTCAATGTCGCTGTGTTGTGCATTGTCAATGTTGAACACCGAGCGCAGGTGTGCAAGGACACGGAACTCGTCCTTTGACAAGGAGGCGTTGACGATCGCCACTTCGAACACCTGCGTGTAGATGTGTCGAAATTGCGTGGCCTCGATGGCTCGACCCGTTCCGGAGGTGCGCCCCTCTTGAATGGCTTGGTACACTTCAGCAGGTTCATCGGCGTTCAATTGCAGCGCTGATGCGAGTTTGATGATGAGGCGCTTCTCTTCGCGAGTCAGGACACCGTCGATCAGCATCACCTCCACAGTGGAGCGAAACACCTCCAAGGCTCCCACGGTTGCTGACGCCACGTGTTGTCCAGCGTCGTTCTCTTCTTGAAGCAACCGTCGGAAACCCGCCTTGGGCCATACCGCACGGGGGAGGGTTGAAATGCATGCCAGCCGTCGGAGTACTGTTCACATTCACTCCGCTCCTCGGAGCGGCTGCGACATTCCCGGTTTCGGGAACATGTCGCCCGGACCTGTGCGCAAGGAGGACACAACATGTCTCGAAGAAACCAAGGAAATCACGGAAACAAAGGAAACAAAGGAAAAAGCAAGGCCATGAAATACCAAATTCGGGCTGACATCAAGGTGAACGGCACCGTCCAACGCAAGGACATCATCGGTGCCATCATGGGCCAAACCGAGGGCTTGCTCGGCGATGAACTGGAACTGCGAAAACTGCAGCGAACCGCACGCGTCGGCCACGTTGATGTTGAAATGGACACCAAAAACGGGAAAGTGCACGGGACCATCATCATCCCGTCGAGTCTGGACAACGTCGAGACCGCGATCATCGCCAGTTCTCTGGAAACCATCGACCGCATTGGACCTTGCGAGGCCATCATCAAAGTGCTCGAAATCAAGGACATTCGTGCCACGAAACGCACGGCTGTCGTGGACCGCGCCAAGGAACTCTTGTTGACGCTGGTCAACTCGGGTGAGGCAGCCTCCAAGACCGTCATTGAAGAAGTACGTTCGGTGTTGACCGTGGGCACGGCCAAGAACTTCCACGGCTTGACCTGCGGACCCAACGTTGAATCATCCACGTCGTTGATCGTCGTAGAAGGTCGAAACGATGTCCGAAACCTGTTGAATTGCGGCCTCAAGAACGCCATCAGTGCCGATGGTGCGGGCAACATCAAGCAGGAGCTGGTGGATTTGGCCAACAGCAAGGAGAGCGTCACGGTGGCCATCGATGGCGATCGCGGCGGAGAAATGTTGTTCATGCAACTCTATGACATGATGAAAGTCGATTTCGTCGCTCAAGCCCCGGTCGGTCAAGAATGGGAACTGCTTCCACAGAAGACCGTGACCATGTGTCTGCAAAAGAAGGTCGATGCAGCGAAGTTCAAGCACCAACTCGACAAAAAAATCGCCGAGGATGAAGAAAAATTCGGCGGCGACAAGGATTGGGACAAGGACATGGACGATACCTACGCCTCGGAAACCGCTCCGGCCGACATCCAGGAACTGTTCGATGTGATCGAGGAAATGGGCACCAACAAGGCCAAGATTCGATTCGCAGACGGGACGTACTCCGACGAAATCGGTCCATCGAAGCTGGAGAAAGCGATGCAAGAAGCGGATGAAGCCGAGACCGTGCTGTTCAACGGAGCCGTCACGGGGAAAGTCCAATCCTACGTTGGACAGTCGACTGCGAAAGTCATCGTCGGCATCAAGCAAGGCAAGGATTTCGGTCCGGTCGACGACCAAACCGTTTGGCTCTCCGAAGTGCACCGCTGAAGCGGATGGATTAAATCCACATCTGTGCCTTTGCGTGCATGATGGACCCTTCGGACGCTGACGAAACCACGGACGCAACAGCGTCCGAAGCGTCGCCGCCCCTTCCTTTGGAAACAACGCCAACCGGTGCTCCCGCAAACCATGCGCTTTCAGGGCCCGCTTCGTCAACCGATTGGGCCCTACCGGTGCGTGCAGCCCCCATCCTCTTGGAGCAAGGCGAAAAGGTGGTCGAATTTCCGCTGAGCCAACACCGTTCGGGGCGCACTTCGACGTCGCTTGTCATGGACGATCATCTTCTGCGTCTTGTGGAAGCGCGGCTGGACGATGATGGCATTCGCCGCCTTGACGTGCGCATGGCGTTGGTCAAGGCGCATCTCTCAGGTTATTCTCACACTCATTTGGATTTGTTCCAACGCATGATGCCGGTGTGGTGGACATCGCTGGCAGCTGGCCTTTTGATGTCAACAGGGCTGATGCAGGGTTGGTTGGCGTTGAGCGGCGGTTTGTTTGCGTTCGCCGGTGTAGCGGGCATGCTCCTGGCCAAATTGGACCTTCATCGTCTGTCGTTCTCCGACCACGGGGGGCGTCACGATTTCTACCTCTCCGGTTGGGGTGAAGACCCCCACCTGATTCGCAACAGCATGGCGTTGCTGGGGCCAGCGTTTGTTGACTTTTTGAGGGGCGGGGAGCTTGAAACCGCCCACATTGATGCGGTGGTGGCTTCGCTTGCGACGGAGGTAAAGCCGCAACCCGTCAGCCCTGAAGCGCTTCCCAATACCACCCGAGGACTGCCGGTACCGGCCGCGCCCGCTCCAACCCCGCCTGATGGAGTGCGTGCGGATTCAGCAGATTCTGAACCGGTGCCGCCAGTGGCACATCAACAACAGGTTGCCGCAACTGTCCCGGAAACGCCGGCCATCGCACCACCTGCATCGCCCGTTCAACTCCCTCCCCCCGGGCCACCCGTCAATCCACCGGGCCCGCCCGCATCGCTACCAGCGCC
>WTJK01000060.1:1436-12024 GCA_011524855.1 Methanobacteriota archaeon | reverse complement strand
TGGTGCGGAGGATGAGGTCCACGAGGTGGTCGTCTTCGATGGTGATGTGCCATTCCTTGCCGGACTTGCCGGTGAAGGCAAAAATAGCGTCGTGCCGACCTTCGGCTTGTTTCCCTCTGACATGCTCAAGGTGCATCGATTTCAACGTGGTCAGGCCGTAGGATTCGTTGGATTTAGCGTACTCGTCGCTGCCAACTCGAATGTTGTACAGATCCATCAATTTCACCACGAGGGCGGACACGGTCTGTTGGGTCATGGAGGCGTCTTCGATATCGACGTTCATCTGGCGTCGCAACCGCGGGAGTTGAGAGGCGAAATACACGACGTCATCGTACTTCATTTCCGCCGTGATCTCGATCCATTCAGGGTGGTAGCGGTACTGCAACCTCCCCTTTACGTCCTTCCCGGTGGCTTGGATGTGGCCCCTTGGGTGTGCACAAATCCACACTTCCGTCCAGGCAGGTGGCAGGGCCAAGGCGTTCCAACGCTGAACGGTTTCCTCATCGTTGACCGGGTCGCCAGCGGGGTCGGCGTACGCCCATTCAACCTCGCCCTCCCCTTCGGCCACGTTGCTTCGTGTCACACCGGGCATGGAGCGGTCGCTGCGGATGAGATCTGCACGGCGAAGTGCTTCCTTGGCGTCCAACGGCATGGTTGATTCGCTCGGCGGTCGGATGATGAACTTACGGTTCCCAATCGGGTCCAACGCCCACGTTGATGTCGCCGTTTTGATACACTCCGCGGTACATCAGCATGGTTTGGAACGGCAACACGACATGACCTTCGGCGTCCACGGCGATGAGGCCCCCGCGACCACCCAACGGCGCTACATCGTCGAGCACCCGTTGGCCTGCTTTGTCCAAGCCCAACCGTTCGTGGTGGAACGCCAACGTTCGTGCGGCACAGGTTCGGATGAACGCTTCACCGACGCCCGTGCAGGACACCGCCACCCGATCGTCGCACCAGGTACCAGCACCGATGATCGGTGTGTCACCCACCCGCCCGTCGGGCTTCCCCGTCATGCCTCCCGTTGAGGTGGCAGCGGCGAGTTGACCGCTGCGGTCCAGCGCCACCGCACCCACGGTGCCCATGCCGGGTGTGTCTTCGAGGTCGTGATCGAGCACCGCCTCGTCGTCCTCGTCGGTGGCGCCCGGTCGCAAGGTGCTGGCCTTCCACTTTTGCCACTGTGCCCGCCGAAGTTCGGTGATGAACCGGTCGTTGGGATGCAGGGTGACCCCTTCGCGTTCCCCGAAGGCGTCGGCGGCTTCTCCCACCAGCATCACCGGCCATCCTTGGTGCAGCACTCGATTGGCAACCCGAATCGGGTGGCTTGCATGCTGCACGTTCACCACCGCGCCGGCGGAGCGGTCGTTGCCGCGCATGATGCTGGCGTCCATCGTCACCTCACCGTTGGCGTCGAGCACCGAGCCTACCCCGGCGTTGAACAACGGTTCGTCCTCCATGGCTTCCACGGCGAGCGTGACGGCTTCGAGTGCATCGATGTCCCCGTCGGCCAAGCGCTGACCGAGGTCGTGAAGCAAGCGCTGCATGCAATCCAACCGAGCCGGGTCAGCTTGGGTGAGCCCACGCCAGGGCCCGTCACCGCCCGCACCGCCGTGAACGGCGAGGACGACCATGCGGGTCACCTCACTCCACGAGCGAGCAGCGGATGATTTGTTGAGGCGTGGCGGGTCGGTCGCCGGGCAGTTTCTTGCAGCGTTCAATCGCATGCACGACGTCCATGCCATCGCTGACTTCACCGAACACGGCGTGGTTGCCGTTGAGCCAGGGGGTGGCGACGGTGGTCAGGAAGAACTGGGAACCACCGGTGTTACGGCCTGCGTTGGCCATCGAGAGGATGCCGGGCTTGTCGTGCTTCAACTTGAGCGCAGAAGGTTCGCAGGGAATTTGCCAGCCGGGTCCACCCGTGCCTGCTCGGCGGGACATGGGGTCCTTGGAGTGCGGGCAGCCGCCTTGAATCATGAAATCTTCAATCACACGGTGGAAGTGCAAACCGTCGTAGTGACCGGATTGGACCAATTTCACGAAGTTGGCGACGGTGTCGGGGGCACTGCCGTGGAAGAGGTCGATGGTGATGTTGCCGGCGCTGGTTTCCATGAGAACTTGCATGCTACTACCATCGCTCGCCGCTTCATGAGGGTTTGCTTTGGTTGACACAAGCACATCTTGATAGCCGGTGCTTTCAACCAACGGACATGACCTCCGTCCTCGACCTCCCTTTTCCAACCATGAACGGCGATACCACCACCCTGCGGGCCCTTGGCGGGCATCGCTGGTTGGTGGTCAACGTCGCCAGCGCTTGCGGCGCTACGCCACAATACGCTGGATTGCAAACCCTGCACGAGGCACACGACGATCTGACCGTCGTTGGGTTCCCATGCAACCAATTCGGCGCCCAAGAGCCCGGAACGCACGGTGAGATTTGCGAGTTCACCTCATCCAAGTACAGCGTGACCTTTCCGTTGATGGCGAAGATTGAGGTGAACGGTGACGACAGGCTTGAACTGTTTGACCGCCTCTGTACTGCCGCCGACCAAAGCGGCTACGCCGGTGATGTCCGATGGAATTTCGAAAAATTTCTGATCGATGAAAGCGGTCATGTCCAACGGTTCTCGACCCGCGACACACCGGACACCCTCCCGCTGTGAGTCCTCGTCCTGCGCTCAAGCGTCGTTCATCGGTCTCGGATACGACGCAAACCTCATGCCCTGCACGAACAGGGAATCGGCATGAGCGTCGCGTGGGTGGTGGATTCCAACTGTTTCATCCATTTGGGGCAAAAAGCCGAGGACGGATTCGTTCAGGATTTGACCGTCGCCCTCAACGGCGGACGCTTGCTCATCACCCCCGGCGTGGAGCGCGAGGTGGCTACGGTTGCCTTCCGAAGATGCAACGGTCGGCCGCGAGTGCTGACAGCCCTCCAACCGTTGTTGCACAGCGTACCCGTGGACGAAGCGGATGTCCGTGCGCTGGCCCAAAAAATTGGTGAGGCCGCTGCACCGCAAGACGTTGACCTTTCGCTGATGGTGTTGGCCGACGGTTTGGGTGCAGACCACGCCGAAGTGGTGCTGGTGTCGGACGACTTCAAGATGACCACCACGGCCGAACGTGCCCATTTGCGCTTCACCACCTGCCCCCCGTCGACGTTTGTGGAACGCCTGGTCGAAGGGACCAACGACAAGCCGCGAGAAGCCCGCTTTCGCAGTTTGTCGCGGCAAGTCCGTGCGGCGGAGATGAGCTATGCGATCAGCCGTCGAGACGAGTACGATGTTCAGAAGAAGTTGACGTGGATGGTGGATTCTTTGTTGTCGTCCAGTCATGCACTTTCGACGGACGATGACGGCCCGGATGACGGGCAGGAGGAGCGCCGGAAAATCGCCGACCTCACCCGGTTGATTCGAGGGTACACCATCAAGCCCAAGCGGGTGGAGGCGCTCGGTGAATTGCCGTCGATTTGCACACCGGTCTCAAGACTTGACGCTCACCTTGAGACCTTGCGAACCCAAGCAGACGAGCACCTTCCTGCAGCGGTTGAATCCACCTCCTTGCTGCTGATGGAGGTCATGGAAGAAGTGGGGATGGGGCTGGCCCCTCTTGATGAAGAACAGGCGGAAATCGCTCACCGAGCCATGGCAGGGAGTTTTCTGCGAACCGAATCCGCCCTTGGTCTGATGGCTCGTATGGCCGGGCACCATCAACACGCACGGCGCCATCTGGCCCGTGCCTTGCACCTGGCCACGTTGGTGGACGATGTGGGCTCTGAGCGCAAAGCGATGCGACGCCTGGGCATGCTCGCCCTCCAAGCGGGCAACCTCGAACGCGCCGCTCGGTTGTTCGCGACGGCAGCACATCAGCCTACGGCCCAGCCGATGGAATCCGTTCCCTCGCAGGTGTTGGCGTCCATTACAGCCGCGCTGAACGGCGAACAGAGCATGGCCACCGAATGGGTGGAAAAGGCCGCTCCCACGTTGATGGACGCCCCGGGTCCGGGGTGTGATGCCCTGGAGAAAGTGGGTCGAGACTTGATGGCCATTGAGCGGCCGGATTTGGCGATCGAGCTGTTTGATGAGGCCATGGAATGTGCCGTTTTGGCTGCCGATGAGACTCGTCTCGAACGGTTGGCGGAGCGCATGGTCACGGCCCAACGAGCACTCGACGCAGGGGAGCACGACGACCTGCCGCTGCTTCGACTCGTGCTTGACCGCCTCACGCCGGTCGATGAGACGGTCCGAAAAGCACACCACCTTGCTGAGGCCGAACAACACTTGGACGAATGAAGCAGCAGGTGTGGATGGTGTCGGTGTCCTTTCCGGTTGCGATGGATCCTCTCAAGCAAGGCCACGCCTGACCCGGGCATCTCCCGGTACCGCACGCATCAAGCCAACGAAGCCGGTGCAGCAGCGTTGACTTCGGGTGATACACCGGCCTCGTAACGCTTGAAGTTCTCGTTGAACATGGTGGCCAACTTGTCGGCCGTGGCGTCGTAAGCAGCCCCGTCGTTCCAGGTGGATTTGGGCTGCAGCACATCGGCAGGGACGCCGGGGCAAGACGTGGGCACCTCGAAGCCGAACCGATCGTCCTTCACATAGGTCACGTCGTTGAGGTCGCCGTCGAGCGCAGCGTTGAGCATGGCACGTGTGTACTTGATTTTCATGCGGTTGCCCACGCCGTAGGCGCCGCCAGACCAACCGGTGTTGATGAGCCAAGCGGTGGAGCCGTGGGCATCCATCTTCTCGGAGAGCAGATCAGCGTAGACGCCGGGATGCATGGGCATGAAGGGCTCGCCAAAGCAGGCCGAGAACGTGGCTTGTGGCTCCTTGACGCCAATCTCGGTCCCAGCGACCTTGGCCGTGTACCCGGAGATGAAGTGGTAGGCCGCTTGGGCGGGCGTGAGCCTGGAGATCGGCGGAAGGACACCGAAAGCGTCGCACGTCAGGAAAATGACGTTTTGCGGGTGGCCGCCCTTGGAGTCGGTGGTGCGGTTGTCGATGAACTCAATCGGGTAAGAACCGCGGGTGTTCTGGGTCTTGCTCGTGTCGTGGAAATCGGGCACACCGTCGGCATCGAGGACGATGTTTTCCAGCACCGTGCCGTGCTTCCGGGTGGTGGCGAAGATGGCCGGTTCATCCTCTTCGGACAGGTCGATCAGCTTGGCATAGCAGCCGCCCTCGAAATTGAAGACGCCGTTGGCACCCCAGCCGTGCTCGTCATCGCCGATGAGGGCCCGTTTCGGGTCGGCCGACAAGGTGGTCTTCCCGGTTCCGGAGAGTCCGAAGAAGATGGCCGTGTTGTCGCCGTTGGTGTTGGCGGAGCAGTGCATGGGCAGGATGCCCTTCTTGGGAAGGATGAGGTTCATCACCGAGAAGATCGATTTTTTGATCTCACCTGCGTAACGGGTCCCGCCGATGATGACTTCTTTCCGAGCATAGTTCACGATGACGAAGCAGTGGGAGTTGAGGCCATCGGTTTCGGCGTCCGCTTCGAAGTGCGGTGCGTGAAGTACCGTGAATTCGGGTGCGTGTTGCTCCAGTTGTGCATCGTCGGGTCGAATGAACATGTTGCGGGCGAAGGTGTTGTGCCAGGCGTTGTGGTTGACCACACGGATGGGCAACGCTTCACTGAAATCGGCACCGCAGTACAGATCTTGAACGAACAAGGCGGGTTGCTGACCGAGGAAGTCAACCACTTTTGCTCGCATGCGCTCGAAGGTGGCTTCGTCGGTGGAGACGTTGACATCGCCCCAGTTGATGTCGCTGGAAACGCTGGGTTCGTCCACGATGTACTTGTCGTTGGGCGAACGACCGGTGCGCTCACCGGTTTCGGTCACCAAGGCGCCGTGGGCGCTGAGCACGCCTTCACCGCGCTCCACCGCCATGGCAATGAGGTCGGTGGTTTCGAGGTTCCAATGGACATCACCGGAGGGGTTCAGTCCATGGTCGGAGAGGTTGCCGGATTGCCTGCCGAAGTGGCTGCCCATGCCGGCCGTTTCCGCCGCCCCTCTTTGTCCCTTTTGGCTCGTCCACGCCTCCTCGGGACGGCTTTCGCCCTTCCGTGTGACGGCGTCAGATCGGTGGTCTTGCCTGCGGGTGCGATGGGCCGCTGCGGCGCAGAAACCCTGTTCATCGCCCTCCAGCGTCGGTCAACTTCAAGACGCCACCGAAACGACCGGAGGTCATGGACAGGGGGCCAACCAAAGGGACCCCGGCTCCCGATGACGACGATGTGCTGCGGGCCAAGGCGTTTGGCAGGGCTCGCGGGATGAATTTGGGCGCGTTCATGGTGGACGATGCTGATGTGGCTGAGGGGGCGGTCGAGGTCATCGATTCCTCCGTCAGCGATGATGCTTCCTTGCCTGCAGCAGCCAGCAGCGATGAAGCGCAGCGGGATGCAGCGGTCGGTGACGTTGGCGACCTGTTCAGCCTCGAGTCACCCGTTGACGACGGTCAGCGAACACCCGAGGACCTTGGTTTGGTCGAAGCCGAACAGCACCTGAGTCGTGGCCTGATGGTTGCCATGGTGCTGGTGTGGACCGCCATCGGTGCCGTGGTGGGGACCGTGCTTCCAGAGGTCATCAGTGCCATCGGGCTCGTCGCCATGGCGGCCGTGGGATTGGCGCTGGGCCAGCGCTGGATTCAGCGTCCGTCGATGCACCTGCTGGGCGTCACTTGGGTCATCATCGCGATGAAGTTGCTGTACGGCCTTGCGCTCGACGCATGGCATTGGGGTTGGTTTGACTCCGTCCCCCTCGGGGCGGGCGAGACCCTTGGCTTGGTGCTCTTGGGGCTGGTTGGCCTCAACGTTGGCCTGGCGTTCTACCACGACGAGGACGCTATCGCGGCTCAATCCGCCCTGGTGTTGTTCGCTGTGGGCAGCGGTGCTGGAGCGGTGTACGGAGAAATGGGGGTGGCCGTTGTGCTGGTGCTCGCCATGGCGTTGATGCACGGTTTGGCGCTTGCCCGTTCCTCAGGTAATTTGGCAAGTCTCGGCATCTCCATCTCGTACCTCTGGGTTGGTGTTCATGCGTTGTCGAACGAATGGACGGTGTTTTCGCTTACGCTGTTGCCTCTTGAAGATCGGTTCACGTTGTTCCTGCTGCTCGCTGCGGTCACCACGGCCAACGCCGCCATGGCGGCTCGTTTTGTGGACAAACCCAACTGGTTGAGTCAGGCGGTCAGCGGTGTCGGGCTTGGACAACCCGGGCTCTGGGCCGTGTCCGTTTCGCTCGGCATGGTGGGTGCACTGATGGTCATCGCTGCGCATCGGGCTGATACAGGCTATGCGTTGGCACAACTGTCGATGCTCGCCTTGGCGTTCGTGGCGTCCTACCTGTCGGTTCGCGGGGTGGCCTGGCCGTCGATGGCGCCCTTCATCCTCGTGCCTGCGCCCGTGCTCCTGGCGGGTCTCGCGTTGCTGGCGAGCGGCCAGTTCACCGTGGATTGGCCCGGGGCGCTGTCCGATTATGCGGTGTTTGCCGCGGCAACGGTTGCGGTGGTCACGGGGTTGTTGTTGCGTCACCAGACCGACGTGTCCGACCACGTGTTGTGGTTGGGCGCCTTGGTGGTCGTGACCTTGCTCACTTTGCTTATTCCAGCCGACGACGCCGGCTCCAGCGCTCGACTGCTCCTGGTCACGCAGGGCGCGGTGTGGCTGGGCTTGGGGGCGTTAGCGGTGCAACGGCGTTCACCCAGCATGGCAGGCGTCGCGGTGTTGGCCCCGCTCGCTTGGCTGCTCATCTTTGCAACGGACGTGGAGTCGCGATTGATCAACGCCGATGTGCTCCCCATTTCACTCGGCTCGACGGACGTGGGGGTGTGGATGACCCTGTTGATGTTCCAACAGGTGGGGGTGAACCGGGCGCTCGGATCGGCCCACTTGAACCTGGCCGGTCGTTTTGGCGGGTTTTCTGAGATCAGTGCTCGTTTGCGAGACGGGGCATCGTTGAACCTCTGGAACCTCGGGTTCGTACTCGCCACCGTGACGTTCTATGGCATGGCTCGACCCGATGGTTTGACCGCACCGTGGTTGTTGACCGGGATGGGTGTGCTGCTCGTCGCTCACGGTGTGATGGTGTGGACCGAGGTTCATGCCGGTCGGTCCCGTCCCCTGTTCATCGTGTGGTGCCTCGCTGCCGTTGCACTGGCCTGGCGTTTCGGTGATGAGGCCAGCTGGGCGTTCTTGCTGCTGACGGGGGGCTTCATGCTGCTTCAGGCCGAAGTTCGCCACCACGCTCGGGAGCCAGAGCAGCGGCACCACGACCCTGTCGGTCGCATGCTCACGGCGATGCTGGCTGCCTTGACCGCCTTGCTGCTGGTGATGGGACTGGACCCGACGCGCACCGCCTCACTCGTCGGTCAAGGATGGATGTCCGATGCCCTCAACGCTTGGGCTTTGGTGGTCGCCTCAGGCGTGCTTCTGGCGGCCTACCTTTGGCGATTGCCGTCGACGGAACGCCTTCTTCCACCCACGGTGGGCGCAGTCTCGGTCATCCTTGCCGTGGCCATGGTCGGTCAAACGCTGGCCAACCCGGGTATCCTCTTCGTCGCGCTTGGCATGTTTGTCAGCGTTGGGGCGTACTTGGCGTTCCAGGGCGATGTCCGTTCAGGATTGAAGGCGCTGGCCAACCGAGAGGCTCGAGAGGCTGCGTTCAACGAGAAGCGAGCGAACATGGAGGCATGGATGGCCACGTCTTCGTCCTCCGATGGCCAAACGGAAGTGGCGCTGAAGCGGGTGGACGCGCAATTGTTGGCGCTTGCTGAAACGCAACGCCGACGGGCCAAACGTCAATCCGTCAGTGACCCGGACGACCTCATTGTCGGCGATATTCACTACCGTCCTGTTGTGATGCTCTTGTTCCTTGGCGTGACCGCTGTTGTCGGCGCCTGGACGGCCTACGCCACGGCGCTTGGCTGGGCAACATTGGTGTTCAGTACGGCGTTCTTCGTGGTGCTGGTCGGGTTGTCCAAGGCCCGTGCGAACGCCATCGGCCTGCGTCTTCCCGACGCGTTTGGGGTTGAGCTGCCCATTGCGGTGGCGATGGGGGGGTTGGCGTTGATTCACATCGCAGGGCGGATGACGGTCGGGGTGCTTGACGGCAGCGATGCCACCCACCAACTCGTGCTGGTGCTCGGTTTGGTCGGGTTGGCCTGGTTGGGCTTGTTCGGTCGCAACGACCTCGGTCTGCGTTTGCCGAGTGCACTCGAGGCCGTGCTGGGTCTCTTGGTCATCGACCGCCTCATCACCGTGCTCATCGGGGGCGAGGTGCCTCTCCCGCTTGTCACCGACCCGTTTGACGGTTCATTCCTGTCGTGGAGCCTTCCGATTTGGGGCACCGAGGCCGTGCTGGTCGGGATGGTGCTGGTGTTCGATTGGGTCGAGCGTGAACGTTTGCGACGCGAACTGGACGACCACCGCGGCGCTTTGGGCAGAAGTGCATGGTTAGGAAGCGTCGTGGTTCTTTCGGTTGGCCTTGCGGGCGCTCTGGCCGTGCTGTTTGGGTTCCTGCGTGCTCGCGCTTGGCAGCAACCGGCCGTGGTGTTGGTGGGGCTGCTGGCGTTGCCGTTCCTCGTCCAGAGCTGGCAGGTGTGGGCGCTGGTGCCGCTGGGCCTTGACGTCGCACCTGCTGAAACAGCGCTGGTGTTGGGTGTGGGCTGTGCGGTGTGGTCAGCGTGGTTGGTGCAGACCGACCGTGGCTTGTGGTTGGCAAGCGGGCTGTGGGCCATGCACCTGCTCGCTTACGGGGCCGGGCTTACGATGGGTTCCTTGTTCGTGCTGACCTTGGTCGGCATCATGGCTTCGGCCACGGCGTGGATCGCCGGGTTGCTCACCCTCCGCACATCGTGGCGGGTGATCGGAGCGACCGACCTTGCCGTCGGGTGGCTGTTCGCAGCGGTGCTCTTCGTGACCGGAGCATCGGCCACCGCCTTGCTGGTGATGTTGGTGGCCTCCGCCGTGTTGTTGTTCGCCGTGACGCTTCTGACGCAATCGCGCCAGGACCTGTTGGCCGAGGCCTGATGAGCGAGTGCAAGGACATCCCTCTTTCCTCGGACCGGGCTCTCGGTTAGGTCCGGACCACCGGAATCCCAGCGTGAATGTCCATGCCCCAGTCGCCGGCGAGATGAGGAGGTTCGTTGAGGATGGGCATGTCCATGCGGCTAATTTCGTGACTCGTGTGAATTAAAGCAAGCAACGGTTGGGTCGTTCATGGGTCGTCAACCTGCCGTCCTCCTTCTGATGTCGTTGATGCTGTCAAGTGTGGCAGGCTGCATCGGAGGAGACAGCACGCCTTCCGATGGAATCCAAAACGATGAATCAATGCAAACAGAAGGCAACCCGTCCATGGACATGTTGAATTCAACCATCATGAATCTCACGCAGGAACTTCAGCAGGCGAAGTTGCTTGTTCAGTCCCTTGAAGCAAACGCAGAGGACCTTGAGCAACTATCAGCCACGCTTGTGGTTGCAAATTCAACCATCCAGAATCTCACGCAGGAACTTCAGCAGGCGAATTTGCTTGTTCAGTCCCTTGAAGCAAACGCAGAGGACATCGATCAACTGTCGTCCGCCCTTG
>WTJK01000060.1:0-1336 GCA_011524855.1 Methanobacteriota archaeon | reverse complement strand
GTTCAGTCCCTTGAAGCAAACGCAGAGGACATCGATCAACTGTCGTCCGCCCTTGCTGTTGCAAACGCCACGGTTGCCAACCTCACGACACAAGTCCAAGTTCATGCGAACACGTCCGATGCACTGCGTGATGATATTGAGCAACTTGAATTCCGACTTGAACAAGCCAACGACACCATTTCGGAATTGCAGCGGTTGTTGACAAGCACCAGTGAAATCTCTGCAGGCATGTACTACCCCGTGCAGTTTGAGACTTACAACAGCACGGGCCCTTACATGAACCATGCGAGGTGGAACGAGGCCTACCCGCTGGAGGTGGACCGAAATGTTTGGGAAAGGGTCACGTTTGACGAACACGGTGTACCCATGGTGAATTACAGTTGGGGCGTTGAATACGTGCCCACCACCGCCTTCCACTGGGGATTGCTCTCTTACAGTCAATGGATTGAATCGGGCAACATCTCGAACTTCGAAAACGCCACAAACATTGCGGAATGGGCTGTTTCCAATCAATCCACGGGCGGCGCCTGGCTTTGGTGGTTCCCTTACAACTTCAGCGGGGGCGTTGTTGGTAGTTTGGAAGCGGGTTGGCCAAGCGCCATGACCCAAGGTTTGGGCATGTCGTTCATGGCCAGGATGTATGCAGCAACCAACGATTCACGTTACCTCAACGCCACCTTACATGCGCTTCAACCGTTCAACTTGACCGTCGAAGAGGGAGGCGTGACCCGCCATTTCGATGGCGTTGGTGATTGGTACGAGCTGTATCCGACACCGACCAACGGTTCCTTTGTTTTGAACGGGTTCATGTACGGGCTGTTGGGATTGTACGATGCCTCACAAATCACGGGATCCAACGCATCGCAACGACTGTACGAGGATGGACTGGTGACGTTACGTCAAACAATCTCCATGTTTGATCTGGGATGCAACACGTCGTACGATTTGGTGCACCTCTCGGTTCCTACTTCAGCACCGAACGTGGCCCGAGATGCGCTTCACAACTTGCACATTTCGCTTCTGTCCGTGTTCAACGCCAATGAGAACGAGATGCTGCTCAGTGTCGAAGAACGGTGGTTCCGGTATGCGATGGGCGATTGCTTTGCATCACCGAACGGCGCCAATCGCTGATCGGTTCCAAAACCCCGTTCTGTACTCACCTGAGTGCATGAGTCAACGATTCATGCACTTCTCCAAGGAACGCTGCAAAAGGCTCGGGGTCGAGGCCGGGTGACAGGCGCAGTGACAGGCTGGTTTTCGCCTGTGTACCGCTGTTACGGATACCCAGCGACACCGTTCCTTCGGCGTTGACTCCCTGCACCAGCAGCAGGTTGTC
>WTJK01000057.1 GCA_011524855.1 Methanobacteriota archaeon | reverse complement strand
GTATCTGTAGGGGAACCTGCAGATGGATCACCTCCTAAGAAACCGGAGGCTGGGGCACGTTTCGTGCCCCAGTCTCCCCCCTTTTTTTCGCCACTAAGGTTTACTTTTCACACCAATGTTCTTGGCGCCCTTCAATCGACTCTTCCATCGCAAAGGAGAGGTGGGACCTTGCTGGTTGGCCCACATCGAATGAACCAGGATCATTGCCGTGCAACGGCAACGTGGCGCAGCGGTGCTGTGACGTCCTGCTCAGCGGGACAACGCTGCGAGTTTTGCTTCGATCGTCGTGCGGAACGTCAAGAGTTGCAACATGGGGGCATTCGCGTTCACGGTGACGGTCGCGCCCCGGTTGAAGTGGACTTCATCCCAGCCGTCAGGAACGACGTAACCGCGGTGCATGTCGGACGTGATGGTGGTGGCTTCGCTCGTCCACGCAGACCATGCCCACGGGGCCACCGTCCGCTGGTCGGGCGAAAGGTCCCGGGCGTGGACGAAGTAATGCCCTGAACGGTCGCCGCTCGCTGCGTGATTCACCAATTCGGCAAACCGATCCGAACTCATGGCGTTGCGCAGCCAGGCGCCTTGACCGTGCCATGTGGAAAAGAGCAAGCCGCTGCTGTGCTGTTTCGTTTCTTGATCGCCTCGCCTCAGCCTGTACTTGGACGGGGCGTATTGATGGGTGTTGGCCACCAACAAATCGTTCATGGCCGGGTCGGTGGTGAATCGGTTGCCCGACGTGGTGTCAATGATGGCCTGCAACCGTGGCAGCGTGTTCACGATGGCGGACCCGGCGAGCACCGCTTGCAGGTCGTCCTCAAACGTGGCAACGGAGGAATCCATGTAGAACCCGAAGCTGCCGTTGGGGTCTTGTGCCCGTGGGTGGGAATTCACGCCCATCACCGGCGTAGCTGCGTCGATGTTGTGTGAAAGGGACGTCAGCGTGCCGTCGCCGCCGAAGATAATGACGAGGTCGCGGGCGATGAAGTCAGCTCGCCGTACGTGTTCCCGGGCACGGATGTCCACGGTGTGCTCTTCACCGCAGACCGTGTGAAGGGTGTTGCGAAGGTGTTGAAGCCCTTCGTCGTGCACCGCTTCGAAGTTTTTCTTGAACACGACCAGGATGTTCAACCTCGTTCCCCTCGGGTGAACCACGGGCTCATGCTTGAAGAACGCACCTCTCAACGACGAACCCTCATAAGCCAGCCTCCACAGTGGCCAACCATGTGGAGCGAACCACCGCAGGACACCAACGACAACGCCGACGGTACCGCTCCTCCCTCGGTTCAAGTGGCCGGAGGTTTCGTGCCGATGTCGGAAGGGACCTTCCTTTCAGGTACCACCGAAATGGCGCCGGGTCAACTCATCATGCTCCAGCCTCCCTCCTCGGCCGCGAAGGTCATCGGCATCTTGGCGATCATCTGGGGTGTCATCAGTGCAGGTGGCTCCTTGTTGGCCTTCCTTGGCCCCATGAACACCTTGTTGATGGCCATCAACGTTCTTTCGTTTGGGCTCGCAGGTGCGACGGTCGCAGGCGGTGTGATGACGATGAATTACCAGCGTCAGGGTGTCATTCTGTTGTTGCTTACCGTCTTGGCCAGCACCGTGGTGGGTGGAATTGAACTCACCAACACCGAAGCCATTTACGATGAAATGCTCGAATCAGGCGACTTGACACAAGAGGACTACGACCTCATCATGGCCAACAGCGGCTTGGTTGAAGGCGTTGGTTTGGTGTTCCTCGCTGTCTGCAACGGCATTTGCGGTCTTATCATCGCCATCCCGCTCTTCGTGAGCAACAACGGCTTGGACGAGAGCAAACTGTTTGGCTCGCTTTGAGCGCAACCAGCGCAGGCGTGGGGTTCTTACCCCTCGTTTGGATGGAGACAACATGCACGAAGATGTGGTGGTTGTTGGCGGTGCTCGAACGCCGTTTTGCGAATGGGTTGGCGGCAAGCGCGGGGACGGAAAGCCCGGCGGTGCCCTGAAATCGGTCAGTGCCCAAGACTTGGGTGCCATCGCTATCCGTGGAGCACTGGAAAAGACTGGCACCGCTGCCGAGTCCGTCGACCATCTTGTCATGGGCTATGCGCTTCAGACCTGTGCGCAATCCATCTACGGCGCACGTCATGCGGGTCTCAACGGTGGACTCCCTCAAGAGGTGCCCATGCTCACGCTCTCCCGAATTTGCGGTTCCGGCATTCAGTCCATCGTGACCGGTGCGCAAATGATCATGCTTGGCGAGGCCAACACGGTCGTGGCTGGCGGCATGGAGAACCTCTCTCAGGCGCCTCACGTCATGCGAGGGGGCCGTGAAGGATGGAAACTCGGTCGTTCGCCCAAAGTAGAGGACTACATGATGACCAACCTCCAAGACATGACCTGCGGCCTGTTCATGGCGCAAACCTCCGACGAATTGTGCCGGCGCAAGGGCGTCACGCGTGAAGAGATCGATGCCTTTGCAGCGCTTTCTCACGCCCGTGCCTCGGCTTCCATTGACAACGACGTCTTTGCGGACGAAATCGTCCCGGTCACCATCAAATCCCGCCGAGGAGAAACCGTGCTGACCCACAAGGACGAAGACCACGTGGTTCGCGGGACCTCGGAGGCTTCCTTGGCGAACTTGCCCACGGCCTTCGGGCCAGAATCCTTTGTCACGGCCGGCAACGCCTCGGGCGTGGTGGACGGCGCTGCTGCCGTGGTCATCAAATCCGCGGCACAAGCGGAATCTGACGGTGATGAGGCGCTGGCCCGCATCGTGTCATGGGGCATTGTTGGGCTTGAGCCTGCCATCATGTCGTACGGACCGGTGCCTTCGTCCCGAAAGGCCTTGGAAAAGGCCGGACTGACGGTCGAGGACATCGACCGTTGGGAGATCAACGAAGCCTTTGCCGGCCAAGCAGTGGCCTGTGTCAAGGATTTGGGTTTGGACGTGGAGAAGGTCAACGTCAACGGCGGTGCCGTTGGTTTGGGTCACCCGCTGGCCGCCACCGGCACCCGCCTGGTGCTGACGCTGGCTCATGAACTCAAGCGATGCGGGGGTCGATACGGTGTCGCAACGGCGTGCATCGGCGGCGGTCAGGGCATCGCCATGGTCATTGAGTCCCTCTCAGCCTGAACCCAGCAGGGTGCCTCCGAGGTCCATCAGGTAGCGGACAAGAACAACCGCCACCAACACCATGAACAGTTTCATGATGTTCAACGCGCTGATGTAGCGCATCCCAAAACGGGCACCGGCGTTGGCACCGATGTACGTGAGCACCATCAACCCCAACAGGAAGGGAAGCGCATCAACGAAGGCCTCCAGTTCGGTCGGTGAGATGAACGCCAAGTGCGTCAAGATGGCCACGGGGACCACCGCCATCATGATGTGGAGGCTGGACCCAATGGAGGTTCTCGGCTCGAGGTGCGCTTTTTGCTGCAACACCGGGACGTAGATCACGCCGGCTCCCACGGCGAGCACCGAGGACAGCATGCCGCCAACACCCGTCCCTGCCCGCATGGGCCAGTGTTCGATGGGTTGCTTGGGCTCGTTGTTCACCGTTGCTTCGCCATCGGTTTGAGGTTGGCCAAGTTTCCGCCGAGTTTTGACCAGTGCCCACACCAACATGACCACAGAGAGGGTTTTGAACACCGGGTCGAGGCTCGCACCAAGCATCACCACCACCAGCACGCCCACCATGGCACCGGGAACGGCGCCCACCAAGGCGCTCGTGATGGCTTCGTCGTTGTGATGCCCCTTTTTTCGGTGGGCCAGGCCGCTGCCGAAACTGACCACCGTTGTGAGCAACAAGGAGGTGGCGATGAGGGTGCCGTCGATGGGCCAATCGGCTGAATAATGGAACAGCGGCACGAACAACATCCCACCGCCCATGCCCACCGGGGCGAACAGAAACGCCACCGCAAAGACCCCAAGGGCAATGGGAAGGGTCTCCATCATGCCCCTCCGCAGAACGGAACGGGGTTTGAAGTTGGTCCTGTTTCGGTTGGACGCAGGTCCGGTTCGTCTCGTCTGAGAAGGTTTGAAGAGGGAGTCCCTCGGAGCCCTCCTCATGGATACCACGCAAATGGTCATCATTGGCATCGCTGCAGTTCTACTCCTCATCGTTGTGATTTGGTTCTTCAGTACCTGGAACCGTTTCATCAAACTCGAGGAAAACGCCGAAAACGCTTGGTCCAACATTGACGTGTTGCTGAACCAACGCTACGACATGATCCCCAACCTGATGAACATCGTGAAGGGGTACGCACAACACGAGCGTGAAATCTTCGAGCAATTCGCTCAAGCACGCCAAACCGCCGCTGGGGCCCTTGCCCAAGGTGACGTGAAGGGCGTCGCCGCTGCAGAAGGTATTCTTTCCGGGATGTTGCCTCGCATCAACATGGTCGCTGAGCAGTACCCCGACCTGAAGGCCAACGAGAACTTCAACAACCTTCAGAACCAACTCGTCAGCCTCGAAAACCAGATCGCTGACCGCCGTGAGTTCTACAACGCAGCCTCCACCAACTTCAACAAGGCCATTCAGATGATTCCTGCCAGCTTGGTGGCAGGCGTGAAGGGTTGCCAGCGCCGTGAGCTCTGGCAGGTCGCCGCTCACGTCCGCGAGAACGTTCAGATCACCTTCTGAGCCCCGAGCAACCTGCGGTGTTCGGTGAGCGACGATGAGCCACGACGCGCCAACGGTGGATGTGTCCGAGCGCTTACGCCTCCTCGGTACCGCCCACATCGCTACGGCCTCGGTTGAGGCGGTCAACACACAGATCGCCGAATTCAAACCCGACATTGTGGCCGTTGAACTCTGCCAGGGCCGCTACGACACCCTGGTCAACGAACGCCGGCTGGACAACGAAGGGCTCCTCAAAGTGATCAAGGAAGGCAAAGCCCCCATGATCCTCTTGCAGTCCATGCTGGGGGCGGAGCAACGAAAACTTGGCCTCGACGAAGGTCAACAGCCGGGAGCAGAACTGCTCGCCGCCGTTCAAACCGCTCGAGCTGCGGGTTGCGAGGTGGCGCTGGTGGACCGTGACATTCAGGTCACCCTTCGACGAGCATGGAAACGCATGCGCTTCAAGGAGAAGCGCCAGTTGATGATGTCGTTGCTGGGTGATGAGGAAGAGGATGACGACGACCTTGACGTGAACGACCTCCTGCAAGACGCTGATTTGCTGTCGTCCATGATGCAGGAACTCAAAGGGTTCTCACCTGGGGCTGGAGAAGTCCTCATCGATGAGCGAGACGCGTACATTGCTGGGAAGTTGCAAGCACTTCCAACGGACAAGCGGGTGCTGGCGGTCCTCGGTGCCGGGCACTTGGAGGGTGTGAGGTTACGTCTCGAATCACCCGAGGTAGCGGTTGACTTTTCGCAACTGGACGAACTTCCAAAACGCTCTGCCGTGACCAGGGCGTTGCCATGGGCCCTTCCGCTCATCATGATCGCAGCAATCGCCGGCGTCCTCTCCACCACGTCGGGTGTCGACTGGGTTGAATTTTTCACCGTGTGGACCGCAGCCAACGCTGCGTTCGCAGCGCTGGCCTGTTTGCTGGCTCGGGGCCATCCGCTGGCGGTCCTGACCGCCGCCTTGGCATCCCCGATCACCTCGTTGAACCCCGCTTTGGCTGCGGGGTGGTTCGCTGGGTACGTCCAACTCAAGGTGGCCGAGCCAACGGCGGGTGATTTGCAGGCGTTTCTGAAACTTGAGGACCTGAAGGCGTTCTGGACCAATCCTGCCGGCAAGGTCCTCCTGGTCACGGCGTTGACCAACATCGGCTCCAGCATCGGGGCTTGGGCGGTGCCGTTCATTCTGTTGGGCGGTTTATCGGGCTGAGGAAGGGCGTGCAACACGCCAACAGGTCAACATGGGCTTCCACATCATGAACCCGCAGCACATCGATGCCCTGGTGTTGGGCAACCGCAGCGATTCCCAGCGTTCCAAACAGGCGCTCCTCGGAGCGGGCGTGTCCGGTCAATTGGCCGATGATGCTCTTTCTCGACACCCCCCACAGCACACCGAAGGTTTGGTTCTCGCTGAGGCGGTGCCCGTCGGCTAACAACGCCATGTTGTGTTCGTGTGTCTTGCCGAAGCCGATGCCCGGGTCGAGCAAGATCAAGGAAGCAGGGTGGCCTGAAGCCACAAGGGCATGGGCCGTGGTCAACAATGAATCACGCACCTCTTCCACCACGTCCTCGTAGTGCGGGTTGGTTTGCATGGACGAAGGTTCGCCCTGCATGTGCATGATGCACACGGCACAGCCGTGCCTCAGCACCACGTCGCGCATCGCAGGGTCGCGCAACCCCGAGACATCGTTGACCATGTCGGCCCCGGCAGCCAACGCTGCATCTGCGACAACTGAGCGTCGCGTGTCAATTGAAATCAAGCCGGTATGGCCTGTTTTTCGGATGGCTTCGATCACGGGTACCACACGTTTCAACTCGTCTTCCACCGAGACAGGGTCGGCCCCCGGGCGCGTCGATTCGCCCCCGATGTCCACCCATGTGGCCCCGGCGTCCCACATGGCCAGGGCCCGCCGAACGGCGTCTGCATCCTGTGCACGGCTTCCGGAGTAGAACGAATCGTCGGTGACGTTGACAATGCCCATCAGATGAGGTCCAATGGTTCGGTGGCGTAGCGCCTCTACCCTTCGCTGTCGGCGAAGGTCCTCCGGGTTCGAGTCCGTCGCCATGAAGCGGTCCAATGCGGCAGATTTCATAAGTTGTGACTGTGAAGGCGCGTGCATGACGGAAAGCGACATCGTGGCGTTTTCTGTAAGTGAACCGGAGGCGGCGCCGGTCGACCAATCCGCCGACCGAGCCGAACGCATCATCGCACGCATGCAGCTTCACGACCGTCAGCAAGCCTACGCCGTGCTCGACCAGAAATCCAAGCGTGGGGGTGTCCTTGTGACCTTGGTGGTCGTGGGCTGGTGGTTGTTCATCGGGCTTCAGGGCGATGACGTTGGCGGTGAATCGGTGTTCTTTGGATTGGGTTTCAGCACCGTTGCCATCACCGTGATGGTCTTGTCAGCAGTGTCTGCTTTGTTGTCGGAGTTGAGCAAAGACCGTGGAGACATCTACGCCTCAGCGCTGTCGGGTGGCATGATGATCTTCGCTGTGCTGTACGTTGCAGAACCGGTGGTCGGTTCGTTGCTGGTGGACGATTTCCTCTCCTTCAGCGAGGGTCTCTCGCGCAGTGTTCGACTGGCTGCCTTGTGGGGCGGCATGACTTACGGCGCAAACCTGCTCGTGAATGCCTTGTTGGTCAACTGGTTGTTGACGTTCATGGATGCGCACGGCGTCGACATTGGTGATCACGTGGATGAGGAAGGGGCCGTTGAAACCGTCGTGGAGTGAGCCGTTACGCCTATGACGGGACTGCGTTTCGAAGAACCATGCCCAATGATCTCTCCGTGCTCAGGTTGGGCCACCGCAAGGGGCGGGACCCTCGAATCACAACGCATCTTGCCCTCGTCGCTCGTGCGCTCGGGTCCAACCAATTCTTGCTTGCCGGAGACGAGGACGAAGGCGTCTTTGCCAACGTGGCCTCGGTGAATGAACGCTTTGGCGGGCACATGGAGTGCGAGCACGTCGGCAAAGGGATCGGGCGCATCAAACGTTTCGCCACGGAGGATGCGGGCGACGGTGCACCGGGCGTCGTGGTCCACCTTACCATGTACGGAGAGCCTTACCGCCAAGTTGTGCCCAGGATCCGTCGTGACCGACCGTTGATGGTCGTCGTCGGTGGCGCCAAAGTGCCAGGGGACGTGTTCAAGCATGCGCATTACAACGTGGCCGTCGGAAACCAGCCCCACTCCGAGGTCGCAGCTCTGGCTCTGTTCTTGGAAGCGTGGTCGGGCGAGGGTGGCACGGAACGGCATTTCCCCGACGCACAGCTGGTGATTCATCCCTCGGCGACCGGTAAATCCGTGACCGACAAACGGCGACGAGAAGAAGAATAAACCGTTCATTCATCTCCTGGTTGGCTGTTTTTCCGCTGGTTCCGTGAGACAGGGCTCAACCATCCTCCACCCAATCCTTATGGATGGCCGTTTGGGACAATCGCTGATGTTCGGGGGGTTGGATGCCAATTCGCGCTCCCTCCCAGCGACCCATCCGTTGTACAACCCCAATGCACTGGAGATTGCCGATGCTGCTGACGGCTTGTCTGAGGGAACCCAACACCTTCCGGAGGGGGCTCGAGGACCCGGCGTGCTGTTGACAGCGGACGGCGGCCGGTACCTCGGTGAACTGTTCGGTGCTACCGGCATGGGTTCGGGCGAGTTGGTCTTCACGACGGGCATGATGGGCTTTCAGGAGTCGTTGACCGACCCGTCGTTTGCCGGTCAAGTGCTCACCTTCACTTACCCGCTGATCGGGAACTACGGGGTTCACCTCGGTGCCTCCGAATCCCGTCGTGTTTGGCCTCAGGGCGTGGTCGTACGTCACGCCATGCACCAACCGGACCATCGCCATGCCGTCGGGACGGTGGACGATTTGCTCCGCCTTCACGGCGTTCCCGGTATCCAGAACGTCGATACACGGGCCATCACCCGCCGGGTGAGGGAATTGGGGACGGTCTTGTGCGTGTTCGGGCCGCTGGACGATGAGCAGCGTCTCAAAGCCGCTTTGAAGCGATTGACTTCCCCTGAACTCGAGGACTTGGTGGACCTTGTCTCCATTGACGAGGTGGTGGAACTCAATCCTGGCTCCGTGGACGAGCTCGGCGAGCGTAAACCTCGGCTTGGTGTTCTGGATTGTGGTGTCAAGCACAACATCCTGCGCCACCTCTGCATGCACTTTGATGTCGTTTGGTGTCCCCCCGACACCGGGTACGCGACCCTGAAATCCACCTACAACATCGACGCCCTGTTCTGCTCAAACGGACCCGGGGACCCTGCGCACCCGGGAAAGGCCACCGATGCTCGCCACACCTTGGCCGAGGCGGTGGCGGACGGCATGCCGGTCATGGGCATCTGCCTCGGGCATCAATTGATGGGACTGGCTTCCGGCTTGCAAACCTACAAAATGCGCTACGGTCATCGGGGGGCAAACCAGCCCGTGGTGGACGTCGTCGAAGGTATCGTCTCCATTACAAGCCAGAACCACGGGTTCGCCGTTGCGCACCCAGAGGACGGCCGCTTGGCCGCTCATCCGTCGGGTGCGACGTCTCCTCCCGCTGAGAACCTCCACGGTGCAGCGGTCAAGGTTCGCTTCGTGAACGCCAACGACGGGACCGTGGAGGGTCTCGATGTGGTTGACAAGCCATGTTTCACGGTGCAATTCCATCCGGAAGCGTGCCCTGGGCCTCATGATGCAGCACCGATGTTCCTTCGGTTCCGGGCGATGGTGGATGAGCACTTGGGAGGTCGTGCGTGATGCCGAGGCGTGACGATTTGGAGAGCATTTTGGTTCTGGGTAGCGGGCCCATCAAGATCGGTCAAGCCGCTGAATTCGATTTTTCCGGCAGTCAAGCGGTGCGGGCGCTCCGTGAGGACGGCTACAAGGTCATCCTTGTGAATTCAAACCCTGCGACGATTCAAAACGATCCGGAAATGGCCGATGTGGTCTACATTGAGCCCTTGCTTCCTGACACGGTGGCGAAAATTCTGGAAAAAGAGCGCCCGTGTGCCCTGCTGGCCGGGATGGGCGGTCAAACCGCCTTGAACATCGCCAGTGAATTGTCCCACAACGGCACGCTTGAGCGGCTCGGTGTGGAGCTGATCGGTTCTGATCTGGACGCCATTGACAAGGCTGAAGACCGTGAGTTGTTCAACAAAGTTTGCGAATCCATCAACCTCCCCATCAGCAAGGCCATTGCTTGCAACTCCATCGATGAGGTCATTGCCGCCGCCGATGTCATCGGCAGTTGGCCCATTTTGATTCGACCGGCTTTCACCCTCGGCGGCCTCGGCGGGGGCACGGCCCGAGACATGGGTGAGTTGGTGGAAATTTCGCAGTTGGGGCTTCGCAACTCTCGTATTTCCCAGGTGCTCATTGAAGAATCCATTCTCGGATGGCAGGAGTTGGAGTACGAGGTGATGCGCGACGAAGCCGACAACGCCACCATCGTCTGCACGATGGAAAACATTGACCCCATGGGGGTTCACACCGGCGAATCCACCGTTGTGGCGCCGTTGCAATCGTTCAGTGATGCCGATCACCAACGGCTCCGTAACCAAGCGCTGGCGCTCATCCGTGCCTTGAACATCAAAGGTGGGTGCAACGTTCAATTCGCTTTCAACCAATTCACCGGTGAAATCCGAGTGATCGAAGTGAACCCCCGTGTTTCACGCTCGTCGGCACTCGCCTCCAAAGCCACGGGTTACCCCATCGCCAGAATGGCTGCCAAAATCGCTGTCGGTTACACGTTGGATGAACTCCCCAACCCCATCACGGGTGAGGGCACCACCGCAGCGTTCGAGCCCACCCTGGATTACTGCGTGGTCAAAATCCCACGTTGGCCCTTTGACAAATTCCGCACGGCCGACCGAACACTCGGCACCTCGATGAAATCCACTGGGGAGGTCATGGCCATCGGCCGCAACTTCGAGGAGGCGTTTTTGAAAGCCTGGGCGTCGCTTGAGCAAGGATGTGCTCACCCACGCCCCCTGACCCGTGCAGACGAATCAGAAGGTGAAGGGATGGCACAGCGGGCGCACGAACCGCTGCCGGATGCGACCTTGGTCAACTGGCTCGAGGTGGCGACCGACCGTCGCATGGGTGCGGTGCTCGAAGCGTTCCGCCGCTCGTGGTCGGTCGAGCGTGTCCATGAAATCACCCGCATCACACGGTGGTTCCTGTACGGCTTTGAACGCCTGGCAGCGATGGAGCGAGAAATCGTTGACCTCGGTGTCTCCCCTGCAGAAGTCTCTGCTGATTCTTTGCGCCGATGGAAGAGCCACGGTTTCACCGACGCCCACATCGCCGATGCGCTGGCAGGGTTCCCCGCTGAAGGCCCCAAGTCCATCGGTCCGGGGCAAAACGAAGCGGCCGTGATGCGTCGACGTCATGAATTCGGTGTCCATCCTGTGTACCGCATGGTGGATTCCTGTGCGGCAGAATTCGCTGCGAAAACGCCGTACTACTACTCCACCTACGAACCGTTCGGGGCCGATGGCATCGACCTTCTGCCCGACCTTGCCGAGCGAACCAAGCAACGCCTGGTGGCGATTGGAAGCGGACCCATTCGCATCGGTCAGGGCATCGAATTCGATTACGGCTGCGTCCACGCCGTGAATGCGATTCGTGAAGCCGGCCACGATGCGATCCTCATCAACAACAACCCTGAAACGGTCTCCACGGACTTTGACACATCGGACCGCCTCTACTTTGACCCCCTCACCTTGGAATTCGTCAGCGAGATCCTCCTTCGTGAGCAGGCCCACGGCATCCTGCTCCAGTTTGGTGGTCAAACAGCCATCAACTTGGCCTTGCCGCTCGAAGATCGGATGCCTGACCTTCAGCGGCTTGGCCTCAATGTCGCCATCATGGGGACTTCATGCGATGCCATCGACGAAGCCAGCGACCGAGAGCGTTTCGAGGCCTTCGCCCAACGTCAAGGCCTGCGGATGCCGCGTGGAGCGACGGGCACCACGGCCGATGACCTGCGGCAAGCGGTTGAGGCCATCGGGTTCCCGGTGTTGATTCGCCCATCGTACGTGCTGGGTGGGCGCGGCATGGAGATTTTGTCGAATCAACAACAATTGGACAATTACGTCCGTGAGGCGTACCTCGCACCCGACAAACCCCTGCTGGTGGACGAATACCTGGGCCACGCCACGGAATTGGACGTGGACGCCGCCGCCGACGGTGACGATGTGCTGGTTGGGGCCATCATGGAGCACCTCGAAGAAGCGGGAATTCACTCGGGCGACTCAACCTGCTTCATCCCAGCTCAAAACATCAGCGAGGCCATGCTGGCAAGGGTGGAAGAGCAAACCCGAATCATTGGTTTGGGGCTGAACATCAAGGGTTGCTTTAACATCCAATTCGCTATTCAAGGCGACGACCTGTACGTGTTGGAGGTCAACCCCCGTTCGTCTCGCACGGTGCCGTTCGTGGCGAAGTCTTCGGGCTTGCCTTTGGCGCGTATCGCCGCCCGTATCACGATCGGCATCCCGCTGAAATCGCAGTCCATTCCCAAGCGGACCAGCGGCCAAGTTTGCGTCAAAGCCCCGGTGTTCCCGTTCATCAAACTCCGTGGCCTTGACCCGGCTCCTGGCCCCGAAATGAAATCCACCGGAGAGGTGTTTGGCTCCGATGAGCGAGCCGACTTGGCCTACCTCAAGGCCCGGCTCGCCACCGAGGTGCCGGTTGCGAAGTCGGGAGGTGCTTACTTGACCGTCCGGGACGAGGACAAGGACGCTTTGGTTCCCGTGGCAACGGCGTTGGTTGGCATCGGCTTTACGCTCTATGCAACGGGAGGAACGGCCGATGTGTTGCGAAACAACGGTGTTCCTGTCACCACCGTGTACAGGATCGCTGAGGGGCAGCACCCTGACGCCCTCGATCTGATGCGGCAGGGGAAGGTGTCGTTCATCGTCAATGTCCCCACCGTGTCGGGTGGCGCCGTACGGGACGGGAACATGATGCGCCGCCTCGCGGTGGAACTCAACATTCCGTTTGTGACCACGATGCGAGGGGCCGTCATGGAGGTCGCTGCCATGGCGGCGTACATTGGCGAGGAACTGCAACCTCGCAAATTAACGGTTCATTACTGAGCCTCCAAAACAGGGCATTAAATGGCCTTGTGAACGATTTCACCCCCATGCTTCCAGCCAGCGAATGGCCGGCCCAAACGGTGACCCTCAACGGGACGTCCTCGCACCTCGGCGCCGGTTTGTCGGGCGTCCACGAACTCCACGCCGACCGTTGGCTGTTTGTGGCGTACGACCAGTTGAACGAAGCGTTGTTCGAGCCGGCTCAGCCTCACGAAGGTACCTTGGGATTGGTGTTCGTTGAATCGACGGAGAAAGCATCCCGACGACCGTACCACAAACAAAAATTGGCGCTTCTTCTTGCAAACATGCGCCATTTCGCCGTTGAGATGGCAGCGCATTATCCCGTGCTGTACCTCTCCAGCGGCGGCACCTACGCTGATGCACTGGAGGGTGTGTTCGGTGATTCGCCGCTGTTGTGCCTCGAGCCCGCAGAACGGGAACTTCGCATTGACCTCGAACCCATGGTCGCCTCCGGTCGTCTCGAGGTGCTGCCGCACGTTGGCTGGTTAACCCCGCATGCGTGGTTCGTCGACAGCGTTGGCACGGAACCTCCGTTTCGCATGGACCCCTTCTACCGCAAGGTTCGGACCACGACCGGGTGGATGATGATCGACGGTCAACCCATGGGTGGTTCTTACAGCCACGACGCTGACAACCGCAAACCGTGGAAAGGCGAGCCCGATGCCCCCTCACCGCCAACCTTTGATGTCGATGCCATCGACCGTGAGGTGGAGGAACTGATTCGCACGCACCATGGTGATCACCCCGGTCACCTTGATTTGGCAGCCCTGCCGACCACAAAAGAACAAGCAGAGGCTTCCCTTGATTACGGCATGGCCTGCATGACCTGGTTTGGGCCCTATGAGGACGCCATGAGTGAACGGAGCAGGACCTTGTTTCATACGCGCCTTGCCCCGCTGTTGAACCTTCACCGGGTGTTGCCCATGGAAGCAGCAACGGCAGCGATGGCGACGGATGCGCCCCTCAACAGCGTGGAAGGCTTTGTCCGACAGCTGATCTGGCGGGAATACGTTCATCACGTTCACGTTGCGACGGATGGGTTCCGAACGTTGGACGTGAACCGCACAGAAGCCGTTCGCGGTGCTGGGTGGGGTGAAGGTCCGCATGCGGTGGACGGGGGTCATCCCAACCACCTTGAGCAACGCAATCCGTTGTTTCCCGCATACTGGGGTGCACCGAGTGGACTTCGCTGCCTGGACGCCAACGTTGCTGCTGTCATCGAAGACGGGTGGACCCATCACATCCCGCGGTTGATGGTTCTCAGCAACCTTGCCAACCTGCTCGACATCAACCCGAGAGCGTTGACGGACTGGTTCCATGCCGGCTTCATCGATGCCTTTGATTGGGTGGTGGAACCCAACGTTCTGGGGATGGGAACCTTTGCCTTGGGTACGGCCATGATGACGAAACCCTATGTGTCAGGTTCTGCTTACATCCACCGAATGAGCGACCACTGTGGCTCTTGCGCCTTTCACCCGAAGAAAACCTGCCCCATCACCCGCTTGTACTGGGCGTACTTGAACCGTCACCGACCCGCCTTTGAGCGGAACCACCGCATGTCCATGGCGATGCGCAACGCTGCGAAACGCAGCGACGAGAACAAAGCAGAGGACGAGGCCACCTTCCTTCAGGTCAGCGAAGCTTTGCGCTTGGGGCAATCGTTGGTCACCCCCGACGGTGACCTCCGTTCCTTCATGATGTGAGTCGCCGAGGTGGCTGACAGGTGGGGCAGAAATCCAATCGACGCCCGGCGTACCGCTTGCGAAGAACGAGGTCGCCGCAGGTCAAGCACGGGCGCTCGTCGCGGCAAAACACAGCGTGACGCCACCTTCGACGCGGTTCCCCTCTCGCCTTGCTTTGTTCAGCGGTCGATGCCGGTACCGTAACGCCACCCGTTTCGTAGGCGCGAACCGTGATGCGCTTGATGGCTTGACCCCACGCTACCACGGTTTCGTGCGAAAGATCACAAGGCCGGTCGTCGGGATGAACCCCCGCTTCATGGAGGATCTCCGAACGAAGGTAATTTCCCAACCCTGCAAAAGCGCGCTGATCCAGCATGAGCGTTGCTGCTTTCTTTCTATAGCAAGAAGGGCCTGCGAGCCGGTCTGTCAATGCGGACTCCGTGACCGTATCGTCCAGCACGTCCGGTCCGAGCTTGGCAAGGAAGGGATGGCCGCCCTCCTCATGGGTTGGCAGAAGGACGATGTCGGTAGCCGACCACAAGCGCACAGCGTGGCGTTCGGTGATGAATTCCGCACGCAAACTACGCTTGGAGTTCACAGCGGTGGTGTTGAGGTGGACCGTCCAACGGCCGTAGAGTTGGTTGTGGCTGTACATGGTCCACCCGTTGTCCAAGCGAATCAACATCGCCTTGCCTTTGCTGGTAACTTCAATCACCTCTTGATTGAGCAGCAAATGGGTCTTGTCGCTCAGGGTTGGAAACGGCCACCGCCCGTCGACCACGGTCCGTCCGACCAGGGCCTTGCCGATGCGGTCGGCTGCTCGGCGGATTTCGGGTCCTTCAGGCACGGTTACACCGGTTCTTTTGGCGATATGAAGGTGTGTTCTGGCGGGCTGCGGTGTTCTTTTTCATGGTCGCCAATGAACAAGAGGCTAAATGGGAGCGCCAAAAGACAATCCCATGGGCGAAATCGTCGTTGGTATCTCAGGAGCCTCCGGAGCCGTTTACGGTCAGCGACTGGTTGAGGTCCTCGTGAACATGGGCAAAACGGTGAGGCTTGTCGTCACCGATTCAGGACGGCTGACCCTCCAACACGAATGCCAGACGACACCCGAAGCGATGGCGGACCACGACCTCGTGATCCTCGAAGACGCTCGAAACGTGGGGGCCAAGTCCGCTTCCGGCTCAGCGAAAATCGACGCTGTGGTCATCTGTCCGTGTTCGGGCACCACGATCGGTAAATTGGCGGCTGGCATCTCCGACAACCTCGTGACCCGGTCGGCCATCGTTGCCATGAAGGAGCGACGTCACCTCATCATCGTACCACGAGAAGCCCCGTATGCGACGGTGCACCTCGAAAACATGGCGAAACTTTCAGCTTGGGGCACCGTGGTCATTCCCGCATCACCCGGCTTTTACAACCACCCCACCAGCATCGATGACATGGTGGATTTCATCGTGGCTCGAATTTTGGACCAAATCGGCTTGGAGCATCAACTCGGCCGGCGCTGGACCGGCGACGAAATTTGAGCGCACGGCTCACCGCCGCATTGATGAGGGTGTGGCACCACCCTCCAGCGGGTGACCACCATGGAACGGGACGAACTCGGCGCGCTCACGGTCGCTGAACTCAAAGAGCGGCTCAAATCAAGCGGCTTGCCCATCAGCGGCAACAAAGCGGAATTGGTTGAACGACTTGTTGAGCACGCAAGTGCTCCCACCGCCGACCGGGGTCGGATGGCCGAAGACCTGGCCTCAGCCACCACCGAGCTGAGCCTCGAAAACGAAACAGAACCGGGGGCTTTCGACGTGGACGAAGTCCTGGGTGACGGCTTGCCATGGTGGAAGACCACGGACCTCATGTCGGTCCCAGCGCTCACGGCCATCGGTGTGGCGGTGTTGATGGTCACGGCCGTGTTCGTGTTTCAACCCACTTGGTTGGGCTTTTCACCAAATTACGAGTACGAACTCATCGATTACGATGCAGCCCAAGTCCGGACGTATGCGGAGGATTTGGTGTCCTTCGGTCACCCGGATTGGGAAGGTCGAATGAGCGGCACCGATGAAGAAGCCAACACCTCTTCCTACATCGCTGCTGCTTTCGAGTCCATGGGGATGACCGCTACGGACCACATGTACCAGGTGCCGATGCACCACGTGAACAGCGAGCCGAGTTTGCGCATTTGCGTTCAAGGGTTTGGCGGCAACAGCCCTTGCGAAGGCCCGCTGGCGTTTGGTTCAAACGTCATCTCTTTCCAGCATCGGGTCGATTATGTCATCCAAGGATTCTCGGGCCAATCGGCCTACACGTTCCAGGAAGACGTGCCCCTCACCGATTTGGGGAACGGCAGCGACGATGCGCTTTGGTCAAGCGCAGGCGGGACAGTGGGGTACGTTCGAGGCGGTGGCACCGTTGGTGGCAACACCGGTTTGATGTCCAAAGCAGCCGAGAACAACCTCGCAGGGCTGATCCGTGTCAACAAGGACTACAATTGTGGGAAAATCGAGGGCAACGATTGCGTGCCCATTTTCAAAGGAACGGGTTTGGACGACGTCACCGCTGCGAACGGGGGCTCCATCCCAACCGATCTCCCGTTCATCGCCATGAGCAAAGATGCGGGTGAACTCCTTGAAGCTGCGGTGTTCAACGCTACCGGCCCAACCGGTGTGCTGGAAATGATCATCGATGTGACCAACGACCAAGAACGGACCATCCATGTCCCGTGCGGCGAAATACGGGGCCGAACCAGTGAGTTGGTCATCGTTGGCGGGCATCATGACACGGTGTACCACGGCCAAGGGGCCATCGACGACACCTCCGGAACGGCAAGCGTGCTCGAAATGGCCCGACAGATGAGCGAGGTGGTCAACACCACCGGCACGCCTGAACGGACCCTGCGGTTTTGCACATGGGGCGGTGAAGAAGAAGGCCTCTACGGTTCACGAGCCTACGTCGAGGCCTTCCAAAACAGTCTCAGGGACAACCTCCGTTTGTACATCAATCTCGACATGAACCATGTCGACGCCGATTTCTCCAACCGAGGAAACTCGCTGACCCTCTTCGGCAACAACGCCGAGGACATGGGTCACGTGGAACGCATCGTTGCGTTGTACAAAAACGAACGGAGCGAGGTCGCGGACCGTTACGACATCCGTTTGTCGACCCTGACCGGTGCCAAGGGCGCTTCGGACGGCATGCCGTACAACTCCGATCATGGTCCGTTTGTGTACGATTTGGGCGGTGAATCCACCGGCAGAGCCGTCGTGTGTTACGGCAGCGGGAGTTGGGAATACCACACCTACCTCGACACCATGGACCGTTTCAACGAGGAATCCCTGGGCGTTTCGGTGACCGTATACGGGACGTTCATGCGTTTCCTTGCCTATTCGGACCATTGAGAGGGTTCAAAACCGCATCCGAGGTGGGCGAAGCATGGTTGCACCCAGCGCTTGGGCCTCGCACATTTTGGTGGAATCCAAGAGCGAAGCCGTGCAAATCAAAGACAAGGTTTCGAAACTCAAGGATTTTCAGAAATTAGCTCGCAAAAAGAGCAGCTGTCCTAGCAGCCAAAAGGGCGGTGATCTCGGTTGGTTCCGGCAGGGAAGGATGGTGAAAGCCTTCGAGGACGTGGTGTGGAGTGCACCGCTCAAGACCGTGTCGGATCCCGTGAAGACCGAGTTCGGCTATCATCTCATCTGGGTGCATGAGCGCGACGAGGCTTGAGGCGATACCGTGCATTGGCGAGTGGGCCTTGAGGGCTACGAGGTGATGGCCCGCCATGGGTACTTTGACCACGAACATCAAGCCGAGCAACCGTTCGTGTTCACGGTCTGGGTGACCTTTGACCGCTCAGGCCCCATCACAGAACTGGAGGATTCCATCAATTACGCCGATGTACAAGCTGCCATCGACGCCGTCGTGCTCGAGGCCCCTTCCCCCATTCGATTGCTGGAGGACATGGCCCAACGCATCATTGAGCGGCTGAACAAGCCACCCTTCGTCTCGGGTGTGACGGTTCGCATCGAAAAACCCGAGGCTCCGTTGCCTCATCCCGGCGGTTTGCCGGTCATCGAAGCCGTGTGGAACGCAGCCTGAGGGAGGCTTAAGCGGAGATTGGGCCTCGTTGGTTGCATGGCCCTGCCCAACCGAGTGTACGTGCCCAGCGCCGTGGAAGCCAACGGCGAGGTGATCGGGATGGGCTGCTTCAGCAGCCAAGCAACAGCCATGAACGTGTTGCGCGACCACCTCAAGCGGTCCCATCAGGTGGCGCTTGAGCGGGCCAGCATCGCTGCGTGGGAGGTCGACGTGGTGGGCATCGATGCGGTGACGGTGCTGTCGGAGTACGAGTGCAGAACCTGCCCGGTGTGCCATCGGACGACCTTTTGGATTGACTTGGAGCGTTTCAAGGCGCACTGCTACGGGGCCTCTTGCGGTGCTTGGGTGGAAGAAAGTTCGGTGGAAGCCGATGTCATCAATTGCGGTTGGCCGCCGACTCAATTTTCCGAACAGGTGGACAGCGTCGAGAACGCCATGCAAGCCCTCCGCCGCATCGCCGCCCGTGCAGAGGCGGCAGGTGTGGCCGTGACCGACCCGGTGTTTCAGGTTGACGACAACGTGGATGGATGACACCTGCTAGGACATCAAGGTGAACCGACGTGGACGGTGTTCATCATCGACGTGACGCTCCATTCCAGCATCCCATGTGAAGGAGGATGTTCTCATTCCACATGCCCCAATGACCGGTTGAATGTTTAAATCAGCTCAACATGATGTCTTGCTGTGAACATGCCACCTGAAACCGTTCCAGCCACTGAAGCCAACCTCCGCCTTGAGGCGGACATGCACCCGATGCAGGACCCATCGTTGCCCGTGCCGAAAATCGTCGGCCACGAGGTGTTGGTGGACGGTGTGAGCGCCCGAGCCTTTGTTGGCCACGGGGGCCGCTGGAGCGATGGCATCAGCATCGAATTCACTGAGGAGCACCCCACGATGGGCAAGGATTGGGGGACGAAACACTTCAACTTCGTTGAACCGGGACGGGTGGCTTGGGGTCATGAGGGCCAAACGTTCACCATCCTCAAAATCGTCCAATCGGTCCCTACGAAATGACGTCAAATCCACGAGAATCATTATACAATATCAGCGGTGTATGGGGTCCATGGAACGAAGGGTCCAAACAATGAGTTTCGCCTTGCTGATGGTATTGTCTTCTCTTGCAGGTTGCGTCGGCCCCGAAGGAAACGAACCAGCCGATGCTGGTTCAGTGCCCGCTTGGGGCGAAAATGCGACCTTCTTCGTGTACGAACATCGCTCTCCAGAACCGGTGGCCGTGGGGACGACGTTTGTTGTGAACTTCCAGGCGACCGCCGCCAACGCAGCAGGGGCCTACCAACTCCCACAAATCTGCACGTCGGGGGACAGCAGCGAATTGGATGTTTTTGCCGGCTTCGTGCCTTATCCCGTGTCCACCGTGGTGGGCTGGAACCTTTCCGACTCGGGCGGTCAAGCCTACGGCATGTACGCCGCTGACACCTCTGTGGACACCGCTGGCATGTCACATCCCACCTTCCTGTTCCAAACCAACCTCGATGCATCGGTCGCGTCCGTGACCGTTCAGCCCACGAATCTGCCGGCCTACGATTGCCCTCCAGTTCAGGTGAACAATGCCTCCGATCTTGACCTCGATGGCATTGAGGATGCCTACGACAAGTGTCCCGACACCCCCGCAGGAGAGATTCCTGATGCCAACGGTTGCAGCCCGTCGCAGACCGACGACGACAGCGACGGTGTAAGCGATGCGGCGGACCAGTGCCCACAAACACCCTACAACGAAACCGCCGACGCCATCGGCTGCGGCCCCTCTCAGCTCGACAGCGACATGGACGGCGTGACCGATGTCAACGACCTCTGCGCCAACACCACGGCAGGTGAAGCGGTTGACGCCACCGGCTGTGGCTCCTCTCAGATCGACGGCGACGGTGACGGCGTTGACGATGCCAGCGATGCATGCCCTGACACCCCCGCAGGTGATGCGGTCGATGCGAACGGCTGCGGCCCTTCCCAATCCGATAGCGATGGGGATGGCGTGGACAACGCCAACGACCTTTGCCCCGGCACCGCAGCAGGCGATGCCGTGGATGCAACGGGTTGCGCTGAGGCGCAACGTGACGACGACGGCGATGGTGTTCCCAACGATGTCGACGCCTGTCCGGACAGCGCTGCCTCAGAGATGGTGAATGCCAACGGTTGCCCGATTGATTCCGATGCTGATGGCATGCCCGATGCGTGGGAGGCTGACAACGGCTTGGATGCCAACAACAGCCAGGACGGTGAGGATTTCAACTGTGAGGAGAACGCCGCTGGTGAAGTCATCTGCACCAATGCTGGAATCGTGGACCCCGATGGGGACGGTTTGACCAACCACGAGGAATTCCGCAACGGCACGGACCCACAGAGCAGCGATTCCGACGGCGACGGGTGGGGCGATGGCGATGAAGTGGCCCTCATGTCTGACCCCACGAATGCGTCCAGTGTGCCTGCGGATGGCGATGGGGACGGTGCGCCAGATGGCTGGGACCGTTTCCCCAACGACGGGAGTGAATGGTCGGACAACGACAACGATTCCATCGGTGACAACGCCGACATCGACGACGACAACGACGGCGTCCCCGATTCGTTGGACATGTTCCCCAACTTGACCGGTGAGTGGCTGGACATTGACGGCGACGGCTTCCCCGACAGCAACGGCAACGGCGATTATGCGTGGCTGAACGCTTCGGAAACCGGGTCCATGACCATTGCTTACCTCATGGTGGGTGTGGCCACGGGTCACGAGAGTTACTGGATCTCGAGTTCACCGAACTGCCCCTGCTATGCGTACTACTACCTCGCCTCTCCCGATGTGATTTGGACGGACGGTGACCGGTCGAGCGTGAGCAACCTCAGCAACATGCCCAACGTGGAGTTGGTGCTGTCCGCCATGGGCATGAGTGTGGACAACTTGACCACGTCCACCGACCTCATGAGCCTCGGCAACGACACCGAAGGTGAGGAGTGGACGTACGACGACACCACCTACATTGAATGGCGTAACTACAGCCCCACCACCAACACGTTGTTCCTTGACGATACACCCATCTTCTACGTGAACACCTCACTCGAGATTTACCTTGATTGGTCTCGGTTGATGGCGACGGCCGGCTTGGATCCGGTGGAGATTTCCGGTGGCTCAAGCGACTCTGAAATCTACCAATTCGACGCTTCGACCTACGACCTGATGACGCAAGCTCTGTACGCAGCGTTCGTAAACGACCTGGGCCAGAACGGTTTGAACTACACCTTTGTGTCGCACGATGTGATTTTCCAAAACGAGTACAACTACACCAGCGCCCCCAACAACGCCACCGATGTGCTCATCGGTATCGGCGAGGATGTGGGCTATCCATTTTGGGCGGGTGTGTACGAAACCATCACGGCCAACGTAACGGAGATCATGCCCGAATCGCCGCCTGAAGCAGGAACGTCTTCCGCCGGTCGTTCCTACAACGACGAAGGTGCAGCGTTCCGGACCGACGATGAAACGGTTTGAGCCAACGCCTTCTCAGCACCACCTCAACGGGTCATTGACCGGGCTCAGGGTTGCGAGTGTTTGGCCGATGATGCTGCCAAGCGGCGGCCTGGGTGAACACGTCCTCGAAGGCTTCGAGCGTGCGTTCGATTGGCTTGGCGTAACCGCCGCCCATGAAGACCACAACGGGAACGTCCTCCCTCTCCGCTCGCTGAAAAACGATGTCGTTGCGTTGACGCAAGCCTGCACGTGTGACGTTCAACCGTCCCAACGCATCGCTGTCCAATGCGTCCACACCCGCCTGAAACAGGAGCAGGTCGGGTTGGATGTTCATGCACAAGTCCAACGCCTCTTCCACGGCTTCAAGGTAAGCAAGGTCACCACTGTCGGGCGGGAGGGGCAAATCGTGGTCACTCGTGGTTTTGCGAAAGGGGAAATTGGTGGCGCAATGGACCGAAACGGTCAGCACGGCCTCCTCGTCTTGGAGGATGGACGCCGTCCCGTCCCCCTGGTGAACGTCCAAGTCAAGAATCGCCACACGCTCCACACCGGGATGGTTCAGTGCGTGCAGGGCGCACACAGCCAAGTCGTTGAAGATGCAATACCCCGAACCAAAGGTGCGGTGGGCGTGATGGGTGCCACCTGCCATGTTGGCGGCGATTCCGCCGTGCTCAAGCACGTGCTGGGTTGCTTCGAGGGCCCCGCCCATCAGCCGCAGGGTCCGCTCCACCATCGCTGGTGTCCACGGGGTGAGACCAATGCGTTTCTGCTCTTTCTCGGAGAGTTCACCGACCATGAACCGTTCAATGTAGGTCGGATCGTGCGCCAGGCGAAGCGACGCCTCATCGATGGGTTCGGGCGTCTTCAACACAAGGCGAACCGGAGAGGAGCGATTTTCAACGTCCGTGAACGGTTTCAGCCGCTCGAGGAGGCGGGTGTAGCGGGTGCGGGGAAAACGGGCTTCGGGGTGGATGCCGTCGGTGTACAACGGGTGGTACCACAACGGCAAGGGCCGCCCAGTCAAGTCCATCACCGCCGAGGGGGCTGGTCCATCCAGGCGTTTCGCATCAGCAACCCCGCCGTCTCGCCTGCATCAACCGGCTCGTAGTCGTGGTCAAAAATGAGGTGCTTGACCAGGAGATGTTGTGCTGTGGGCTTGTCGCAGACCGGGCAGGGGTAGCGCGTGGGTTCTCGCTGTCCCCGGAAGGCAGCTCGTCCTTGCGGGGTGGCGAGTCCCGCCACCGTTCGCATGACGGCCGAGATGAACAGCAACCCGAACAGGAGCAAGCAACATCCCAACCCGCTGAAGAATCCGGATGAGGCCATGGTTTGTTCGAGCTGAAGGTGTTGGGTCATGTGGCCTGCTGTGGCGTTTCTGTGGGCGTCAACGTCCACGAGATGCGTGAAGTTTTCTCCCATCAGCTGCAGATGGATGGTCATCCCGTCGTGCTCCTCGTCGATGTCCATCGTCAGGGTGTACTCGCCGTAAGCGTCGGTGATGGCGCTGGTACCCCGGAATTCGTAGCAGTCAATTTCGCCCTGAGGGCATCCCACATACACGTACTGGAGGGTGACGGGCAAGCGATCCCCGTACGTTGCCATGCCAGAGATGGTGTAGGTTTCGGCAGCTGCCGGGGTGCTCAACACGGCGAGGGTGAGCAGCATCAGCAAGCCTTTGTTCATGGCAAGTGGTGCGTGTGTTGGCTCATAAAGGGTTGATTGGAGCCCAACGATCCCCCTCACGAGGTTGATAGGCCGGGGGTCCACCATGCGCCGTATGGGTCAACTCATCACCGGTCAAGCGGCAACCTATGTGGAGGAGATGCACATCAACACCGAGCAGCGGTATGCCATCGTGTGCATCACGCGCGACGTCGAGCGGATCGTTGCCGAAAGCGGTATCCAAGACGGTTTGGTGCTTGTTAACCCCATGCACATCACCGCCTCCTGTTACGTCAACGACCTTGAATACGGCTTGCACCACGACATCATGACGTGGCTGGAGAAGCTGGCGCCGTTCTACGGGAGTGACGGCCGTGAGGGTGAGGAGTACCACCATCATCGAACGGGTGAGGACAACGGTGACGCCCACCTCAAGCGGCAGCTGTTGGGCCAGCAGGTCGTCATGCCGGTTCGCAACGGGCGGCTCCATTTGGGCACCTGGGAGCAGATCCACTACGCCGAATTTGACGGTCAGCGAGACAAGCGCATCCTTGTCAAAGTGGTGGGGGTGCTGGGCTCATGACGCTTTCCTCCCCTCCCGAGCCCACCGGCTTCGTGGCAGCGCTGGGCATCGAACGGACGTTGTGGACGCCGGGCGCTTCCCGATTGGAGCTGACCGTGACCGAAGACCACCTCAACAAAGGCGGTGTGGCGCACGGTGGTCTGCACACGGTGCTGCTGGACTCTGCGCTTGGCAGTGCGCTCGTGGCTTCGCTCAAAGTGGAGGAGTGGTGTGCGACCACGCAACTGTCCACCAGCTTCCTCGCTGCGGCACGACCAGGGGAACGTCTGGTGGCCGAAGGGCGCGTGGTGCGCCGGGGCAAACACGTCGCCCACCTCGCAGGGGAGGTCAAAGTGGGTGACCGTTTGGTGGCCAGCGCCACGGGAACCTGGGCCATCTGGTCCAGTCGGCCACCTTCTCTTCAGGGTCCCCGAGATGGGTCAAAGGATGATGAATCCCGCTCAGCATGATGGTCGACTTGGGACATCGTCCCGCCTTGGCAATTCGATGCGTGCACACCTGCATGCCAGCTCGCATTGATGTGTCCGGTTCACGTTGAGGCAGGCCTTCGTGCGTGGTGGTGATGGTCCCGGCCGAGGAACACGGCCCCAAGGACCATCGTCATCGCCCCAAACCCGGCGAGGGAGGCCGTGATGTAGGCCTCTTCGTACAGGGCGAAGCCGAGTTCAACAAAGTGCAGGGCGCCGTGACCGTACAACGACCATTCAATGAATTTGAGTGCGGATGCTTTGAGGCTACCCATGGCGAAAAGCGGGAGCGTCCACGCTTCAAGCCTCGTTCGTCTGCCTGAGTTCTTTCCTGTTCATTGCGGGGTGTTCACGCTGGAGACATGTGCTGCTCCACAACCTCGAGCAGCGCATGCTCGAACGTTTCACGGTCCACATGGTGGCCCAATTGGGCGAGCGATGTCGTGGTGTCGGCCGTCAGGCCGCATCCTGCGACACCTTCCACGCGACCAGGAGGTGTGTTCAGGTTGACCGTGAACCCGTGGCGGCTGGTCCACCGAAGGAAAGAGAGGCCAATGCTGCAAATTTTCCGTCCGTCCACCCACACGCCCTGCATGCGTTCGTCTCGGTTCCCTTGGATGCCAAAGACTGCCAGCGCTTCGATGACCCACCCCTCGATGGTGTTGATGATGTCCGCCACCGATGCCTCTCCAGGGCGCGCCCCCCACTTCACGATAGGGTAGCACACGAGCTGGCCGGGTCCGTGCCAGGTCAACCCACCGCCCCGGTCCACGGGCTCGACCGGGTAGTCGGGAGGTGGAAGCAAACCGTCCTTGCGTGCGCGTGGACCTACCGTCACCACTTCAGGATGCTCGAGCAGGAGCAGCGTGTCAGGGATGCGGTCATGGATGCGCTCTTGCTGCAACTGACGCATCATGGTCCGGGCTTGCTCGTAGGGAACCACGCCGAGCCGTTGAACGTCCAACTTGGCGCCCCCTCAGAATTGACCGGATGACCCAAACCCACCGGTTCCACGTTCGGTGTTGCCCAAGGCTTCCAGTTCGGTTTCGACGAGCGTGACGTCCGGGACGGGTGCAAACAGCATCTGCGCGATGCGTTCTCCAGCTGCAACGTGGAACGTGTCACCTTCGCCGATCCACGTGGCCAAGACCATCAGTTCTCCTCGGTAGTCTGCATCAATGGTGCCGACGCCGTTGGGCATGATCATCCCTTTCTTGCCCAACGATGAGCGACAACGCAGTTGACCTTCCCATCCGACCGGAATGGCGCAGGCCCAACCGGTGCGAATGGTAACCGAGCGGCCTTTTGGTACCGCCGTGTCCTCGATGGCGTACAGGTCCCATCCCGCTGCGGCGGCGGAACCTCGGGTCGGCAGCACGGCGCGCTCGTCAAGCCGGGCGAACTGAACGTTGAGTCGGGTGCGTTCCATACGATGCTCACCAAACAGCCCTTTTTCATGGTTCGGCTAATGTAAGATTTTGTCCACTTGGGGCTCCAATGGAAATGAAGGTGATTTTGGCATGAATTTAGAAACTTGTTCGGAAAAAATATCAGGTCCCTCTGATGCGAGGAAACGATGCACTGCGAAGCACCCCGTGGGGTGCCAGGGGGGTGATGAAACACATCACTTTGTGCGAGCCGAGTGGGGCAAGATTATAGGCGTCCGAGAAGGGCAAGAAAACTCCAGCGCGTTGGAGAATCCCGGGGGGTTATGAGATGGTCATCGAACACAGCAAAGACGACAGCATGAACATTGACTTGTCAAAGGAGCACATGGAACCCATGCTCCAGGAAAACCTTGACCGGTTCGTCCTTTTCCCCATTCAACACGACGACATTTGGGCCATGTACAAGCAGGAGCAAGCCTCGTTCTGGACCGCTGAAGAGATCGACCTCGCTGAGGACCTCAAAGACTGGAAAAACCTCAACAAGGACGAACAGCATTTCGTCAAGCACATCCTGGCGTTCTTCGCAGCCAGCGACGGTATCGTGAACGAAAACCTCGTGATGAACTTCTCCAACGAAGTGTGCTGGCCCGAGGCCCGTGCGTTCTACGGGTTCCAAATCATGATGGAAAACATCCACGCTGAAACCTACTCGTTGCTCATCGACACCTACATCGACGACGAGGCGGAGAAGGACCACCTGTTCAAGGCCCTTGAAACCGTGCCGTCGGTCCAAAAGAAGGGTGACTGGGCCATGCGGTGGTTGTCCCGCAAGCGGGGCTCCTTCGCCGAGCGTCTTGTGGCGTTCGCAGCGGTGGAGGGCATCTTCTTCTCCGGGTCCTTCTGTGCCATCTTCTGGCTCAAGAAGCGCGGCCTCATGCCCGGTTTGACCTTCTCCAACGAATTGATTTCCCGCGACGAAGGTTTGCACTGCGATTTCGCTTGCTTGCTGCACAACAAGCTCCTGCGCGGTGCGGGCGAGAACGTGATTCGCCGCATCATCGCCGAGGCCGTTGAAATCGAGATCGAATTCGTCACCAAAGCGCTCCCTGTCAACCTCATCGGCATGAACGCTGAACTCATGACGCAATACATTCAGTTCGTCGCTGACCGGTTGCTCGTCCAATTGAACTGCTCCAAGATCTACAACGCCGCCAACCCCTTCCCTTGGATGGAAATGATCTCCATGCAAGGCAAGACCAACTTCTTCGAGAAGCGCGTGGCGGAGTACCAGAAAGCCGGCGTCATGGACAGCGCTTCGCTGGGAAGCGTTCAACAGCGATTTTCCATTGACGAAGACTTTTGAACCGTCCGCGAACAAAGAAAGATACTGCGCTCTCAAATGAACACCAGGAGGAACCACCCATGGCCATGCAAGTTGTGAACAGAAAAGGGGAACGGGAAGATGTCCGTTTCGATGCCATCCACGAGAAATTGACGACCCTTTCGGAAGGGTTGGACCCCACCTGGGTGGACCCCGGTCACGTGACGAAGTTGACCATCGAGGGGCTCTACGACGGTGTCACCACGCGGGAACTCGACCAGCTCGCTGCCGAGACCGCTGCCTCGTTGGCGTCCCATCACCCTGATTACAGCCGATTGGCGGCACGTATTTGCGTGGACGATCTCCACCGATCGACGAAGGATGTGTTCACTGACGTCATCACCGACTTGCGCGAGTACATCGACCCCGAGTCCAACAAGCATGCCCCCCTCATTTCCGAGGAAGTGTACGATGTGATCATGGCCAACGCCGAGGTGCTCAACAACCACATCGACTACCGTCGCGACCACAACTACGACTATTTTGGCTTCAAGACCCTGGAGCGCTCGTACCTGCTTCGATTGAACGGAGAAGTGGCTGAGCGTCCCCAGCACATGCTGATGCGTGTGGCCGTGGGGATTCACCACAACAACATCGAGAAGGCGCTTGAGACGTACGATTTGATGAGCGAGGGCTACTTCACCCACGCCACCCCAACGCTGTTCAATTCGGGCACCCCCATGCCCCAAATGTCGTCTTGCTTCTTGTTGACCATGCAGGACGATTCGTTGGACGGGATTTACGACACCCTCAAACAGTGCGCCATGATTTCCAAGTCGGCCGGTGGCATCGGTCTGTCCATCCACCACGTGCGCTCCAAGGGCTCCTACATCAAGGGGACCAACGGCACCTCCAACGGCATCGTGCCCATGCTGCGCGTCTTCAACGACACGGCTCGCTACGTTGACCAAGGCGGTGGCAAGCGCAAAGGATCCATCGCTGTCTACCTCGAACCCTGGCACCCCGATGTTCTGGCGTTCTTGGACTTGAAGAAGAATCACGGCAAGGAGGAGATGCGTGCTCGCGACCTCTTCTACGCCATGTGGACGCCCGACTTGTTCATGGAGCGCGTGGAGCAAAACGCCGACTGGTCGTTCTTTTGCCCCAACGAGTGCCCTGGTCTTCAGGACGTGTACGGTGCCGAGTTCAAGGCCATGTACGAAGACTTTGAACGCCGTGGTCTTGCCCGTGAAACCCTGCCCGCACGTACCGTGTGGGACAAGATCGTCGAGGCTCAAATTGAAACCGGCACCCCGTACATGCTCTACAAGGACGCCGCGAACGAGAAGTCCAATCAGAAGAACCTGGGGACGATTCGTTCGTCGAACCTTTGTACGGAGATCATGGAATACACGTCCAAGGACGAAGTGGCTGTGTGCAACTTGGCGTCGATCGCACTGCCCAAGTTTGTCAACCACGAGGCGGGGGAATTCGACCACCAGAAACTCTTCGACGTCACCTACCACGCCACCGGCAACCTGAACCGTGTCATTGACGTCAATTATTACCCGGTGGAGGAGGCGCGCAACTCGAACATGCGACACCGCCCCATTGGCCTCGGCGTCCAGGGGCTGGCTGACACCTTCGCCATGCTCAACATGGCGTTTGAGAGCGACGCCGCACGCACGCTGAACAAGGACATCTTTGAGACGATTTACTTCGCAGCCTGCACGGCCTCCAAGGACGCTGCCATCGCCGAAGGTGCCTACTCCACCTTCCAGGGTTCGCCTGCAAGCCAAGGTCTGCTCCAGTTCGATCTGTGGGGCATGAACGAGCACAGCGGCCGATGGGACTGGGACAGCCTGAAGGCTGACATCATGGAACACGGCATGCGCAATTCGCTGCTGCTCGCCCCCATGCCCACCGCCTCGACCTCCCAGATTCTCGGGAACAACGAGTGCTTCGAAGCCTTCACCTCCAACCTCTACGTGCGACGAACCCTGTCCGGTGAGTTCGTGGTGTTGAACAAGCACCTGGTGAAGGATCTCATTGAGCTGGACTTGTGGAGTTTGGCCATGAAGGACGATATCCTCCGTCACAAAGGGTCCATTCAAGCCATTGACACCATCCCAGAGCACATCCGCGAGATGTACAAGACCACGTGGGAAATCAAGCAAAAGCGCGTGCTGGACATGGCTGCCGACCGAGGTGCCTACATCGACCAAAGCCAATCTCTGAACATCCACATGGTGGATGCGAACCCCGCCAAGGTCACGTCGATGCACTTCTACGGCTGGCGCCAAGGCCTCAAGACGGGGATGTACTACCTCCGCACCAAGGCTGCTGCTGATGCCATTCAGTTCACGCTTGAATCGAAGGTCAAGGACGACCAGACCGTGAGCGGCCTCGCCGAGCGCGCCGAGGACGTCGACAGCCTCGAAGCCATCGCTTGCAGTCTTGACAGTCCCGACGACTGCCTGATGTGCGGCAGCTGATCGTGGTCTGCCGTCCAGGTTGAAGCGCGGGTCAAGGCCCGTGGTACGACCACCTGGGCCTCCGTTTGGAGGAAACCTTAGATGGAGGCTGATGAAGCCTGTCTCATGGAACCCGAACTCCATGTTGGTGTGGATTCCAAACGGGCTACGGCCGCCAGCGTTGCCATCGTGGGCGTGGTGGTGTACCTCGCACTGGTTCACCTCAAGCCGATTCTGATGCCGTTGGCCATCGCTGTCCTGTTGTTCTTTCTCATCAAACCGGTTGAGCAATCCATTCACCGCCGAGTGAACAACCAGCTCGTCTCCTATGGGACCGTGCTGGCGGCGTTCATCGTCGGCATGTACGTTGTTTCGATCTTCCTTTACGAACAACTGTCCCTCTTTGTTGAGGATGTGCCGGACATCACCGCTGCTCTTGAGGAAAAGCGCGCCAAGTACGCGCAGTCCGACCTCTACGGCCTGGAAATCATCTTTTCAGACTCGAGTTGGGTCAATGTGTTGGCGTCACCGAGCAACATCGAAACGTTCGTGCTCGCGATTTTGGGCTCGTTGAGTGCTTTTGTTGGCACGATGCTGACCGTCCTCATCTTTCTGCTGTTCATCATTCTCGAAGAGCACACCATCGCCAAGCGGTTCAACGCTGCGTTCCCGAACTCAAGCGGGCGTGCCCGTGCCATCGTCCACGATTCCATGGATTCCATCAGCGCCTACGTGGTGTCCAAAGTGACTTGCAGCGGTGGTCAAGCCATCGTGATGACCGTCATCATCTCGCCCATCGGGTTTGACATTCCCGGTTGGTTTTTGTTTGGCGTGTTGTGCTTCTTGTTGGACTTCATTCCCATCCTCGGTGCGCTGTTTGCGACCGTGCCCCCGGTGCTTATTGGGTTCATCATGCTTGAACCGTTCACCGCCTTGATGATGCTCGCCTTGCTCATCGGAAACCAGCAAATGTTCGGTTCGCTGGTTGAGCCCAACCTTTCCGGTGCAAAGATTGGTATTTCCCCGTTGGTCCTTCTGCTGACCGTGATGCTTTTCTCTCAAGTCTGGGGTATTGCGGGGGCCATCATCGGTGCACCGATGGTCATCATGGCTCGGCTGGTGCTGGATGAAAACGAGCGTACGCGACCCGTGGCCGTCATGATGGCCAACGACGTCGAGGAAGAATGAGGGCGTTGTGTCCCCGCATTGCACGCCCGCTGCATGGCTGAATCCCACGAGGTATTCTCAGGCATCAAGGTTCAGCGGGCGAACCGGGTGAGCCAACCAATCGTCGTTGGACGCCCAATCGTATTCCGGGACGTCCACGTAGAGTTCCACTTCGTTCCCGTCCGGATCGTGCACGTAGAGTGAGTGGGATACGCCATGGTCCGACATCCCTACGATGTTCACGTCAGCAGCCCGACAACGCTCCAGTGCCTGACGCAACGCTTCGTCGTTCTGACCGATGCACCAACCGGTGTGGTACAGTCCAACACGGCGACCATGGGGGGGCCCAGGGGCATCGCCCACTTCAAGGAGCAACAGCTCATGATGCGTTCGCCCACCGGTGAGCGCGGTCGCACGTCCACCGAACGTGGTTCCTGCAACCTGCAGTCCGATCACGTCCCTATAGAATCGGACCATGGGCTCCATGCGTCGGACGTACAAGACGTAGTGGCCCAGTTCAACCATGCTCTTCCGTGTGTGCCTTCGGCTATGAACACGAACGGTGGATGCGCCGCAGCAACCCTCACATCTTGTGAATGGCGTGACCCAGCGTGTCGAGAACGGCTTCGTGTGTCATCTCGGTCATCGTGGGGTGGGCATGGACGGTGTGAGCGATGTCTTCGAGGAGGGCGCCCATCTCAAGGGCGAGGGTCCACTCGCCGACCAGTTCACTGATGTGTGTTCCCACACCTTGGATGCCGAGGATGCGGTGATCGTCTTCCCGTGCGACGACGCGAATGAATCCGCCGGTTTTCTCAGCCTCCTGAGTCAGGGCTCGACCGTTGGCTGCCAACGGGAACTTCCCGACGATGACCGGGTGACCGGCTTCTTTGGCCTGCTCGGGCGAGAGGCCCACGGCCACGATTTCTGGTTCGGTGAAGACGATGGCAGGCACGCCAACGGGGTCGTAGGCACGGGTGTGGCCGGCAATGAGCTCGGCAACCATTTCACCCTGGAACGAAGCGACGTGCGCCAGCATTTCGCCGGAGTCGCAAAGGTCGCCAATGGCATACACGCCTTTCATGTTGGTTTCGCATCGGTCGTTGACTTTGACGAACCCGCGCTCGTTGAGCGCCACGCCGGTGGCAGACAAGCCGTCTGAGCGAGGCTTTCGACCGACGGTGACCAGAACTTTGTCGGCCTCGACGCTCTGCATCTTGGATTCATCCTGCTCGTTTTTGTCGATGAAGTTGACCTTAACACGGCCGTTGTCGAGTTCTTCAACGCCTTTGGCAAAGACACCGGTGTGGACCTTGATCTTGTTCTTCTTCATGTAGAGTTCCAACGGGCGTCGCAGTTCCTTGTCAAAGAGCGGGAGCACCGTGTCCATGGCCTCCACGACGGTCACCTCTGCACCGAGCATGCGATAGGTGATGCCGAGTTCAAGGCCAATGTAGCCGCCGCCCACCACGACCACGTGGTCGGGCAAGGTTTCGAGGGCAAGCGCTTCCCGTGAGGACAGCACGTGGTCGCTGAACGGCATGAACGGCAATTCGATGGGCACGGAACCTTGTGCCATGATGACGTGGTCGGCTTCGATGAGGGTCGCTTCCTTGCCTTCGCCGACCTTCACGGTCTTGGCGTCTTGGAAGACGGCCCAGCCGGTGACCAGTTCAGCACCGGCGTTCTTGAGCAAGGCTTCCACGCCTTTGTTCAGACGGTCCACGATCCCTTCCTTCCATCCAATGAGGTTCCCCATGTCCAACTCGGCGGGGCCCGGGATGCTGATGCCCATGTGACCGCCTTCGTTGGCGTGCTTGGCGAGGCCGTGGAAGGTATGTGCTGCGTGGATGAGGGCTTTGGAGGGGATGCAACCTCGAATCAGGCAGGTGCCTCCGGCACGCTCGCCTTCGACGATGACGGTCTTCAACCCGAGTTGGGCGGAACGGATGGCTGCAACGTAGCCGCCAGGGCCGGCTCCAACCACAAGGACTTGGCACTTCTTGACGTTCATTTGGTTCGCCTCACATGAAGATGGTTGCAGGGTGCTCGAGGTAATTCTTCAGGAGCTGAACGAGCATGGCGCCGTCGTGACCGTCGACCACGCGGTGGTCCCAGGAGGACGAGAGGTTCATGATGCGACGCACCACGACCTGGCCGTTTCGAACCACGGCCCGATCGATGGCGTTGTGAACGCCAAGGATGCCCACTTCGGGTTTGTTGATGATGGGGGTGGCACCGAGGCCGCCCAGCCGTCCAAGGCTGGAAATCGTGAAGGTGGATCCCGTAAGGTCGTCCACGGTGGCTTTGCCGTCTCGGGTGGCTTGGGTCACTCGGCCCATCTCGGCGGCCGACTGCCAAATGTCCTGTGCTTCAACGTGCTTGACAACGGGGACGTACAGCCCTCGGTCGGTCTGGGTGGCGATGCCGAGGTTGATGGCCTCGTGGCGGGTGACAACGTTGGCTTCGTCGTCGTACACGGCGTTGCATTCGGGGCGTTGGCCCAGCGCCTTGACGAGGGCTTGCATGATGAACGGGAGGTAGGTCAACTTTGGAGCTCCTTCGGGGCGGGTGGCGTTGAGGTGCTGGCGCAGCGACTCAAGTTCCGTCACGTCCACCTCTTCAAAGTACGAGAAGTGCGGAATGGTGCTGTACGAATTCATCATGCCGTCGGCGATCTTCCGGCGCAATCCAATGACCTTGATGGCTTCCGTGCCGGTCTTGGCCACCTTCGCTGCACCGCCGGATGGAACGGTTGCAGCGCCGCCGCCGGCGATGTGTCGGTCGAGGTCGGCGTGGCTGATGCGCCCTGCGGGACCGGTGCCTGCCACGTGCTCCAGGTCAATGTTGGCCGTTCGAGCGCGCTGGCGCACGGCGGGTGAGGCGAGCACTTTGGCGCCCGGTGCACGGGCGACAGGAGCGGCAGCGGGTGCCGCTGGCGCAGGTGCGGCTGGCGCAGGTGGTGCGACAGGGGCGGGAGCAGGTTCAGGGGCAGCGGGTGCCGCTTCGGGGGTGGGTTCAGGAGCGGGTTCGGCGGGAGCGGGGGCCTCGCTTTCGCTGGCGTTGCCTTCGCCGTCCACTTCAAAGACAATGCAAACTCCGCCAACCGGCAAAATGTCGCCTGCTTCACCGACGAGGCTCTTGACGGTGCCGTCGCAGGGTGCGGGGATCTCAACGGTGGCTTTGTCCGTCATCACGGACAGAATGGGGTCGTCTTCCTTCACGGTGTCGCCGACGGCGACCATCCATTCCACGACCTCGCCTTCGACGACGCCTTCTCCAATATCCGGTAGTTTGAATTCAAAAAGTCCCATGTTTATTCCTCCTGTGTTTTCTTAATGGCTTCAGCGATGCGAGATGGACTGGGAAGGTAATCCCATTCGGTGGTGTGGGGGAACGGCGTGTCCCATCCGGTCACGCGCTGGATGGGGGCTTCGAGGTGGTAGAAGCAGCGTTCCTGGATGGAAGCGCTCATTTCGGCACCAAAACCGCTGGTCTTGGGGGCTTCATGGACGATGACGCAGCGGCCGGTTTTCTTGACCGAATTGACGACCGTGTCACGGTCCCACGGAACGAGCGTCTGGAGGTCGATGAGTTCGCAGTCAAGGCCCGAATCTCGGATGCCTTGTTCGGCGACGTGGACCATGGCGCCCCAGGCGATCACCGTGCACGCCGTACCTTCCTGCACCACATGAGCTTGTTCAAGCGGGATGGCGTAGTAGTCTTCCGGCACTTCGCCGTCCGGATGGTTGTTCCAAGTGGGCACGTTGTGGGGGTCGCCGTAGAACGGACCTCGGTAGCACCGCTTTGGCTCAAAGAAGATGACGGGGTCGTTGCACTCGATGGCGCTGGTCAGCAGACCCTTGGCGTTCCGGGGGTTGGAACAGTACACGACCTTGAGGCCAGGCGTGTGGGTGAACTGCGCTTCCGGGGATTGTGAGTGGTGGTGGCCGCCCTTGATACCGCCGCCTGCTGGAGTTCGGAAGGTAACGGGGCTGGTGAATTCACCGCCCGATCGGTGGCGGAGCTTGGCGATTTCGTTGACGATTTGGTCGTAGGCAGGGAAGATGTAGTCTGCAAACTGGATTTCAGCGACGGGGCGCAGGCCGTTCAAACCCATGCCCATGGCGATGGCGGCAATGCCCCCTTCAGCGAGCGGGGAATCGAACACCCGGTGTTCCCCGTACTTCTTTTGGAGGCCTGCGGTGACGCGGAAGACACCGCCAAAGTACCCCACGTCTTCGCCGAAAATGACGATGTTGGGGTCGCGCTCCAATTGGAGGTCAAGGGCGGAGTTGAGGGCTGCAATCATGTTCATTTTCGCCATGGTATCGCCTCACTTGCCCAGTTCCTCGCGTTGTTCTTGAATGTGCCACGGAACGGTTTCGTAGACCTCGGTGAAGATGGTGGATGCGGGGGGATAAGGTCCCGAGGCGAGGTCGCCGAATTCGCATGCTTCCTTGTAAGCCGCCATCACTTCGGCGTCGATTTTCTGGGCGAGCGCTGCGTGACGCTCTTCGTCCCACTCACCGATGAACACCAAGTGGTCCTTGAGGCGCTTGACAGGGTCGCCACCGGGCCAACAGGCGAATTCGTCCTGTGGGCGATAGGCCGATGGGTCGTCGGAGGAGGAGTGTGCACCCGCACGGTAGGTGTAGACCTCGATGTGGGTGGGACCGTGGCCGGCAGAAGCCCGTTGGCGAGCCCACTGCGTTACGCTGTAGAGGGCAAGGAAATCGTTTCCGTCGACGCGCAACGAGGGAATGTCGTAGGCCAAGCCGCGCTCAGCAAAAGTTCGTCCACCGGTGGCCAAGGACACGTGGGTTGAGATGGCCCACTGGTTGTTGACCACGTTGAGGATCACCGGGGGTTTGAACGTCGAGGCGAAGTTCAGGGCGTAGTGGTAGTCGCCTTGGGCGGACGTGCCGTCGCCCAACCACGAAATGCACACTTCATCTTCGCCTTTGTAGGCGCTTGCCATGGCAACGCCAACGGCTTGAGAGAATTGGGTGCCAACGGGGGAGGAAATCGAGATGAATCGCCCGGGTCGCCAGGTGTAGTGAACCGGCATTTGTCGACCACGGACGTTGTCTTCGGTGTTGCCGATGCAGTGGCAAATCATGCTGACCATGTCACGCCCTCGAACGAATTGTGCGCCTGGTTGGCGGTAGGAGGGGAACAGCCAGTCCTGCTCTTCCAGGGCCATGGTTTGCGCAATGGCAATGGCTTCTTCACCAAAGGATCGCATGTAGAACGAGAGCTTGCCCGTTCGTTGCATTTTCATCATTCGGTCATCGAAAATGCGCAGGCGCATCATGTACTCAAGGCCCAGAATCATCGTTTCGGCGTCCAGTTCGGGGTTCCATTCGCCCAGCGCCTCGTCGTCGTCGTTGAGGACACGGATCAAACCGGCAGCGTGCTCCACCGTGTCTTGAGCGGAGCACGTGGCAGGGTCGGGCCGGGTAAGGTCCCCGGGCTGTTGCTCGAAGGCGCCACCGAAGGAGGGTTCGTCTCCCGGTCGGAAAGGAGCCACGCCGATGGTGTAAGGCGTCGTTGTAGCCGTGCTGCGCTCCGTCATCGTTTCACCTCACGGCTCGTCCGTCTTAAGGGGTGTCGGTGGCTTGGGCTGGCGTTCAGCCACGCGGACATACGCTCCTGGCATGGTTTCGGCGTTGGTAGGGTCGTGGGTCTTGCGGAACAACAACCCCGCCTTGAACGAGGAGCGGACCAGGGGGCCGCTCGCAACGCCGGAAAAGCCGAGGTCCATGGCACGCTGGGCCCACACGTCGTACATGTGCGGCTCGGGAAATCGGTCCACCTTGAGGTGCTTGGACGAGGGGGCGAGGTATTGCCCCAAGGTCACGAGGTCAACTCCTGCCTGTTTGAGAAGTTCAAGTGCTTCATCGATTTCCTCGTCGGTTTCTCCGACGCCCACCATCAACGACGACTTGGTCACGATGTCGGGTCGTAGCCGCTTGGCCTCAGCCAGAATGGCGATCGACTGTGCAAAGGAGGCTCGAGCATCCCGGACGGTGCGGTCCAACCGAGGGACGCATTCGACGTTGTGGGCAAAAACGGCCAACGGACTGTCCTTCAGGAGATGGGCGAGGGCGTCAAGGTCCCCGGCAAGGTCCGAACAGAGAAGCTCAAGCGTGACCTCGGGTGACCGAGCATGCACGGCAGCCAGGCATTGCTTGTAGTGGTCCGCACCGCTGTCGGGGAGATCGTCTCGGTTGACGACCGTGATCACCGCATGGCGCAGGTTCATGGAGGCCACGGCCTGAGCGAGGTGCTCGGGTTCGTCTTGGTCCAACGGTGGCGGTGCCTTGATGGTGCCCACAGCACAAAACCGGCAGCCGCGGGTGCACTCCTGGCCGGCGATCATGAAGGTCGCATCCCCTGACGCCCAACAGTCATGGATGTTGGGGCAGCGGGCTTCTTCGCACACCGTGTGCAGCCGATTGTCCTTGACCGCTTCTTTGGTGGCTTGAAACACCGCTTGCTGCTGGCCGTTGGGCAAGGAGGTTCGGAACCAATCCGGCAGCCGACGAGACCGGGTTGCGGGTTGCGGGTTGCTGGCCATGGGGAGCGTGCGTTCGACCATCTTCTCTCCCCCTCGGTTCACGCTCCCGTCCTTCCGACAAAAAGGTGTGTGGTTGGGTGATTCGGTGAAGGCATCCTCCGTCTTCGACAGCGTGGAAGAAGCTCGGTGGTTGATGACCGGCATGGATACGAGGCTTCATGACCCAACCGGCCGTCTATTGTGCTATGACGGTGAACGTGGTGCTGATCACAGGGGCTGGGCAACGCCTGGGTGCGGCCACGGCGCGCCGCCTCATCAACCAAGGGTGCCACGTGCTGCTTCACGTCCGTTCATCCATTGCCGAGGCCGAAGGGTTGCTCGCTCAAGCCAAAGCTGAGGGTGCAGCGGGGTCCGGTGAAGTGCTGGTGGCGGACCTCACGGATGACGACGCGCTGGAGCGTCTCGTCACGGAGGTGGCCAACCACCCGCTCGTGACCGATCACGGCCTGTACGGATTGGTTCACAATGCCTCGTTCTATAGTCCATCGAACTTTGCCGAGACATCACTGGATGCCTTCCGTCAACTGACTCGGCTTCACATGGATGCGCCCTATCTGCTCACCCAAGGTTGCCTTCAGGCGCTCAAGCAACGAAACGGTTCGGTCGTTGGCATGGTCGACACCTCATGGGGGCGCGTGTGGGACGGTCTGGCGCACTACACCTCCACCAAAGCGGGCCTCCGCCAATTGATGCTCAACCTGGCAGGGGAATTGGCCCCCGAAGTTCGGGTCAACTGCGTGGCTCCCGGAGCCATCATGGCCGCTGATTGGGAGGCTGAGCACTTTGCCTCGGTGGTGGAAAAGGTTCCGCTGCAGCGCTCGGGACAAGCCAGCGACATCGCTGCTGCCATCGACCACCTCCTCCAGCACCCCACCATAACCGGTCACGTGCTTCATGTGGACGGTGGCTGGTCCATCGTGGAGTAGGGAGCCTTCATCAACTGCGGTTCGGTCTCCCGTCTGAAGCAGGGGTGGCTGAGGTGGTCAAAGGCGCCGGGCTTAAGATCCGGTCCCGTATGGGTTCGTGGGTTCGTATCCCACCCCCTGCACCAT
>WTJK01000064.1 GCA_011524855.1 Methanobacteriota archaeon | reverse complement strand
AACGCGGTGTGGCCACCGTGTTGCTCCACCCTGGCTGGGTGCAAACCGACATGGGCGGCCCTCACGCACCGGTAAACGCTGTGGACAGCGTCGCAGGCATGCTCGCTCGCATCGACGAGCTCACGGTGGCAACCAGCGGCGTGTACCGCTCGTTCGACGGCACGCTCCTGCCGTGGTGATCAGTCACAGGCGCTGCAGACGCCAGCGTAGGTCAGGTGGACCTCGTCCAGCACCGACATGCGCTCAACACCGTTCTTGGCGAGGGTTGCAGGCAACGGCACGTCCCAGAGTTCCCCGCACCGTGTGCAGGCGGCGTGGGCGTGCGGCCCCGTGTTGCAGTCGTAACGCGTTTCGCCATCGTGTTCCACGGCACGGACGGTGCCTTCCTCCACCAGACCGGCCAGATGGCGGTACACGGTGGCCAAGCCGATGCCGGTCGACCGCAGTGAGGTGTGGACCTCGGCTGCTGTCGGGTGATCGTGGCGGTTCAGCACCTCGTCCCGAACGGCCACCTTTTGCCAGGTGGCTCGGCGGGCGATGGGTGGGTCTTCGCACATGACGGCTCCTCGTGGTAGGGGTTCAAGCAAGGTCAAACCGGTCAGCGTTCATGACCTTCGTCCATGCAGCGACGAAATCGGCCTTGAACTTGTCCTGGTTGTCGTCTTGTGCGTACACCTCCGCGATTGCTCGCAGTTGGGAGTTGCTGCCGAACACCAGATCGTAGCGGGATGCCGTTCGCACGTCAGCACCGGTGGCACGGTCCTTGGCTTGGTAGGAATTGCTGCCGGTGGGCGTCCATGCGACGTTCATGTCGAGCAAGGTGGTGAAGAAGCCGTTGTCGAGGGTGGAGGCGTCGGTCCAAAGCCCGCGCTCGTCCGAACTCACACCAAGGGCTCGAAGGCCACCGACGAGGACGGTCATTTCTGGAGCGGAAAGGCCGAGGAGTTGGGCTTTGTCCAGCATCATTTCTTCGGGCATGACGGCGTAGTTCTTCTTCAGGTAGTTGCGGAAGCCGCAGGAAACGGGTTCCAAGTACGCAAAGGAAGCCGCGTCCGTGTGCTCTTCCGTGGCGTCACCACGACCGGGTGAGAACGGAACGTCAACGCCGCCGGCCATCTCGATGGCTGCACAGCCTGCGAGGACGATGGTGTCCGCCACGCTGGCGCCGTGCGCCGCTGCGAGGGGTTCGAGCACGCCGAGAACCTTGGAAAGTTGGGCGGGCTTGTTGCCCTCCCAGTCCTTCTGCGGTGCAAGGCGGATGCGTGCGCCGTTGGCGCCGCCACGGTTGTCCGAACCACGGAACGTCGAAGCGCTGGCCCATGCTGTCTCAACCATCTCAGCGATGGTGAGGCCGCTGGCCTTGATGGCGTCCTTCAGTGCGCTCACGTCGTAAGTTGTGCTTCCGGCGGGCACGGGGTCCTGCCAGATGAAGTCCTCATCGGGCACATCGGGACCGAGGTAACGGGCTTTGGGACCCATGTCTCGGTGGAGGAGCTTGAACCAGGCACGCTGGAAGGCGTCAGCGAAGGCCTCCGGGTTCTCGTGGAAGTGCTTGGAGATCTTGCGGTATTCGGGGTCACGAATCATGGCCATGTCAGCGGTCGTCATCATGGTGGGGACCTTGATGGACGGGTCTTCAGCGTCGGGAGCCATGTCGGCCTCTTCCTGGTTGGAAGGCGTCCACTGATGGGCGCCGGCGGGGCTCTTCGTGAGCGTCCATGTCTCGTCGTACTTGAACAGCATGTCGAAGTAGCCGTTGTCCCACTGGGTGGGGTTGGCGGTCCAAGCACCTTCGATGCCGCTGGTGATGGTGTCTCGACCCGCACCTGAGCCGTAGTCGCTGATCCAACCAAGTCCCTGTTCTTCGAGCGGTGCGCCTTCGGGCTCAGGCCCCTTGTGGTCTTCTGGTCCAGCACCGTGCGCCTTTCCAAAGGTGTGGCCACCTGCGGTCAACGCCACGGTTTCCTCGTCGTTCATGGCCATGCGCTTGAAGGTTTCACGAATGTCTTGGGCGCTGAGGAGCGGGTCGGGGTTGGCGTTGGGCCCTTGTGGGTTCACGTAAATGAGCCCCATCTGCACGGCTGCGAGCGGGTTCTCAAGGTCTTGGCGAGTGTCGCCGTAGCGGTCATCGCCGAGCCATTCGTCTTCGCTGCCCCAGTAGATGTCATCCTCGGGGTGCCAAATGTCGGGTCGGCCGCCGCCGAAGCCAAGAACGGGTCCGCCCATGGATTCGATAGCGATTTGACCGGTGAGGATCAGCAAATCGGCCCAACTGATGGCGTTGCCGTACTTTTGCTTGATGGGCCAAAGGAGGCGGCGCGCTTTGTCGAGGTTGCCGTTGTCAGGCCAGCTGTTGAGTGGAGCAAATCGCTGTGCGCCGGTACCGCCACCGCCGCGCCCATCGCCGGTTCGGTAGGTTCCGGCAGCGTGCCAGGTCATGCGAATGAAGAAGGGTCCGTAGTGCCCGTAATCGGCTGGCCACCAGTCTTGACTGTCGGTCATCAATGCGTGGAGGTCTTTCTTGAGGCCCTCGTAGTCGAGGCCCTTGAACGCCTCAGCATAGTCGAAGTCGGGGTCCATGGGGTTTGACTTGGTGTCGTGCTGGTGGAGGATGTTGAGGTTGAGGTTTTTTGGCCACCAATCCTGGTTGCTTCGCATGTCTGAAGTGGAGTGGGTCATTCCGCCGCCGTGCATCACGGGGCACTTTGATTCATCGCCGTAGTTTTTCATGAGTTCACCGCTGTGTTGGTGGTATATTAAAATGAGTATCATTCTCAATAAGGTCAAGCTTCAAACGCCCGGCCCCAAACCGTAAGGCATGGACGGGACGCCACTGCTGACCATGGTGAAAGCCCAGACGTTGACCGAACCGCCTGAACTGGATGAAGCCTCTACGAATCTTGACCGGACCTTGACCATGCTTTGCTCGTTCCTCTCCTTGGGAGATTTCATGTCGTTCCTTGCCTCAAAGCCGTTCGAATCCTACGCAAGAACCGATG
>WTJK01000039.1 GCA_011524855.1 Methanobacteriota archaeon | reverse complement strand
GTGCGACCAACGGCGGGGACGGGGGGACCAATGCAGGTGCAGGTGGAGGGGGTGCAGGTGCCAACGGCTCCTCCGTCTCCTCGTATCAAACCGGAGCCGACGGTGGCGCCGGTGTTTCAAGCTCCATTACCGGTTCAAGCGTCACGTACGGTTCGGGTGGCGGCGGCGGTTCATGGAACGGTGCCGGTTCCGGTGGTGCAGGCGCAGGAAACGGTGGCCGGAACTATGCAGCCACGGACGGCACGGCCCATCGCGGCGGTGGCGGCGGCGGTGGTGGCAACACCAATCACAAACCCGGCGGCGACGGCGGGTCCGGTGTCGTGATCATCCGTTACGCTTCGGTTGACACCGACGGCTGGACCGTCTCGGCCTGGTTCAACGCCTCGACGCTCAAGGGCAGCACCCTTGTCGGTACCTACGACAACGGCGGGACCGCATCGGACATTGGCTGGGCCATCCGCATGAAGTACAACGGTGCCCTTTACGGCACGATCGGCACCACCACCAACGCCTCGGCGGCATGGACCGGTGACACCCTCATGTCGGCTAATCGGTGGTACCACGCCACGCTTGTGGCCGACATTGGGTCGACGCTCACGATGTACATCGACGGGCAACAGGTCAGTCAGGCGAGCCTGACCAACAGCGGCCCGCTTCGGAACGTCGCCAACGACATCTACATCGGCTCCTACAACGGCGGTGAGTACGCTCAGGCCTTCCTTGGTCAAATCGGGACGACAACCCTCATCGCCGGTGCACTCTCTTCTTCTGGCGTGCTGGCACTTCACAACGCCACACGAGGTCCGTACCAGAACACCACGTCCATGGCTTACGCTTCAGCCACGATGACGGCGAACCAAGCCCAAACGTTCTCGTCCGGCCCCATCAACGTGACCAACGGGTCGTTGACCACGGATTTTGAGCTGGTGGGCAACCTGCCCAGTGGGTTGAGTTTTGGCACCTCGAACGGCACGGTTTGGGGCACACCGATGTGGGCTCAATCCGCCACGAATTACACCGTCCGGGCCAACAATTCAGCCGGGTCGTACACCACCACCTTCTCCCTCACGGTGCTGCCGCTGCCACCCAACTTTGTGTATGCGGGCTACAGCAACCTGCAATTCACCAAAGGCACGGCCATCGCCAGCATTTACCCCTCCAACGCGGGCGGTGAAATCGAGGCCTGTTCGGTTGACCCCGCCCTTCCTTCGGGCCTCGTGCTCAGTTCGTCATGCGTCCTGTCGGGAACGCCGAGTGTCGTGAGTTCGAACACCACGTACACGGCGAACGGCAGCAACGACGGTGGCTATGGCACGGCCCAGTTCAGCATCATCGTGAACGACCAAATCGCCAGCGTGTCGTACGCAACGCCCATCGAGGTTGTCAACGACCGTCCGCTCGCGACCGTGACGCCAACGGTGACCGGAGGAACGCCCACAGGATGGGCGATTTCTCCTCCATTGCCCACCGGTCTGTCGTTTGGTACCACCAACGGGAGCCTGTGGGGCGAGCCCACGGGGGTCACCAGCAACTCCACCCACACCGTGTGGGCCAACAACACCGGTGGTTCGGCGACCACCACGCTCGTGCTGGCCGTCAACTGGACCATGACTCCAAGCTCCTCAACGCTCCAACTCACCCGTAACACCACGCTGAGTCCTGCGTTGACCTGGACGTGGACGTTCGGTGGTGCCGGCACGGCTCAGGTGAGCGGGGCATCGTGCTCCGTCGTTCCTACGCTTCCTGCCGGTTTGAGCTTGAATCAAGGGAATTGCTCCATCACGGGGACGCCCACGACACCCGCCTCCCCCGCAGCGTACACGCTGTGGGCCAACCGCTCAAGCACGTCCTACAGCGGGCAGATTCAGCTTTCCGTGGGTCTGAATGCCCCTTCCGTCACCTACCCCGCTTCGACCTACGTGCTGGCGAACAACACAACCTTCACACCGATTCAACCGGTCAACACAGGGGGTGAAGTCACCTCGTGGTGGATCAGCGGCTCGCCACTGGGCGGGTTCTTCTTTGGGTACAACAACGGAACCATCTGGGGTTCACCCAATGCCACCACGGACCCGACGACGTTTACGATTTGGGCCAACAACAGCGCGGGGGCTTCCTCCACGACCGTCACCATCGAGGTGGTGGACCCACCGACCAGCCTTCAGTACAGCTTTGTGAACCTCACCCTGACCAAAGGCACCTCGATGTCGATGGTGAACCCTGTCGTCACCGGCGGTTCGCCTTCGTCGTGGACGATTTCACCCGGTCTGCCGAACGGTCTCTCCTTCATGACCGACACCGGAGCCATCGGCGGAACACCTTCCGTGCTCCAAACCACCTCCGTCCAGCACACGGTTTGGGCCAACAACACGGCGGGTTCGGTGTCCTTTACGTTCAACCTCACGGTGAACGACGTCCAACCGACCAACCTCACGTACGCCAACTCCAGCCTTACGCTTACAGTCGGCACACCCGTGAACATCGCTCCGCCGACCACGGAGGGTGGTACCGTGACCTCGTGGTCCATCGATCCGTCCCTCCCCGCCGGTCTGACGTTCAGCACCTCGACGGGCCGCATCAACGGGACCCCGACAGCGCTGTCGGTCACGTTCGTCAACTACACCGTCACGGCTACGAATTCTGGCGGCTCAGGCTTCACCACCTTCTCCATGGGCGTGCTGGCCACACCGCCGAGTTCCCTCTCCTATTCACCCAGCGACATCGTGTTGACCATCGGTCAAACGATGACGCCCAACGTTCCCTCGGTGTCGGGTGGTGCGATAACGGAATGGTGGATCAGCGGCGAGGGGATTGTGGGCCTCAACTTTGGTTTGAGCAACGGCACGATTTGGGGGACGCCCGATGAATTGACCAGCGGTACCCAGACGTACATGGTGTGGGCCAACAACTCCGGAGGTTCCACGGCGACCAACATCACGGTGACCGTGGTGGATGAGGTCCCGGGCCCCATCGAATACAGCCCTGAGGACACAAAGGCCACCAACAATTCCTACGTGCATATCGGACCGTCTTTCATCAACACCACCAC
>WTJK01000047.1:8831-12719 GCA_011524855.1 Methanobacteriota archaeon | reverse complement strand
CCGAGGTTGCGCACAGCGATGTGGTCGATGTCGTCCTCGTGCTGGTGGAACGCCGTTCCAATCTCGGAAGTGTAACAGTACGAGCCGTGCACACCGTAGTGCCAGTCACAAAAGTCACCGGAGGTGGGGTACAACCCGGAGGATTGCATGTTGGTGTACTGGGTCATCTCTGCCAACTGGTCGCCGTGGTAGATGAGCTGGTCGTGATCGGGCGTTTGACAGTCGGCGCAGTGACCCCACGGGTAGAGGATCAGTTCGGAGAAGGAGTGGTGCGTCAAGGTGGCTCGGAATTCACTGGCCCCGTCACCGGAGTCGTCGTTCATTTCGGTCAGGTCTTGGATGAATTTGGTCTCGGGCTCGGAGTTGCCGCCCCACCAATCTTCGTCGGTCACACCGTCGGCGTCGTCGTCCTTGCCGTCGACGTGGTCTTCGTTGATTTGACCGTCGCCGTCGTTGTCACGGTCGTCAACCGGCCCGTTGTACACGTCGTTGTTGGAAATACCAGCCCGCTCGTCTTCGGCGGGTGTGCAGGTTCCGGGGACAAGGGGGCCGGTGGCGCCGAGCGGCGCGCCCCATTCGAACTGGTAGTTGCGGTTGAGGTCCACACCGTCGCAGTCCTCGTCCACCTCTTCGTTCAGGTCGGGCAGCGGCGTGACCCCGGTGAACGTGTTGTCACGGAGGTTCTTTCGCCATCCGCCGGAGGGGCAGGACTCCCAAGCAGGAGCGGGACAGAAGACCTCGCGGTCGTAGATGTTGCCGTCGGTGTTCAGCATGGGGACGATGTAGAGCTCACGGCTGTCGACCAGGTCGGTGATCCACTGCTCGCTGTAATCCTCGTCAACACCAAGGTCGCCCGGTCCACAGGCGGTTCCGTCACCGTTGGAATCCTGGAACGAGGCATCGAGGGCCAAGCAATCGCCATCGTCGTCGAGGATACCGTCGCCGTTGTCGTCGCCCCAGCCGTCTTCGTCCACGCGGCCGTCGCCGTCGTTGTCGTAGCCGATGTTGTCGTACGAGAACGCGATCACTTCAATTTGCATCATGGGCACTTGGTAGGACATCCACTCACGGGCGTGGTGGTTACCGACGATGAGCACGTCGTGGCGGTCCGCGTAGTTGCCGTTGTCACCGACGAATTCGTTGTATTCGCCGCCTTCCACATCACCGGTGATCTTCAACCACGGCGAAGCGTGACCGTAGTACCAGCCTTCGTAGGCGTTGGACGTCGTGGTTTCGCCACGTGCGTTGACCCCACCGTTCAAGCCTTCGTGGAACTCAAAAATGTCGGGATTTTCTTCAGCCAGTCGTTGCATGCGCAACTTCATGGTCTCGTAGGTGTGGTATTCCTTGAACTGAAGGATGCGCTCACCTTCCGAGGCCCACGGGAAAATCATGTTGATGTAATCGTCCGACCAGATGTCCTCGGGAGCATCGCCGGAAGCGGGCTCCTGAACATAGACGCTGCCCGCGACCGGGCTGGCCAAGGACAGCAGCAACGGAAGGGCAATGAGAAAGCCCAGCGAGGGGCGAGGGGGACGATGGCTTGGTGCAACGGTCGCGGCTGACGTCATGCTATCGCACCGACCGACGCCGCTTCACCTCTTGAAGCGTTCGTGCGCTTGGGGCGTGAACGCAGGACAGCCCCCGTTTCAGGGAAAGAATTCCAACAACAATCATACCGTCGCCGCCCCTCGCAAAGCCATGAGCAACTTGTGGACGCCTGAGGAAGGCTCAACGCTCCTCAACACCGTGGCGGGATTCAACCTCTACACCCTGCTTGCTCTGCTCGGCTTAGGGGTCGTCATCGTCGTGGTCCGCGCCCTGACGATGAGGTTCTCACCCGCTCTCCTGCGCCGCTTGATTCGGGTGGAGTCCATCACCAACAAAACCGTGCGAGATTCCGACAAATCCCTCGGCGTGGCGGCGGGTGCCGGCGTGGCGTGGTGGTTGCTCACCTTGCTGATCGACGACCGTGCCCTCGAGGGTACGCCGGTCATGATGCCCGATTTGGTGGCGACCGTCCTGCCCGGAGCGCTGCAGTTCGTCGTCGCCATCGCGGTCGTCATGTGGGCCATCCGACTGGTCGACATCGTTCAGGACATCGTCATGCTGTTCGACGACGACGACAAGATGGACGGCACCGAAAAAACGCTGATTTCCGCTCTGCAAAGCACCCTTCGCTTCATCATCGTCTTCATCGGTGCCGTGTTCGTTGCCGACTCGATGGGCCTGGACCTCACGTCCCTCATCGCCGGTCTCGGCATCTCCGGCTTCGCCCTGGCCTTGGCAGCCAAAGACTCCATCTCGAACTTCTTCGGGGCCATTACGGTCCTGTTGGACCGCCCGTTCAAGGTCGGCGACTGGATCGTGGTCGGTGGCAGCGAAGGCGAAGTTATCGAAATTAACCTGCGAACGACCCTGATTCGCACCTCGGCCGACACCATCATCACCATGCCGAACGCCAACCTCGTCAACACGCCGGTCGAAAACTGGGGCAAGCGTCGGTGGCGACGCTGGCAAACCCAGATGCACCTCGACATCAACTCCGACAGCGACGCCGTGGACGCCTTCTGTCAGCGCGTGCTCGCTGCCATCGAGGCGAACAGCAAGACGCTGAAAGAAGATGCATCGTACTGCCAGGTCAGCATGATTTCAGCCACATCGCTGGACGTCGACCTCAACCTCTACTGGGACCTCACCAGCGGTGTCGAGGAACGCATTGCTCGGGCCGAATTTATCCTTGAGCTGAAGAACATCGCCGAGGACCTCGGCCTGCAGTTCTACGATGGACGGGTTCGACAGCAGCGCTGAGGCGAATGCCCGACCAGCAGCCTGCCGACCGTTGCTCAGATGGGCGCTGGCAACCGTTGCCGGTACGCACCGTGGGCCAACAAGGAAACGGCGGCCAACACCGCGGTCAGCGGCCATGCCCCCGCACCGCCCACCGACCATGCACCGGCGGCCAACGCCGACCACATGGTGCCTTTGCGCACAGCTAATACGGTACGTAACTCACCCAATCGGGCTTGAATCCTCGACACGTCGCGCAACCACGCCTCGCACCGTCGGCCACGGTCGTCCAGTCCGAAGGCCCGTGCCTCAGCCAGCAGCAACAACATGGCCTCGTAACGCCAAATCCACACCCCCCCGTTCGCCGACGACCAAGCCGAACTCGATGACCACGCAGAAGGTGCTTCTGCAGCCCAGGCCGCATAGAACGCTTCCCGTTCGCTCAGGTCCGCAAATCGATCCAGCAGGGCCAGTTCCTGCTCCAACGCGGCTGCGTTGGCAAGGCCCGGTCGCCGTTGGGGCTGACACAGCAGGTGGTCCACCAACGGTCGGGGCAGGGGCACCAACGCCGAGGCACCGTCGTCGGTGTGCACGAAGCCGGGGTGGACCGGAGGGAGCCCCACGACCGCGCTGGTGTGGGGTGCTCGCCACAGCGTGTGGGTCTTCAATCGGTCTTCGATGGCCTTGAGCCGCTCGTTCCACCGTCGCTCAGCGTTGGGTGTGGCATGGGAAGCCAGAGCTGCATGGAGACGCCCCAAGCGAGCTGAGAGGGTCGGGGGAGACGAGGTGCTGGCCTCGGATTCAGTGGAGGACATGCGGTGGCGGGGAAAGAGGGCAACCCGATCGCCGCGGTCGTTCTTCAGGCCACCAATCGGAAGGAGCAATTCGGTGCTTTCCAGCGCCGTGCGCCACGCCTCGTGCAGGGCGAGAGTGGACACCTCGTGACCGGTTTGAAACGGGTACACGTGAGCGGTGAGGTGATCGTCGAGATGGACTTCGACGCCCCAGCGGTGGTGCGCCACGACCTCAACGGTGCTCACCGAAGCCGGCCATTCGCCCCAGGCTTGGTCCGCTTTTTCCGACCACCAGGTCGCGTGG
>WTJK01000047.1:4994-8731 GCA_011524855.1 Methanobacteriota archaeon | reverse complement strand
AGCGCTGGGGAGGACCGTGGGCATCTCGGAACGCATGGGCGACGTGCTCGGGCAGGCGCTCGAGGCGAAACTCCTGCGCGAGGTGCACGAACATCCCCTGAAAGTCAACCACCTCGCCATCATCATGGACGGCAACCGTCGTTTTGCGTGGAAGTCCAACTTGGCTGCTGGCATCGGCCATCGCATTGGAAAAGAAAAACTCGAGCGCGTGCTGGACTGGGTGCTTGAAATCAACATCCCCTGGTTCACCGTGTACGCCCTCTCCACCGAGAATCTGAACCGTCCAACCGAAGAACTCGACGTGCTGTTCGACCTCTACGTGGAGGGCCTCAAGGACATCGCCGACGACCCGCGCATCCACGACAACCGGGTGCGCGTCCACATCATCGGCCGGCGTGAATTGCTCCCGCCACGGGTCAACGACGCCATCGATTATGCCGAAGCGAAAACGGCGGATTACGATGATTTCGTGTTCACCGTCTGCCTGGCCTATGGAAGTCGAGAAGAGATGATCAACGCCATTCAATCCATCGCTCGGGACCACGCCAACGGCGATCTGAACATGGACGACATCGACGAACAACTCGTCTCCAACCGTCTCTACACCGCCGACATGCCCGACCCCGATTTGGTGATCCGAACGAGCGGTGAGGAACGGATTTCGAACTTTCTGCTGTGGCAAATGGCGTATTCTGAACTGTACTTCACCGATGTGTTTTGGCCCTCGTTCTCGAAAAAGGACCTGCTCAAAGCCATTCGAACCTACCAGGACCGCGGCCGGAGGTTCGGTGCCTGATGGTGACCTGCGATGCGTGCCAGGGTTGGCTCAACCCCTCCCTCGCCGCCGACTCAGCCGTCCGTCGCGGCAACAGCGTGCTCCTCATTCAACGAAAGCATCCACCCATGGCTGGTGCGTGGGCCTTGCCCGGCGGTTTCGTGGACGCCGGCGAAGACCCCAAGGACGCAGCGCTTCGTGAACTCGCAGAAGAAACCGGGCTCGTGGGCACCGACCCGACTTTGCTCATGGTCATGGGTGACCCCGACCGAGACCCGAGAAAGCACATCGTGTCGGTCGTGTATGCGATTGAGGTGACCGAGGACCAAACGCCCACGGCGGGGGATGACGCCGCCGATGCAAGGTTCTGGCCCATCCAAACCGTGTTTGACGGCACGCTCACCTTTGCAGGCGACCACCTGGACATCCTGACCGCTTGGCTCCGCCCTGACGAACAATGAATTTCAGGTTGCTTGAGGATCACCGTCGTTGAACGGACCGTTCGTGGCCCAAACCATGGCACCCACGTCTCAGTTGAGGTTGCGTTTGGGGTTGAGCACCGCTGCTTGGACGGTTTTGCCTACGCCCACCGTTGCAAAGACGATGGCGGCGACCAACGCGATCATCGAACCTGAACCCGTGCCCATCTCGGAGGAGAAGTACAAACCCAACATCAGGCACGTCAAGCCGACCGCTTGGGTCCACAGAAGACAGGAACGGAAGCTGCGGCCAAGGAGTTGCCCGGTCGCGGCCGGCGAGACGAGCAGGGCTGTCACCAAGAGAGCCCCGACCAGTTGAACCATGCTGACCACCACCGCGGCCACAATGATGCTGAACAGGATACCGAGCCCTCGGACCGGCACACCTTGGACCCGGGCAGCGATGGGGTCCACCGACGTCGCCAGCAGGGCGTCACGGATGAACCAGAGAAGCACCATGGACACGAGACAGATGGTCACGATAAGGTCAAGGCTGGCCTCGTCCACCAGCAACAGGCTGCCCCAAAGGTAACCTTCGATGTCGGCCGTGACGCCTCCGCCCATGACGCGAAGGATCACCAAACCAAACGCCAGCATGCCGGTCAAAAACACGGCGATGGCCGTATCGCCCGTGACCAATTCACGTTCTTGCAGCTCGTTGATCAACACCGAAGCGACCACGCTAAACAGCAGGGCGTACCACAGCGGGGCGGTGGACGCCAGCACCACGCCCAGGGCCACGCCACCGAACGACACGTGTGCCAGCCCGTCTCCGATGAGCGCCAGGTTTCGCATCAGCAAAAAGCAGCCCAAGAAGCCCGCAACCACGGTGACGACCAAGGCGGCCAACACCGACCGTTGGAACAGTTCGAGGGTGAACAGGTACGGGAAGGTCTCACCCGGCATCATCGGCCCGATGAACTCAAACAGCGGGGCGACGATGTCAAGGAGCGCTGTTCCCAACCCCATCATTCCGCCTCCTGGATGCCGACGGTCACGGACGATGGTCCGTGGTCGTGGTTGCAGTGTGCTTCACCGTGGTCATGGTGATGGCCATCGTGCACGTCTTCGATGCCCCGAAGTTCTGCCAGCGCCTCAAGGCTTGGGAACTCGGAGGAGGGCCCGTCAAAGCGAACCGTTTGTTCGAGGTAGATGATGCGGTGAGCCGATTGACGAATGGCGGCGAGGTCGTGCGACACCATGACGATCGTTTTGTTCTCGTCGTGACAGAATCCATCAAGAAGGCGCAGCAACGAATTTCGCGATGCACGGTCCATGCCCACCAGGGGCTCGTCCAACAGGAGCACTTCGGCTTTCGTTACCAGTGCCCGGGCGATGACGGCCCGTTGCCGTTGACCACCGGACAAATGGCTCACGTCGCGGTCAGCGACCTCCGTCAGTCCGACCAGTTCAATGGCGCCGTCAACCTCCTGAACATCTCGGTTGAACGGTCGAAACCATGTCCGGTGATTGGACAATCCCAACCGGACCAGTTCACGCACCGTCAATCGAACATTGCTCGGCAGGTTGGCTGCGGCCTGCGAGACCCAAGCCACGCGGCCGCGCACGGGTGAGGACAGCGGTGCATGCCCCATGGTGCGCACCGTGCCTTGGTGGCATGCCAGCAGCCCCAAAATGGACTGGAGGAGCGTGGACTTGCCACCACCGTTTGGTCCGACAATCCCGACGAATTCGCCCTGCTGGACGCTCAGCGAAACATTACGAACGACGGGCACACCACCCCGATGGACGGTGATGTTGTCCACCTCCAACAACGGAGGCGTCGAACTGGCTGACAACGCTGTCGCCATGAGGCCACCTCGCCGTTTTACCTTTGAAACCCGCGCTCTGCAGCGTGTGCTTCACTGACAACCGAGACCGGTCTTCAGGTTCATCAGGTTTGATTGCATCAAGCTGGCGTACGTGTCGTCGCTGTTCATTGGAGGCAATTCCATCGTGTAGAGCGTTAACGGCGTGACACCGGTTTGCTCGACAATGCTCTGAACGGCATCGGCGTCGGTGTATTCTTCGATGAAGATCACCGTGATGTTGTCCTCGTTGATGGCGGCCACGACCTCAGCGATGTCCTCGGCCGTTGGTTCGCCTTCCGGGTCAAGACCGTGCACCGTGACGAATTCCAGGCCGTAGCGGGCGCTCAAGTACGCGTAGGCGTTGTGGTTGGAGGCCACCGGGGTAACTTCACAGGTGCCGTTGTCGCCAAAGGCAGCCTCGAACTCGTCGTCCACCGCTTCAAGGGCCGCGACGTACACCGCTGCGTTCGCAGCAAAGGTATCGGCGCCATCGGGGAAGGACGTGGAGAGCAGGTCGGCAACGCGGCCCACTTGCGCCTTGAAGGCGAGCGGGTCCAGCCAGCTGTGGGGGTCGTACGCCAGGGCTTCGTCGTGCCCTTCCTCATCATGGCCCTCCTCGTCGTGGTCGCCTTCCTCATCGTCGTCCTCGTCATGAGCGCCCTCCTCGTCATG
>WTJK01000047.1:0-4894 GCA_011524855.1 Methanobacteriota archaeon | reverse complement strand
CGTCTTCATCGTGGTCGTCCTCGTCATGATCGTCCTCGTCGTGGTCGTCCTCGTCGTGGTCGTCCTCGTCGTGGTCGTCCTCGTCATGGTCGTGAGCGTGGTTGTGAGCCCCACCCATCATGGCGATGGCGACGTTGAACATTTCCATGTCCTCGGCCTCAAACTCGAGCACATAGTGACCGGGTTCGAAGTGGTAGAGGTTGATGACGGTGCCCGTTGGGCAGGTCGAGGAAGCATCGAGGGTTTCCTCGGCTTCGAGATGGTCGTGCTCATCGTGCTCGTCATGCTCGCCTTCTTCGTCATGGTGTTCCTCATCGTGGTCGTCCTCGTCGTGGTCGTCCTCGTCATGGTCGTCCATGTCGTGACCCTCTTCGTCATGGTGTGGGAGTTCCAACGTGTAAGCGGCGTTGTCGCCATCAAACTCGGGCGCGTCATCTTCCTCCTCGGTCAGGTCCACGGTTTCCATGGCCCCGTTCAAACTGTCACAGAGTTGGTCAATGAGGATGGTCTCGTAATCCAGGGAGGACTGACCCGATGGCATGGCGTGGGTCATTGCGGCAGCGGGGGCATCGTCGCCCATGCTCTCCAGGGTGGCGTTGACCCAGGGTTCGAGGCCGAGGCCGTGGTACAGGAACAGGTCCGCTTCACCAAGCCGAATGAGGTCTTGAGCGGTGGGGGTGTAATCGTGAACGGGGATGTTACCGGTGGAAATCAATTCAACGTCCACCAAACCGCCGCCGACGGCCGTCACCAGTTGCTCAACGTGGTAGGTTGAAACAACCACGGTGCCGAGGGATTCGGTGGGTCCATCGCCTTCGAGGTCTTCGGTTCCCACGCATCCAGCGAGGCTCGAGAGAATCAACAGCAGGCTTGCAAGCATGGCGCGTGACGAAGGTCGCATCATGCTCTTGCGTTGGCGGATTGATATATAACTCCAACTAATTATTATTCCGAGCATACAATTAAATGGCCGGGTCAATCATGAACCCCCATGAGCAAAATCATCTCCTTCAGCGTGGACGAGGAGTTTGCAGCGGGGTTGAACGACTTGATGCGCGTTTCGGGCTACAAGAACCGGAGTCGATTCTTGCGTGATGCTGCCGCAGTGTTCGCCGATCTCCAACAGCGAGGTGACCTCGCCACCATGGACGACGACCGCGTGGTGGAGGGCCACATGGTGGTGTACTACCAACACACCGCAGAGCCCAAATTGTTGGAGGTTCGACACTCCGACCACATTGAAATCAACGCCTACAACCACAGCTGCCTGACCCACAGCCACACCTGCGTTGACATCATTCACGCCAAGGGCACAGCTGCCGGTTTTCGCACAACGGTCGAGACGTTGCAAGGCACGCCCGATGTGGATAAGGTCACCTTCGTCGTGGCACCGCTGCGTCAAGACGGTTGTTGCTGACCGGAAGGGGCGGTTTCGACCGCCTCGTGCAACACCTCGATTCGATGATGCACGTTCACCGCATCTTGACCGGCCTCATACGCCACACGGAGTTCGTGCGATTCGGGTGAACTGAAATGAGCGGTCCGCCAGGTCACGGCGTCGTTGTCCTGCACCGTGGCTCGGTTGGTTTGGCACACCCCGTGGGTTTCGTCCTCCAGTGACCATCGAACCTCAACCTCTTGCCCACCACCGAGGTTGTCGATCAGGGCAGGGTTCTCAACGGTTGATTCAACGTTCAGCGCAACGGGAGGCGACCCTCCGTTTCGTGGCATCATCTGAACAATCGCAGGCAGCGGGTCGTTGGTCCCGTTTTCGGTCCAATGCATCACCAATTCAATACGAACGATCACCTCCTTCGTCAATCGGTCACCGCCGACATCGGCGTACAACACCACTTCGTGCATGCCGTGATGCCCAAACGTCACTTCCAACAAACCCTCTCCGCCATCTTCCACATCCACTCCAACGGTGCTGTCCTCAACCTCCACGCCATACGCAACAACGTCGGCTTGCTCGAGGGTTTGACTGAAATCGAAGGTGAGCACGGCCGGCTGACGCTCGACCAGTTCACCGTCCTGGAAGGTCTCCACCACCGTTCCGTTGGTGGATTCGAACACCACCCTCAGGAACGGTTGCTCCTCAACCTGAAGACAGCCGGGGCCGACGAGGGACGCCAGCACCACCAGCAGACAGGCCAAGGTCGGACGCACGGTGGTGTGAGGAGCTCGGGTGACTTAAAACGCGAGCACACGAAGATTCGCCCCCACCACACAACCGAGGTTGGTGGTTGTCGTGTTTATGTAGGCTCAACGGCCATGGCCCGGCATGAACAGCATCGAGTGCCCCCACTGCAAGCAAAACTTCGAACTGGAGGGTGCTGGCTACGCCTCCATCGTCCAACAGGTGCGAAGCGCCGAGTTTGAAGCCGACCTTCAACGTCGTCTGGCGGAACGTGACGCTGTACACGTCAAGGAAGTGGAGCTGGCCAAGTCGGTGGTCACCCAAGAAAAGGACAAGGAATTCGCCGATAAAAATCAGCAAATTCAGCGCCTCAAAACGGAGTTAAAAGCCGCGCAAGACGCCAAGGACATGGCTGTAAAGCTCGCTGTTGCCGAAGCCAAATCGCCGCTCGAAACCGCCATCAACGAACTCAAGAACGAAGTAGGCAAAGCCGACATGGAACGCCAACTGCTGGAGAAAACCCTCAGCGAAAAGCACCAAGGTGAACTGGCTGTCAAAGACAAGATCATCCAAATGAAAGACGACGAGATCGAGCTGCGCAAGGACATGAAGATGAAACTCAGCACCAAAATGCTCGGTGAGACCCTTGAACAGCACTGCGAGCTGGAATTCAACAAACTCCGTCCCACAGCGTTTCCTCATGCGTACTTCGAAAAGGACAACGACGCCTCCGAGGGCACCAAGGGCGACTACATCTTCCGAGAAGCCGATGCCAACGATGTGGAGTACATTTCCATCATGTTCGAGATGAAGAACGAAGGCGAGACCACGAAATCGAAAAAGAAGAACGAGGATTTCCTCGAGAAATTGGACAAAGACCGCAGAGCCAAGGGCTGCGAATACGCCGTGCTGGTGTCCATGTTGGAACCTGACAACGAACTCTACAACGGCATCGCCGACATGTCGCATCGCTACGAAAAGATGTACGTCGTTCGCCCACAGTTCTTCATTCCCATCATCACCTTGCTGCGCAACGCCGCCCAGAAGTCGCTAGCGGTACGCAACGAATTGGCCCTCATCAAGTCCCAAAACGTCGACATCGAACATTTCGAGGAGGACCTCATGGACTTCCAGAAGAAGTTTAGCCGAAATTACGATCTTGCGAGCAAGCAATTCATGGAAGCCATCAAGCGGATCGACAAGTCCATCGATGAACTCCAGAAAACCAAGGAGCAGTTGCTGAAATCCGAAAACAACTACCGCTTGGCCAACGACAAGGCTCAGGATTTGTCCGTCAAGAAATTGACCCGCAACAACCCCACCATGCGAGCCAAGTTCGAGGCGTTGGACCAAGATGAGGATTGAACGGATTCATGTCCGGTGAGCCGTTCGCCACGGTGGGCGTCAACCTTGAACCGTCCGATCAAGCCAACCAAGCCATCAGTTGTTGACGCGCATCGGGCCAATCCATCGGCTCCAACGCATCGGTCAGATGCAACCCGGCCAGGAATTGTGCATGGACGCTCTCCCATGCCACCTCGTCCTGCGGGCCACGCCAACGAAACAACGGTGCCCCGTCCATTTCCAACCGGTCAAGAAACCCCCGTTCGGCCTTCGAAACGAGCAACGTCGGGGTACCCAACAGCACCGCTTCGCTGGCCAGCGTGACCGACTGCGTGATGACGCCGTCATGGGTGGCCAGTTCGCGGTCAAGGCGCCACGGGTCCCCTTGGACCTCGTTCTCATCCACGGCCGTGGTCACCACGCCGTCCAGTGCATCTTCGGGCAGAGGGACGAGTTCATCGTCGTCATGCACCCCACCGCCTTTCAGACGACGCACCACGATGCGCGGCGGTGATGAGACCTTGCTCGGGCGGCGCAGCGGTGCCAAGTGGACGTGCCCGTGAAGACCGTCCAACCGGTGAATGCGTCCCTTAAACGCAGCCAGAAAGCCACCGTCAAGATCTTTCTTCCAATGGGTGGGCAGCACCGCATCGGTGGCCGATTTCAAAGCAAGACGATGCGCAACATGGTTGACTTCGGTGTCCGAGATGTACCAGCGCTCCACCGCGCTTGAGCGACGCCACCACCGTGGTTTGGCAGCCATCAGCTCCAAGCTTGCCCCCACGGCGACGACACGCTCCACCGGGCCTTGCCCGTCCCGTCCTGCCTGCTTCAGAAAGCGTTGAACGCTGCGCAATCGATGCAGGGCCTTCCGGTAACGCCCCTCTCCCACCGGCCGTTGCACCCACAGGGTTTGGCGGCGTGGCAAGCGGCCGTCCCCGTGTGCCAGCATGCTACGCACTTCCGGACGTTCGGTGGCGACGATGAGATCGGCGGTGGAACCGGAGCGCATCACCTCCGCCAACAAGCGAGCGTGCGCTGGGTGGTCGATGACCCAGCAGGTGCGCATGGTCGTGGGAGGGAAACAACCTCCTCAAGGGTTCGCCCGGTCTTGACGCTCCGTTTCAGCGGGAAAGGACGTGGGAGAAGTTCTTGGAGCGCACACCCCAACCACCTGCATGGAGAAAGAAGCCATCCACCCCAACGGTGCCGTCACCTACGCCCCCTACACCCCCGCCGTGGTCGTCGGACGGGAGGTCTACCTCTCGGGCCAAATCGACGTGGACGCCGGCGACGACATCGTACGTCAGACACAAGGTGCCCTGGCCAAAATGGACGTGCTTCTCAAGGACGCTGGTGCTTCCAAGCACGACCTGGTGTTCGTGCAGGTGCTGCTCAAATCCATGGACT
>WTJK01000043.1:28912-104467 GCA_011524855.1 Methanobacteriota archaeon | reverse complement strand
ATTCACTCCCCAAGGTTCACGGTTTTCAATCCACCGCCTTCACCACCATGCTCGAAACAACGCCACAGGGGAATCGATGAAGAAGGGGGGTCGCCTTCCATGCGTCATGTCGGGGTGCGGCAAGGGGGCCTTGTTGGTCACGCTCGCCCTGGTCGTTCCCCTCCTGTCGGGCTGTTTGGGGGCAACGGATGAAGGCGACACCAACAGCGCCGTCACGATGAACGTCCACTACGACGCCACAAGTGGCACGGTGCTTGAACGGGTCCAAAACGGACAAACGCTGACCATGGAAGGGGTTGAACTCACCTTTGATTTCGCTCGAGTCACGTCCACCGCAGGTGCCATCACCCTCATCTCCCTGGACCCCGGAGACGACGATGACGGAGCCAACACGGTCACGGTCAACGCCAACGAGCAGGCACAAATCGCCTACGAATACCAAACCCACGGGCTGTTCACGGTCACGCTCATGGCAACGGATGAGCAAAACAACACGGGCACCATGACCTTGGTTGTCCGTATTGACAAAACGGTTGAGTGGGTGCAAACCAACACCAACGAAGCCTCCACCATGAGCATTGACACCAACCCCGATTGCGATTGCGGAACACCGGCGCACGTCGAAGTGAACTCCACCGTGACCAACCGAAACAACATCGTTCCGCCCGGTGCCCCTATCACGGTCACGTGGACGTTGTCGGATGCTGCAGATGGCGTCCGTTCGTCTCACAGCGAGCAAATCGGTGAAGGCCAGAGTGCTGAATGGAACCACCGTGAAGGCAACGTGAACCTTGGGTCCTGGTCACTTGACGTGACACAAGGCCAAAACGAAGCAGAAAATCTCGACATCAGTCACACCGTCCACGTCACCTACGAGCCCATGGAGTCGGAGCCCAACCCGCTCGATCAAGCCGGTGCACCATCGGCGTGAGTTTCACTTTCCATCAAGTAAAAGTGAAACGCAAAGTGTTCCATTCGCACGGCTGCGGCACATATCGGTTTGATCAGAGCCGTGCAAATGGCGTCCTTGATGGAAAGCCGTGTTTCGGCCTTTCATATAGGCCAGCCGAACGAGGGAGGTTTGGAAGGAATGAACCATGCCCACAAAATCGAAGAAAAAAGCAAACATTGTTGTTGAAAAGAATGAAGCACCAAGCGAAGAAGTGGTGCCACCCATGGAGGAAGCTGAGGAGCCTCAAGTCACGATTGAAGACTTGCCTGGCGTGGGTCCGGCCACCGCCGAAAAACTCCGAGAAGCCGGTTTTGACGAACTGTTGGCGCTCGCTGTCATGTCCCCGGCCGACCTTGCGGAAGAAGCCGAGCTCGGTGAAGCCGTGTCGGCCAAGATCATCGCCGCAGCCAAGAAAATGGCCAACATCGGTGGCTTCGTCTCCGGTGACGCACTGCTTGAGCGCCGACGCGAGGTGCAGAAGCTCTCCTCAAAAGTCCAATCCATTGACGACCTCCTCGGTGGCGGCTTTGAAACCCAAGCACTGGTCGAAGTCTACGGTGAATTCGGCAGCGGAAAGACCCAAATCGGCCATCAGTTGGCCGTGAACTGCACGCTCCCCACCGACCAAGGCGGCTTGGACGGCGATGTGTTCTACATCGACACGGAAGACACCTTCCGTCCCGAACGAATCACCCAAATGGCCCGAGGCCACGGGCTTGACCCCGAGTACGTCTTGTCGCGCATCCACGTGGCGCGTGCCTACAACTCTGCCCACCAAATGTTGCTCGCTGACGAGATCAAGCGGATGAGCAAGGGGCTGAACGTCAAAATGATCATCGTTGATTCCCTGACCAGCCACTTCCGTGCCGAATTCATTGGCCGCGGTATGCTCGCTCGCCGTCAACAGAAACTCAACAGCCACCTCAAGGACCTCAAGAAGTTGGCCGATGTGAACAACGCCCTCGTGCTCGTGACCAACCAGGTTCACTCGAAGCCCGACGCCATGTGGGGCGACCCCACCAAGCCCATCGGCGGTCACATCCTCGCCCACGCCAGCACGTTCCGACTTTACCTCCGAAAGGCCAAGGGCGGTCGTCGAATCGCCCGCCTCGTGGACTCCCCCAACCTGCCTGACGGCGAGTGCGTCTACCAGGTGACCGAAGAAGGTCTGCGCGACTGACGGTCAAGGTTGCACCATGCAAAAACCGCCCCAGCCACGGGGTTGCGAATCAACACATTCAAATTCGCTACAACGGTTTTCCCCGCATGCGCCATTTGATCGAACGCGTGCTTGAACAATCCGAAGCCGAACTTCGAGAAAAGCCGGCTGTCGCCAAGCACCCGGAGGGTTCGGATGAAGAGCTTCGAGCCTTGTTGGAATCGCTTCAACCTCGAATCCGAGTGTACGGTGTGGGAGGTGCAGGCTGCAATGCTGTCGGACGCTTGTTCGACGAGCAATTGTTCGACTCGTCCTACGTGACGGGGTATGCCATCAACACCGATGCTCAGGCTCTGTTGCAATCACCGTTGGAAGAAAAGGTGTTGATCGGTCGTACCGCCCGGGGACGCGGTGCTGGGGGCGATCCAACCAAAGGTGAAGCTGCGGCACTTGAATCGGAGGGCATTCTCAAGCGAATCACCGACGACACGCAACTCGCCATCATCACCGCCGGTATGGGTGGGGGGTCAGGAACAGGCGCTGCAGGTCATTTGGCTCGCCTTGCAAAAGCCCAGGGTGCCATGACCATCGCTGTGGTCACCTACCCCTTCAAGTCCGAAGGGTCGCTTCGAAAGCAAAACGCCGAGTGGGGGTTGGAACGCCTCAGGGAACACTGCGATACCATTCTCGTGATCCCCAACGAGCGCTTGCTCGAAATCGAGGGTGTCAAGGACCTTCCCATTGCCAGCGCCTTCCGCGTGGGCGATGAATTGCTGGTTCGGTCCATCACCGGGCTGACCGAGTTGCTCACCACCGACGGCATGGTCAACCTTGACTTCGAGGATTTGCGATCCGTCATCCACTCGGGTGCAGGTGTTGCAATGATTGGCCTCGGCGCTGCCAAGGGGCCCGGACGGGCCGAAGCAGCCACCATGGAAGCCCTGCACTCACCCTTGTTGGATCTGGACATCAGCGATGCTCGCGGTGCCCTCATCAACGTGGTCGGCGGCAGCAGCATGACGTTGGGGGAGGCTGAGCGCTGCGCACAACTCATCAGCGAACGTGTGTCTCCTCACGCTCGAGTCATTTGGGGCGCTGCGGTGGATGAGGAAAAGTACGGTGATGAATTGAGGGTGATGCTGGTGCTGACCGGCGTCAAGAGCGACCAAATTCACGGCGCTTCCGAGAACCGTCAACTCCGAGCACTTCGCCACCGTCACATCGAATTTGTGAACTGATCAGGGCCGGAGGCTGGTCCAAAGCAACCCTGCGATGGTCAAGAGCGCCACACCGAGGAAGATGCGTTCCTGACCGCTCAAGCCGTCAATGCCAGGGCTGGCGTCCAATTCACCGGTGTAGGCAGCACCGGGCACCACCCACGTTGAAGCGGCCCAGCCGTCCCCCGTCGGCGCTTGGTTTCCGTTCACTGCATTGGCCCACACACGAAATTCTGTTCGGCTGTCGTTGTCGGCCGGTGCCGTCCACTGAAACGACCACGCACGCTGCTCGGTGCCGGCTGAGCGGTGCGTCCAACCGCCCTCAAGCGGCTGTGCTTCTTCGGTATCAAACTGCAGGGTCCCGTTGGTCACCACCAGCCGAAAGCCACCCTGGGATGCATTCATCCCAGCTTCAATCCCGCTGGTCAAAGACAGGGTGAGGGCATAGGTGGTGTTGGCTTCGTACGTCTCGGGGAGCCCCGAGAGAGCGATGCCTAGTTCGGTGTCCTCGGCATGGCATTGACAACCTTGGTTTCCTTCTTGTCCCACACCCTCAGGCGAAGCCGGCGTGCTGGGGACGAAGCCCATGCACAACAACAGCCCGATGACCACCGTCATCCTGAGTGTGGAGGCCATGATGACGGCTGGGTGCGGTGGGGTTTGAGGGTTCGCACGGTCCCGGCGTGCTGATGCACCAGCGAGCGATGCAAACGATGCTTTATGTGGGAACGGTCGTCCATGCTTCATCATGAACGAGGGATTGGAAGACCACGGTGACGTGGACATGTACGCCCTGCTGGGTGTCAACACGGATGGTTCAACACGGGCCGGTGAGGGGGTCACTACCGCTCACGATCCGCTCGCTGCGTTCATGGACAACGATGATGACGATGCGAACGAGGGAGACACCACCACGGTCTCGCCCTCGGGGGTTGACGTCGAAGCGTTGCTGACCACCCTTGTTCGCGACCTGTTGGACGAAGAACGGCTCGACCGCGTGGCCCCGGGTGCGCGCATCGCGAACGAGACGGTGCACGTCCACAAAGACCGAGAGGCGTACCACCTCTCTCTGATCGTGGACATGGGCGGCACGCCCATACGACCGTTTGCGACGGTCCTCAGCACGGACCGAGGGGTGCTTCCTCTCAACGCACCCACCGGCTTGCACCATCGATGGAAGCCGCTGTACGATACGTTGCAACGTGCACTGGTTCAAGCCCTTCGTCAGCACCGAGCAACAGGGGCTTGAGGGCCTCAACCCTCGATGATGGGATGCACCTCGACCGTCCACGTGGTCGTGATGTCCTTGGCCATGGAATGCGATACGGAACAGAACTTCTCGTGACTTTTGGCCACGATGCGTTCTGCGAGCTTGAGCGGCACGTCTCCTCGGATATGGTATGTCATCGAAAACCCGGTAAATCGGCGCGGGGTGGTCTCGGCGCGTGTTGAATCCAGTTCAACCCAAGCCGCCTCAAGCGGTCGGTCTTTCATGCCGATAACGACGTCCACCAGCGAGCATGCTCCCACGGCCTGCAACGCAATTTGCATGGGTGAGGGGCCTTGCTTCCAATCGAGTTCGAGCGGTTGACCTGCTTCATTCGTCGCCACCATGGAGGTGCCACCGGTCCACTCCACCTTGCTTCGCATGGAAGGTCCATGAGCGGTTCATTCTTGAAGGAGCGGTCGGTCGCAGAAGACGAGAACCATGTCAGGCACACCCGTCACCATGAACAACGGCGCACTCGTCGTTCCCAACGACCCCGTGATTCACTACATCGAAGGCGATGGCATTGGTGTGGACATCACCCCTGTCATGACGGCGGTCGTGGACGCTGCCGTGGCCAAGGCCTACGGCGGTGAGAAATCCATCGTGTGGAGCGAAGTCCTTGCCGGGGAAAAAGCGTTCAACGCCACCGGAGAATGGCTTCCGCAAGCCACGCTTGAGGCCATGAAGTCCGGGCTGGTGTCGATCAAAGGGCCGTTGACCACGCCCGTCGGCGGTGGCATCCGTTCGCTCAACGTTGCACTCCGACAGAAGTTGGACTTGTACGCCTGCGTGCGCCCCGTGCGGTGGTACGATGGCACACCTTCGCCCGTCAAAGCCCCGGGCGATGTGGACATGATCATTTTCCGTGAAAACAGCGAAGATGTCTATGCCGGCATCGAGTGGGAAGCAGGCTCGGAAGGCGTCAAGCGCGTCATAGAATTCCTTCAGAACGAGATGGGTGTTGACAAGATTCGCTTCCCTGAAACCTCGGGCATTGGCATCAAACCTGTTTCCCAAGAAGGAACCGCCCGCATTGTGCGAGCAGCCATTCAATACGCCATCGACAACGACAAGCCAAGCGTGACCCTCGTCCACAAAGGCAACATCATGAAGTTCACCGAAGGCGGCTTCCGTGATTGGGGCTACGCCCTTGCGCAGGATGAATTTGGCGCCGAACCGTTGGACGGTGGGCCGTGGTGCACCTTGACCAACCCCAAGAGCGGCAACACGATTGTGATCAAAGACGTGATCGCCGACGCCATGCTGCAGCAAATCATCACCCGACCAGCCGAGTACAGCGTGTTGGCCACGATGAACCTCAACGGCGATTACATCTCGGACGCATTGGCAGCTCAGGTGGGCGGCATTGGTATTGCTCCCGGTGCCAACATCAACTACGACACGGGCATCTCCATTTTCGAAGCCACCCACGGGACGGCACCCAAATACGCCGGCCAAGACAAGGTCAATCCCGGTTCGCTCATCCTCTCTGCCGAAATGATGTTGCGTCACATGGGCTGGACCGAAGCCGCCGACCTCATCGTCAAAGGCATGGAAGGCGCCATCTCCAGCAAAACCGTCACGTACGATTTTGAGCGTCTGATGGACGACGCTACGCTCCTGTCCTGCAGTGCGTTTGGCGATGCGATGATCGCCCACATGTGAGCCACCGAGGCGGCGTACACATGGCGGCATCCTACGACGCCCGTTGGGTCAGCGTGAAAGGCGCTGGACCGCGAAAGTGGTCAATTCGCATCAAAGCCAAGATCGACACGGGTGCGAAGCGTTGTTCCATCGATGAAGGACTGGCCGAAGCTTTGGGCCTGGAGCGAGTGGGCAGTGTCAACGTCCGAAACGCCATGGGTCAACAGGAACGCGCCCTCGTTGCGGCCAAGGTACGCATTGGACGCACCACGTACGAGGTCGAAATGACCGTGGCCGACCGCAGCCACCTCAAGTGCCCGATGTTGCTGGGGAAGACCTTCCTCGACCAGGTGGATCTTCAACAACCCAAGCTGCCAAAGAGCAAAGATTTCCCTCAATTCGTTTAGAGGCGCAACCACGACTTCAGCGTGCGATGGTTCTTGGTCACGCTGAAGCCGAACCGCTCCTCAATGGCACGGTCCAGAAGCGTGAAGTCACCGTCCCTGGTGGCCACCAAAATGCAACCAATGTTGGGCAAGGCTTGCTCGGAAAGGTGCATGGCCAGCCGGTAGATGTCCAAGTCGGTTTCCTCTGGATAGATGGCGCGCTCGTCAATCGTCGTTCGGTAGGTGATTCCACGGGCGTTCTTGACTTCGGTGAGATCGTCAAAGACATCTTCGTGGCGCTTGAGGAACGCATGCAACTCCTCCGACACGTCCCGCATGTCCGCGAGCACGTCTGGAGAAGCCTCCCACGTGGTGTACTCCCCGAGCACCTGATCCACCAAGGACAGCATGACCTCTTCGGACAGCGCATGGTCGAGGGCTGCTTGATCCACCATCGCGCCGTGGAAGCGGTAGCGCAGGCGTTGGTCTTTGGCGAATTGCTTGAGTTCTCCCCGGACATCGTCGGGAATCATCAAGTGAAGTTGGTCGGCCTTGGCGTGGTGGAGCAAAATACGGTGGAACCGGTTCATGCTCATGACGTCGGTGTTGGTTCCCGACACCAACTTCAACTGCTGGTGCACCTTGTCCACGAGGGCATCCACCAGGACGTTTGTGTCGACAATGACCAGTGGATACAGCGGCAAGTTGCGCAAGAAACGGCGTTTCTTGGTGGGAATGTCGTCTTTGTGTTGTGCGAAGAGCGTGGATTCAACACCCGCCAATCGCCGTCGATCAGGCAGCGTGAATTTCGTGGTGTTCTGCGCACGTTCGAGGTACATGAGACCCTCGAAGGGCGAGGTTTCGGCGGCGTTCTTGGCGATCTCGTAGATTTCCGACATCGACGGGGAACTGCCGTGCATGGCTTGCCGGAAGTGTTGTTCGTGCTCCTTTCGGGACCGGCGCAGATCCCGGCTGATGCGCGTGGCAGCGGCCGTCACACGTCCGAGGAAGGGTTCGGGTGGGAGAAGGTGGGCTTTGTCGAAGGGGTAGTTCTTGAGCAGGTCCAATTCCTCCTCGTTGTACACCGTGCGATGCTTGACCACCACGTTGCCCTCGTCGTCCTCGTCTTCGTACGGAACTCGGGTTTGGAGATGGTTCCGGATGAGCAACATGGCCTTGTCCGTGTCCGAACCCACCGTATGGCACACCTTCAGGTAGAGTTTGAAACGCTCCGTAATGGCGGTTTTCAACGCTGGCACCCGCTCCATGAGGTCCACCGCTTCCGACCAGTGCTGGGCATGGGCGAAATGAATGAGGGATTTGCGGTACAGGGCCAGTGGAAGCGCAAGCGCCGAATCGTCGTCTTCGGTGCTGTCTTCGCTCTCACCCACACCGGCCTTGCTGAACGCTTCAGCAGCGCGCATGTATTCGCGTGCCGAATTCAGTTCGTCACCGTTGGCGGCAAACAGCGCGGCACGTGCCAACGGTGCCCACGACGACAGGGGGGCGTGTTGCTGGTACCATTCGACCAGGTGCGGCAACCCCAAGTCGTGTTCAAGGACGAGGAAAGAAAACGAGTCCATGAGACGCAGCGGAAGCGCAGGGTGCTGTACGGTACTGTTGATTTGAGCCGCAAGGTCACCTTTCGCCATGCCAATCTGGTGTTCTTGGATGAACCCGTTCATGCGGAGGGTCAGCAAAATGACCTCAAACAACCGGTGTTCAATGGCGTCGAGGTCCAATTCATCCAGTTGCTTTTCGAGGTTCCGAAGGGCCGTGGTGTTCACCACCCCATCGCCCGTGAGGGCTCGGCTGATGGGAGAAAACGCTCGGAGAGCAGGCAGGTTCAGCACCTCGGCGAGTTCCGGCGTCTCCTTGTAGATGCCTTCCATCAACAGCAACAAGTGTTCAGACAACGGCGAGAAGGCGTCTGGCAATTCCGCACTGTGAATCGCTTGAATGGCTTGCTGTCGAACGGTGCGGAGGGGCCCTGCCGAGGTGGCGTGCATGGAGGCAGGTGCAAGGTGAGCCACCAAGAGGGCAAAGTGGGGTTCAGCACCGGCCAAGGACGCGTTGGCGATGAACACGTGCGCTAAACGCTCCAAATCCAAAGCATTGGCCAACAAGGGTAGCGCAACGGTGGCGCCCGACAACCATGCGTCACCACCCGAGTCCAACAAGCGTTGAGCCGCTGTCAGCCTCAGCGTGGGGTTGAGGGTATCGTGAAGCAGCACGGACAGGCAGCCTTCATCTTCCAAAGTGCTGAGGTGCTGGTGCAACCACGCGTCGGCCTGTTCGTCGTTGAGGTCGACAATCACCGGCAACAAGGCATCCACGTCGGAACCGCCATCGAGCGTCAAGGACAGCAGGACCTCGATCGCTTCCGCGGTGGCCCCCTCTCTTCGGAAGGCGTTCAACCGCCACCACACCAAACGGTCGTCCTGAAGCGCGACATCGGCTGCTGACAAACGTTCGAGTCCTTTGGTCAGGGCCTCAGAGGACAGCTGCTCGGCTTCGTCCGGAGCGTGTTGCCAGGCGAGCAACAAACGAGCGGCGTTCAGGCTGTCGCTGTCGTCCAAGGCGAGCAGTCCGTCCCAGTCAGTCACCTCACCGGACAACAGTCGCGAGTAGTCCAGCAGGTCGTCGTGCAACGCAGCATCGCTGGCTTGAGCGGTGTCCCAGACCGCCTCTGGCACCGGGTCACCGCCGTGCAACAACAAGTGAAGCGGAACAAACGACAAGGCACCGTCGAGGTTCAAGAGGCCCTCGTCCACCACCACCTTTCGTCCCGCTGCCACTTGGGAGGCCACGCGTTGGAGGGCCACCTTCGCATCAGCAGAGGGGGCGGCATCAACGGCTGCACTCAACAACTGCCCCAAGGCATCTGCGTCGGTGGGATCAAAACGGAGAAGCGAAGGGTCAAGCGAGGCAGCAGCCTTGGCTTTGGCACGCTTGGCTTTCGGGAAGGCAAGGAATTGGGCGAGCAAAGGTGTCTTTTCACCGATGAGGTGCCACACCGGGTCAACACCATCGGCGAGGCATGAAGCCCGCAGCGATTGTTCGGTGACGTTCCAGGCTTCGTCCCAGTTGTCAGCGTCGAGTTGCTTGTGCACCAGCAAGGTCGCCAGTTGGAACGCGACGCTGTACGGAGCCTCCTCAATGACCTCAGCGGGGGAGGGCAACCAACTCATGTGGGGAGGACCTGCGTTTCGTCCACTGCGCCGGGCTCGTCCCCGAGGCCGGGCCATTGCGGGGCGAGCGGGGCCGTCATCGTCCTCAGCGGCAGGAGGTTCTTCCTCACGAACGGCGATGATGACCATGGCTCGAAGCGGTTTGTGCTTGCTGAGCAGGTCCCACTCGGCCGTTTTGCTCATCCGTGCTTGACGTACGTTGGGAGAAGCGGGACGTTCGAACGCAGCGTTGAGGCAGGATTCCATGTACGCTTCCATCGTGTTCACCCCCTGCGCATGTCGTGGCCCCCATCCTGTTGATTTCAACCCACCGATGCGCAGTGTTGGACGGTGAAGTCGACACATAGTTCCTTGAACTCAAGCCCTCTATCCAATCTGTTGGTCCCATGGAACTCGTGCCCGCCATCGCTTTGCTCCTTCACCCCGTTCTGGCCACGGGGCTGGTGGTCTGGGTATGGTGGCAGTACACCTGGCGCCGAACATCCAAGGAACTCAAGGGCGAGGAACGGGCGGCTTATCGAAGCCGGCATGAAGCCAACGGCGAGCGGTTGTTGATCGCCACCGGTGTTGTCATCCTCATCGCCTTCGCAGGTCGCATGGTCAACGGGTGGTACACCGAGGGGAGCGTTTGGGCTGACATTTGGCCGCAATCCCTGCACGGATACATGGGACCGCTCGGTTTTGCGCTTTTGGTAGCGCTGTCCAGGTTTGGTCGAGAAGCCAAAACCCTCCGGGAGCAAGGGGCGTCGTATGCGCTGGCGAAAACCAAACACGGGCGAGCCGCAGACCTCGTGATTTACTTGGTGTTCATTCACGCGTTTATGGGCTTCATTTACACCTTCGACATTTTTCTTGCATGAGCAGCGAAGGGAAACGTCGGCAAGCACCCAAGACAGTGATATAAAAACAGGGATTTTTTCGCCCGTCCATGGAAGGCGCCACGGACCCCAAAATGCTGGAAGGTCGAGCCTTTTACCGCCTTGGTGAGGTCATCCACGACCGAAAAAACATCATGATGGTGTTCGGCCTTGTGTCGTGCGTCCTCATGTCAAGCCTCATCTCCATCGGCGCCGATTGGGCCGAAGGATTTGGTGAGGACGACGTGGAATCCGTCCAAGCCTTCTCGCTCATCAACGAACGGTTTGCCACCTCGGAAAACGATTCGGGGCAATCCTTCCGCTACCTTGTTCATCATCCCAACCTCAACGACACATCGGACGCATGGCAATCCGCCGTGCGTGAGGCGCTGTCGTCCTTCGAAGCGCACGATGACGTCAACGTCGTTTATTCATGGGAGGTGGACGACGTGGACCGCGACGATTTCACCGCCACCATCGACGATGGCCACTACGCCATCAACGTCGTGGAATTCCAAACCAATCGAAAGGAAGCCAAAGCCATCCTTGGCGACCTGCACGACACGATCGCCATCGAGGGGGATTTTGACGGCTATGCCACCGATGGTATCGCCATCGATTGGACCTTTGATGACCGAATCAAGAACGACCTCATCAAGGCTGAATTGATTTCCGGGCCACTGTCGTTGTTCATTCTCGGCCTGGTGTTCGGCTCCATCGTCGCAGCGCTGTTACCGGTGGGGGTCGGCATCGGCACGGTCATCGCAGCCATCGGGATGACCGTGTGGCTGTCCAACGTCACGGACGTCACGGTGTATGCAACCAACATCATCTCGCTCATCGGCATTGGCGTGTCCATCGATTACTCGCTTTTCCTCGTCAATCGGTTCCGGGAGGAATTGGACCGGGGGCGGGATGTTCGGACCGCAACTGCGATGAGTTGTGCGACGGCAGGAAAAGCGGTGTTTTACTCGGGCATCACGGTCGCTATTGGCCTGATGGGCATGCTGTTCTTCACCAACACGTCCCTGCCCTCCCTCGGCATTGGCGGTACCATCGCCGTGTCCATCGCCATGGTGTACTCCACCATCGTTCTCCCGGCGGTCATGGCCCACCTTGGCCATCGTGTCAACAAGTGGAAAATTCCCTTTGCGCTCGACATGAGCGCCAAAGACGACGGGGTGTGGGCCCGCATCGCCAAGAGCGTCATGGACCGGCCGTGGGCCGTGCTCATCCCGACGTTGGTGCTGCTCATCGGCGCCGGTGTGCCGTTCGCTTACGCTGAATTCTCGCTCTCTTCTTGGAAGGCGCTTCCTCCGGAAGACGAATCGCGGATGGGCATGGAAATCATCGATGAGGTTTGGCCCGACCAAGCCGCCAATTCGGTGTTTTTGGTCATTGACACCGACGGGGCTGACCCCCTCAACGAGACCAACCTGAGGCTTCAACACGCCTACATCACGGATCTGTTGAGTGACGAACGGGTGAGCGGTGGCATTGGCGTTGGTCTGCCCGACCCGAGCATGAACGCCACACAGGTGGTGCAGTTTTGGCAGACACCCGACGAGTTTTTACCAGCCGAACAGGTTGCTGTCCGCGAGAGCTTGCGAACGGCCTTGGTGGGTACCGACGCAACGATGATTTCGTTGCAACTCGAAGGGGAACAAACGAGCGTTGCATCACGCGAAACCGTTGAAGACATTCGCAACGAACGCGACACGTTCTTGACCTCGTTCACCGGGGAAGAAGACCGTTTGTTGGTGGCTGGCTTCGCCGCTTACAATGCGGACAACCTTGACGCCATTGCAGACAACCTGCCGCGTGCGCTGGCCTTCATCTTGATCGCCACCATGTTGCTCATCTTCATCCAAGTTCGCTCGGTCGTGATTCCTGTGAAGGCCATCGCCATGAACATCCTGTCCATTTCCGCATCCTTCGGCATGCTGGTCTGGGTGTTCCAGTGGGGCTACGGCGCCGACTTGCTCAACTTCACCCCTCAACCCATCGATTCGGGCAACCCCGTGATCATGTTCTGCATCGTGTTTGGCTTGTCCATGGATTATGAGGTGCTGATGTTGTCGCGCATCCACGAAGAGTGGGAGCGCACCGGCGACAACACCGCAGCAGTGGCTCAGGGTCTGCAGAAAACCGGAGGCCTCATCACGGGCGCAGCGGCCATCATGGTGGTGGTGTTCAGCGCGTTTGGACTTTCGTCCATCATCATCCTCAAGCAGATCGGTTTGGGGCTCGCCCTTGCCATCTTCATCGACGCCACGCTGGTCCGTGCATTGGTGGTTCCTTCGACCATGCGTTTGATGGGCAAATGGAATTGGTGGTCACCGGCGTTCCTCGGTGGGTCGTCGCCTCCCCAACCGTTACACGACATCACCGACGACGAATGAGCATCGGTGATGACCGAACACTCAAAAGGAAACGGCACAAGGATGTCTTATGTCCGATGCTCGAACGCTCAAGAAGATGAAGAAGCTTCTTGCCCGCGTCGAAAAGCACATCGAGACGTCCCGAGACGCCCTTGAGGACCTTGAAATCGAGTTCGAAGTGCTCAAGGCCACCGTGAACCGACTCAAGCCAAAGAACGTCGCCGTTCAACCCGAAACCGCGGCTGCCGAAGCAACCGAGGACGACGACATCGAGACGGTTGAGGCCGAGGAAATGACGATTGAACATTCCTCGTCCAACACCACGTCCGTGCCCAAGTTCTGAGCACCATCTCAGCGCAACAGCCGGTCGCGATCGCTCCACATGCCCAACCAGTGTTTGAGATTGGCCTCCAAACCCGGTGGTTGAACCCTGCACCCGCATGCGTTTCGATGACCGCCTCCGGTCGGGTCCAACGACGTGGCCATTCGTGACAGGTCGTAGGTGCCTTGAGCGCCGGGCAAGAACGAATTGGCATAGAAACTGGCGCCCAGCGGCGGCCGCTCGCGGTTGGAGGCGTCGCCGTCGGTGTACCCGTGCACCACGCAGCAGGCATCGGCTCGCTCGCCGGCCCAAGCCGTCACAATGTAACCGTTGATGCGCAAATCAGTGTCCTCCAAACGGCACACGGCAAGACGGTCGTGAAGCGTGGTGTGAGCGGCGACCGCCGCTTCTGCCACCCGCCGCTCATCCACTTTCGCCGCCACCAGGTCCGCCACTTCGGGGTCGGACATGACGGTATCAAAATCAGCGCCTTGGGCAAACATGCTCACGATGCGGTGCATGGTGGCTTCATGACGCAAGGAGCAACAACGGGAAAATTGGAGCGCTGGGCCATCGGCGCGAAAATCATCCAGTGAAATACCGCCTGAATCAAGCGCGTCAACCCACGGCATCAGGTCGGTCAAATGAGCCACCGGCGTGACGTTTTGAAGCAGGTCATGAACCACACGAGCAGCAGAAGGGGCCGGGGCCCAATCCACAACGCCGCCGGCTTGGACAAACGCCGCTTCTTCCTCTTTTGTTGGACGGTTGGTGGCGTGATGGTCAATGTACCAGCCGCAGGCAGGGTCAAACGGCAGGTCCACCATGACGGTGGAGGCGTCGATGAACGCCGATTCGAGGCCCCCGCGGACGGCAGCAGCGTGTGAAAATTTGACCGTGGCCTCGGGTCGGAACGCCTTGAGGAGGGCGGCGCCCATCAAGCCGTCGAGGTCGGCATCGGCGAGGATCCGCGTGTAAATGGGGACCTCATCGACCCCAAGCGGAACCACGACCATGGAGGGACCGGTGAGAGATTTGGCATCAACGTTCGCCTCCAGCCGTTAGGCCCTTCAAGGATGGGCGGATGGAGGCACCATGGAGACCTCCTGCGGCGTGGTGCTGGTGAACTGCGGCACGGTGTTGCTGTTGCAGTACCCGCAGGGGCACTGGGACCTGCCCAAAGGGCACGTCGAAGCCGACGACCCCAACCATGAAGCCACGGTTCGCCGCGAATTGTTGGAAGAAACCGGCATCGAGGACCTGACGCTTCATCCTGGATTCAGGCAGCGCACCGCCTACACCTACCGCCACAAAGGAAAGGTGCGGGAAAAGGAAGTCCATTGGTACCTCGGAGAAACCGACACCCTCACGGTCACCCTTTCGCACGAACATCGTGGCCATCTCTGGTTGCCGTGGGATCAAGCCATTGAATTCGTCACCCACGATGAAACACGCGGCGTGCTGAACGCAGCGCTCAACGCTGCGCCCCACTTGGCTTGAGCCTCAGAGCGAAGCGAGGTCGTCGTCGTTGGCCTGCATTTGACGGATGCGCCCGGCCACACCGCCTTCAGCCGCCCGTTTCCCCAACGGAACCCACAACGCTTCATCCGATTGAAGCTGCAGCCCTGTCCAGCGCCCCATCACGAAGAGCCAGTCGGACAAACGGTTCACGTAGGCCAGCACCAACGGCCGAACGGCACCGGGACCTTCGTGTTCCATCAACCGAACCACCGCACGCTCAAGCCGGCGAACGGCCGACCGAGCCACGTGCATCAGCGCCACGGGAGGGTCCCCCGAGGGCAAAATAAAACTCGTCAACGGTGCTAACGATGCCAGCCAGGCGTCCATTTCCTCGACCAACACATCGGCTTGCGTTTCGCTGATGAGCGCCATGTATTCGGGCAGGGCATCCGGAGGGCACGCCAATTCGGCTCCGAGGTCAAAGATTTCGTGTTGGGTACGCGACAGCGCCGGGCTCACCACCGCTTGAACCCGACGAACGCCGGTGCGCTGACCGCCGTCCTCGTGGGGGCGCAATCGATTGATTTCCATCAACACGGTGCCGAGCAAGCTGTTGAATTCGTCGCACAGTCCAACCACTTCGAAGCGAGGGTCGCCTTTGGAACGTCGAGAGCCGTCGACCAACGAGGATTCGCCCCCGTCACCGCCACCGGTGTACACACGTGTGATCTTGACCATGAACCTCGCCCCAACGACGGGGACATCACGCTTCTATGAGGGGTTTACGGGAGGGGAAACCTTCCTCCATTCGATAGTACCACTCGATGTCCGCTTCGCCCACGGCCCACGAAAACAACGCCATCTGATGGTCGACCACACCAAACCATTCGAGGCGGCCGGGGTCCATTGACACGATACGAGCGCCCATGACTTTCAACTCGTCCACCAGCCCCTGCCACTGACGCACCAAACGACCGAGGTGTTCAGCCACTTGAACCACGTGAGGGTGGTTCATTTCATAGCGGTCCAACAACAGCTCCAACTCGCTGGTCAAATCGTGGGCTTCATCGCCCATCGCCTGAAGCACCATGAGCAGATCGCAAGCGCGAGGAAGTTGAGCACGCGCTTCATCAATGGTCACAATCCGAGCGTCATCGGGAAGGGCATACGGCGGTTCAAAGCCAGCATCCAGCGCCTCGACCTCCATGGGGTGTCCGGCAAACATCGGTCCGTCCGTAGGTGGATTCACGAGAAACGCTTGTCGTGGCGACTCTTTATGTCATCGGCGTATCCTCACGGCAAACCTTGGTTTTTGGCCCAAAACAGACACTCCGACGCGTCGACCTTGTTGCGTGTGCCCCGGTGCACGCATGTGGCCACGGTGAAAATGAACATCCTTGCCGTGAATGACGAAGTCGTCGACGTTCAGGCACACGTACCGAGCGTTGACGCACGAAAGAGCAACCATCGCCTTGTCCATTCCAAAACGTGCCAACCACCCCTCGATGCGAGCCAACCACCGAAGCCAAGCCTTGAAACTTAAATGGAGGCGGAAGAAATGCCGTTCATGGCAGGTGAACACGCAGATGCACACCTTCTCACGAGCTTTCCTGTGATCTTCTTTGGTTCGCTCTTGCTGGCCGCCGTCATCGCTGGCGTACTTCACAGGAAGCTGAACGGACTGCCAAAATTGGGCGAGAAATTCTACGACCCGATCGTCCTTGTTCTCGGCCTGTGGTGCCTTGCTGGTCTGCTCATCGACGCGTTTGCTCACATCGCCGGCTCGGTTGATGACACCTTCTTCACGCCCTGGCACGCCGTGTGGTACTCCGGCTCTGCGGCGTATGGAGCCTACATCGTCTACGCCATCATGCCCGATGGAGGCATGCGTCAGCTCGTTGCTCAACCTTTCAGGACGCTAAAAGAGATTGAGCCGCATCACAAACCCGGCGTCTACGGCATCGTTGTGTTCGCTGTTTCTGGATTTGGCGACCTCATCTGGCACGAAACGTTGGGCGTCGAAGAAAACACCGACATTCTGCTTTCGCCCACCCACATCGGGCTGTTCGTTGGGCTGATCATGTCGGTGACCGCTCCCGTGTGGTCGGCTTGGGCCAACACATCGTCGGGTCGGAGCGGCCTCAGATCGCAGGCCCTCATCGTGTTCGGCCTTGGGTCAGCGTGGACCGTGTCGTTGTTGATGATCCGTTATGCCAACCTTTGGATCGCTCCGTTGCAGAATTATTGTTATTCACCCGGCAATGCATTCTGTGGGAATCCAAATTACAACACCGCGCTTGAAATTGGGTTGCAATCGCTCTTTTTGCAAGCGGCGCTCACCTCGGTGGTGCTGGCCTTGTTCCTGAAACGCTGGCGGCCCGAACGGGGCGCCATGTTCCTCTTGTTCATGTTCCACGCTGTGGGCGTGTGGGTGTATTCCGAGTTTGATGCACGGTTGCTCTTGATGGGGGTGACCCTCGCCCTCTTATCGGAAATCGGCGTGTTGGTGTACAAGAAGGCGGGACCTCACGTGTACATCTCGCTCGCAGCTGCGATTCAAGTGGTGGTGTTGCTCTTGTTTTCACTGGCCGACGCCGCTCGACTGACGAACACGCGATACTGGATCGAGGGCGTCAACATCCACGTGGTTCCGTTTGGATGGAGTGTTCATTCAACCTTTGGCGCCATCGTTGTGTGCGCGCTGATCGGCTGGATCACCAGCGTGGTAGCGATGTCACCCGCCGTTCCCACCATCAACGACGACGAATCGTTTTGACGCACAGCCCTCAAGCAACGCAAAAGCCCCCTCCATCAGGACTTCGATGTTCAGCCGCATTGCCCAGCGTACATGAGCCAGCAAAGCAGGAAGCCCGGCAATTTTGCAATGAAAAAGATGAGACCGATGATGGCGAAGACCATGATGATGAACAGGATGATCATGTCCATCTTTGACTTCACCAACGGCCGCGGCGGCCTTCTGTTTTTGGGGGGTCGCACGGGGTTTTCATGGGATCAGCGGGGTTAAGACTTCCTCCAACCATGAGGTTTCAGCCGCTGGTCTGTGCGGGTATTCGCAAGGTGCGTCGGCTGGAAGCGTACGCTGGACCGCACGCCTGCGCACGGGTTGGGAGTTCATTCAACGGCACGCTTGTGGCAGTTTTTGTCATCACACGAGCGGTTGCTGCCCACGTCGTCGGTTCATCCACCGATGACCGCCGTACCCCAGCACGGCCAGCCACATGCCGAGTTCGAGCACCACCACGACGTAGTACACGGGACCCAAGGTTTTGAGCATCGCCACGGCGTCGTAAGGCAGACCATGAATGGCCATGAATGCAGATTGCGAAAGCAGGCTCGAGGAAAACCACACCACGACAGCGAACCAAAGCAGGGTCCCTAAGGGCCAATCTTCTGCGGGTGTTGTTGATTTTTCCATGATATTACATCGATTTTGAACCATATAAGGCCTTTTGTTCGGTGCTTCATGGAGATGCTCATGGCCTCAGCATCATGCTGATGGAGGCGAAGAAGTGGACGCCTCGATGGCACTCAGCGCCGATTCAATCGCTTCGATCCACTCCGGTGCAACGGCTTCCGGCCCACCGGCGTCTTCGAACGCTTCCTGCCATGTGGCGGCTTCGTCGGCGTGGCCCAGGAACGTGTGGATGCGTTGCAACGCCACGTACGCCATGGGGTTGAGGTGTTCCTCGTCAGCGTCCCACCCCTTCTCGAAACAGGCAATGGCCCCGTGGGTGCCGTCCAGTCTGCCGCGTTGAAGCGCCACCATGCCGGCTTGGCTCCAGGAGAGTGGCAGGCGACCGATGAGCAGTCCACGGAAGACCAGCCAGGTTTGACCACCGCCCAGCAGTACCAGCATGAGGAACCCCGACCAGTGTTCCAAGGTGTTCAACGATGGCCACGTCAACACCATCAGCCCACCCGCACCTGTGCACAGCAGAAAACCTGCCATCGGTGCGATGAGCACGTCGTGGCGTGTCCTCACCATGTGATGGACGCCGGCCAGCACGCCGTAACTGCCCACCGCCAACGTCAGGGTCAACAGGGCGCCCAGACCCATGGGGCGCGGCGCCTGCTCCCCGACCAGCACAAGCACCGTGAGAGCGGCGAGCAAGGTGCCGAAACGACGGGACAGTTCAGGAAACGGTTGATTTCGACTGCCGCGTATCAGGACGGCGGCGACAACGCCCAGCAGGAGGTAGACCATCCATTTACCCGTGGATTCATCGAGGATCATGCTGTTCAATCGGTGCTCGTTCGCCGGCCAATATCATGCTTTGTGATAGGCTGAACCGCGTAAAATTTCCATCGAACGGTAGAGCTGTTCCACCAACATCACCGCTGCCAACTCGTGTGGGAACGTCATCTCGGAAAGCGACAACCGAAGGTGAGAGGCCGCTTTGGCTTGGGCGGGCCAGCCCTCTGCTGGCCCGATGGCCAGGTGGACGTCGTCGGTGCTCAACCGCCACCCCTTGACGCGGCGTGCAAACGCTTCGGACGACGATGTTTCACCGAATTCATCCATGAGCACCAGCGTGCCAGAGAGAGACAACACATGCTCGTAGTACGCCACTGGGCGCATCTTGTCGCTGTGCTTCACGCAGGCGACACCTTGGTTGCGAAGTCGGTCAAGGTACATCGCCATCAGCGCAGCCGCATGGCGGTCCTTGGGCGCACCGTGCACGTGCACCGAGATACGTCCCATGCTTTTGGCTCAAGGCGAGCGACTTTGAACCCTTGGCCCAACAACTCAAAAGGCACAGAGGCCACCCATCGACCATGGGATGGTGGCCGTTTGGCAAAAAACGAGCCACCCGCTACAGCGGGTCCAACGACCCGATGCTGAAGGATACACGAACATGGCTGAGCGACCTGCGCGATGCTTGCGAAATGAACTTTGACGCGCCCGAGGAAGCTCGCCGTCGCATCCGCCACATGCAGGTGGAATGGCACGACGCCGTTGAAAGCGGCACCATGAACGCCACCCTGCGGGAAGGTTTGGAATCGCGGGCGTTTCGGTTGTTGACCTGCAGCGATGAGGAATGGTTGGCGTGGTTGGACAACCTTGCGTTTTGGAAACCGGGGTGGAAACCCGCTGAATCCTCGGAAGACGAGGGTTGAAGAAGGTACCCCGGGTGCTTTGACCATGGGACAACAGCCCACTTTGCACCTGCTGAACACGTGCCCGTTCTGCTGGAAAGTGCGCGGGGTCATCGAGCACCTCAACCTCGATGTGAAGCACGTGCCCGTCAACGGCATGCGACTCAAGAAAGAGTTGGCCTTTGCTGGCGACTGGGGAAAAGTCCCGGTCTACACCACGTCCACCGGCGAACACGTGGTCGACTCCACGCCCCTGATGAAGCACCTCGATGAGCACCACAACAACGGCCAACTCTCCCGAAACCTCGGGGATGAGCGCAGCCAAACCTGGCTGAATTGGGCCGACACCACCCTTTCCAAAGCCACCGTGCCCATCCTGTACGGCAGCTTGGGCTCAGCGCTCAAAACCACAACCCGCATTTCCAAACTTGAAGCGTTCGGCTTTGTCTCCAAACGCCTCTATGCTTGGGCAGGTTTCCCCATCATGTGGGGCATCATCGCTCGAAAGCGGGTCAAATCCGATGGCCGTGCACCCAAGCAGCTCTGGCACGACCTGCTCACGGAATTCACCGATGCCCACGAAGGCCAACCGTTCTTCGGTGGCGAACAACCCGACCTGGTCGACTTCGCCGCCTTTGGTTACATGCGCTCGGTCTCGCCGTTCCCCCAATTCAAGTTGCTTGAGGACCACGCCAACGGCATGGCTTGGTACAACCGCATGATGGCAAGCCTTGCATGACGGGCGTGATGGCATCGAACTGAACGGACTTCACTTTCAACGCGTGGAAGCAGCCGAGGTTGTGATGGGAACCACCCGAGGGGGTTGGATTTATGGATCGCAACGCCCGAGTTACCGGGCCCGCTTGCCTGCCTTCTTGGTGCTCAACGATCCGCTCAGCGAAGCACAAGTCAAGCGGGCGTTCGGACTGGAGAACCTCAAGAACGATCATTCAAACTGGATGACGTTGACGTCGGTGGAAGCGGACGAGTTGTCGTCACACCTGATGGCCTCACCGGCCTGGCAGGCCTCCGAATTCAACACCGGATGGGAGATTCGTCCACCCACCGAAGCCGAATGGCGAGCAGCCTTGGCTGCGGGCAACATGCGAATCCACGCCGGGACCACCGAGCGTTTGGCCGATGCTCCCGCCGCCAACTACCGCGGAGCGATGATGGATGGACGGCCACGCCCCAACGAATGGCAGGGCCCGTCAGCGCTGCAACGCGCCGCTCTCGCCGTCCACCCGAGTCGCCCTCACATCACGGCCCTGACCAGCGTCCCCATCGACCGCCCGTTGCCCAACGTTGTCGTCCGTTTGGTGATGGCGCCGGTCCGAACCGGTGCCCCACGGCGCGTGCCTGAGGCAACGGACCGTTGGGGCAACCTGCGCTCAGAGCTGTTGTGGACCACCGTGCTTGGAATCGTCCCCTCGTTCACGATTCCGGTGCTACGTGGCATGGGGGATTACGCTGTCGAGGGGTGGCTGAACCTGTTGGTTGGTGGGCTGTGCGCCGGCTTCTTCACCGGCGCCTTCTGGCGCCCGCGTCGACCCGTGTTGGGTTACGACGACGTGGAGCCAGACTCATCGTTGAGCGATTCCCAGTAGGACGCTTGTCGGATGGCATCGGCAGCGCAGATGGTGGCCATGTTGACGATGTGGCGAACACCGTCTTGACGCGCCACCAACTGCACCGGGCGCCCCATGCCCTCAAGGATGGGGCCGGTCATCTCGGCGTCGCCCAGTTCTTCGAGCAACTTGTAAGCGATGTTGGCCGCTGCGAGGTTTGGTAGCACCAACACGTTGGCCGATCCCACCAGTTCCATGAACGGGTATTCCGATTGTACCTTGGCGTTCAGGGCCGTGTCGCCTTGCATGGGTCCGTCGATCATCAGGCTCGGGTCGAGGGTTTTGGCGATGGCGACGGCATCCTCGATGCGATCGCTTCGCTGAGCACGGGTGGAGCCGAAGTTCGAGAAAGACAACATCGCAACGCGAGGTGCCACACCAAATCGGCGGGCGACGCGAGCGGTTTGAACGGCAATTTCTGCCAGCGTTCGGCTGTCCGGGTACACGTTCACGGTGGCATCAGCGAGGAAAATCGTCCGACCCTTGATGTTCATCATGTAGCAACCGATGACGCAGTGGCTGTCCTCATCGGTGCCGATGAGTTCCAAGGTGGGACGGAGCACGTCGGCGTAGTGGCGGCTCACGCCACCCACAAAGCCGTCCGCATGACCCAAGGCGACCATTTGGGACGCAAAGTACGGTCGACTCTTGAGCAAACGAGAGGCGTCTGGGGCGGTGACGCCCTTGCGACGACGGCGAGCCACCAGCGCTTCCGTGTACGTGGTTTTACGACGTTCATCGTAGCGGGGGTCGTAACGTTCGTACTCAAATTCGAGCCCCAAATCCTTGACCATGCGATCGATGCGGTCCACTGGTCCCAACAGAATGGGGAAGCAAATGCGCTGCTCCCAGAGTTGCGCTGCGGCACGGAGCACCGATTCGTGATCGCCCTCGGGGAACACAATGCGCTTTCCTTTGCCTTTGACTTGGTTGATGACTTGGCGCATCACGGAGTACGATTCACCAAGCCGGGCCTCCAGTTCTTCCTTGTACGCGACCATGTCAAAGTCGGCTTTGCCGATGGCAGCGACCCCCTCCTCAACGGCTGCTTGCGCCACCGCAGCAGCCTCCCAAATGAGCACGCGACGGTCAAACGGTTTGGGAATAATGTACTCCGGTCCGTATTGCATCGTGACCCCGTCGTACGCTTCCGAGATGTAATCGGGGACGGGTTCCCTGGCCAATTCAGCCAACGCCTTGGTGGCGGCCATTTTCATGTTCTGCGTGATGTCGCGAGCGCGCACGTCAAGTGCCCCACGGAAAATGTAGGGGAAGCCCAGGACGTTGTTCACTTGGTTGGGGTAGTCCGAACGGCCGGTGGCGATGATGGCGTCTTGGCGAACGCTCAGCACCTCTTCTGGGAGGATCTCGGGCGTGGGGTTGGCGAGCGCGAACACGATGGGTTTGGGCGCCATGGAGGCCACCATTTCTTTGGAGACCAAGCCGCCGCGCGAAAGCCCCAGCATGACGTCAGCACCGTTCAGTGCATCGGCAAGATCGCCGGGTTTGCGGTCTTTGGCAAAGGGCGCTTTGTAGGCGTTGATCTCCCCTGCCTCAAGACGAGCCGTCGTGACGATGCCCTGGCTGTCAACCAGCGTGATGTTGTTCATGTCCACGCCAATGGCGACGTAGTGGTTGGCGCAGGCAATGGCCGAAGCACCTGCACCGATCACCACCACCTTGAGGTCGCTCAACGCCTTGCCTTGCAGTTCTGCTGCGTTGATGAGGGCGGCAGCGGAGATGATGGCGGTGCCGTGCTGGTCGTCGTGCATCACCGGGACATCGGTGGCCTCAGCGATGCGTCGTTCAATTTCAAAACACTCAGGGGCTTTGATGTCTTCCAGGTTGATGCCGCCGAAGGTTTTGGAGATGTTCACGACGGTGTCGATGAAGGCTTCGGGGTCCTCTGTGTCCACCTCAATGTCAAACACGTCAATGCCGGCGAAGGTCTTCAGGAGCAAACCTTTGCCCTCCATGACGGGTTTGCTGGCCAGTGCTCCAATGTTGCCCAAGCCCAACACGGCCGTACCGTTTGAAATCACGGCCACCAGATTGCCTTTGGAGGTGTACCGATAGGCATCTTCAGGGCGCTCGGCGATTTCAAGGCAAGGGTAAGCCACACCGGGAGAGTAGGCCAAACTCAGCTCGTGCGCCGTGGCGTGAGGTTTGGTGGGTACCACCTTGATTTTGCCCTGAGGTTCGGCTTCGTGGTAGGACAACGCTTCTCGACGAAGTTGTTCCTCCTTGGCGTCGCGTTCCATTTCAAGCCCTCATGTCGCGGTGTCAAGTCGAGTGTTTCAGTCTTGTGACCCGCCATCAACACTCCCCACGATTCTGGCATCAGTGGTTTGAAAACCGACCCTGCTTGACGCAGGTTTGGTTCATGAAAGGACCGCGTTCAAATATGTTGAATGGTGCCTGCAGAGCATGAGTTCCTCGCGTCAGGGCCAACAACCGCCCCACGGGGCACGCCGCGCCATCAACATGGTGCTCCTGATGCTGATGATGTCGGTTTCACCCCTCCTGACGGTGAACCCGGCCTCGGCCCACGCCGAGCCCAGCGGGGTGACCTGGCCCCTCGCCGGCACCAACGACACCGGGTGGGTGATGTTGGACGCCGTGGGTGCCGATCCAACAACGGGTGGACAAGCCAGCGCACTGTGGAACCTCTCGTTCGCACCCGGCGCTGAATTGGGGAACGTCACGCTGCAAATCCGAGCCAGCGGCCAAGACGGCACAACGATCGAAGAACCGCTGCTCACCGTCGATGGGTTGGGCGCAAACCTCCTCGATTGGCGAGGCCTCGGGGTGCTGGGTGAAGCGGACGGTTTTGCCAGTGGACCCACGTACAGCGGCCGACTCAACCCCAACTCCAACAGCGATGCTGGATGGAACCTGCCCTCGGGCGCCGAGATCACCGATTTGGTCATTCAAGCGCTTGCTCCGGTGGACCCGGCCGTCTCCTTGCGACCCTTGCCCACCGAGCTGATGGATGCCGAAGTTCACCCCGATACTGGACTGCTCTACCTCGCCATGAACGATGATCTCATGGTGCTTCACGCCAACACCGACCCGCATGTGCTCGACCTTGTTGACCTCGAGGCCCACGAAGGACCCGCCGACTTGGCGGTGGACATGGCCAACGGGTTGCTCCACGTGGTGGCCGGCGACGGCACCCTTCACGCCTTTGGCCTGGACGATTTGAGCCCCCAAACGGCCCTCACCAGCCCATCCAGCGGCGTGGACATCGTGCACGTGACAAGCAACGGCGATGTGTACGCCGCCAATCGGGGCGGTTTGATGATGCACAACGGCAGCGCATGGACAACGGTGGCCACCCCTCCCGGGTCCAACACCGGACCGGCGCATGCGCTTTACGAAGCCAACGGCGTCATCTACACTGCGCTCGAAAACGCCGGTGTCCTCCGATACGACACCGTGACCGAACAAGCCCTCTCGACCTGGTCAACCGCCAACGTGCTGCACTCGGATGACATCCGAACCATCGCCACAGCCGGCAACCAACTCTTGTTTGGATCGGCCGACAACGGCATTGGGCGATTCAACCTCAATGCCGGGTTCTGGTTGTCGAGTTGGAACGACGCCAACTGGCTGGACGACAACGCGATTGCAGGCATGGCCACGTTGGGCAACACGCTGATGATCGCCAACGGCCCCTCGGTGCACCTGTACAACCTCACGGCCGGGGTTTTTGACAGCCCGCTGTCCCTCAGCGACGCAGGCCTGGTCAACGATGCCGAGATGGCCTTCCTTTGGCCCGCATTGGGCGCTGCAGGACCTGGCCATCACACCTTCATGGTCGGCGACGGCAGCGGCCTGATGGCACGGTTCGCACCCGATCAGGTGCCTGTTCACCAAGGCAACCTCCTGCTCTCCAGCGGCCCCGCCACCGACGAGATGGGTGCAGCGGTCGAACTCGACGGCGTCCTCTACATCGGGTCCGAGGACGGCACGGGCATTCTGCGTTACGACGTCGGCAACGCCGTGTGGCTTTCACCGTGGAGCACCAACGGCGAAGCCGTGGAGCACCTTTCCACGGACGGGACGGACCTCTTTGTCGCCACCGAAGCCATGACCGTGGACCAAATGACCACCGCTGGTTCGGTGATCACGACGTTCAGTGGCCAGAACTGTTTCAGCAACAACGGAGCGATGCTGAGCATGGCCGTGGACGCCTCGACGGTGCTCATCAGCCTTGAACCGCGAACCGTCGTCACCTTTGACCGAACCACCGGCACGTGCACGGCGTCGGCCAACGGGGACCTACCCGAGACAACCGTCGGCGACGTGGCCCTGCACAACGGAATCGCGTACGTGGGATCTGAAGACGAGGGGGTGCTGCGTTACGACATCGCCAACGGCACCTGGCTGGCGCCGTGGATTTCCACGGGCGTCAACGGGGTGAATTTTGCTCCGGTCGCCACCATCGGTGACGAACTGTTTCTCGGTTTACCGGGGTACGGTGTGGTTCGCAAAGACCTGTCCACCGGTGAATTGCTCACCCCTTTCACCGCCAACCGACAAGGGACACAATTGCCGAGCAACCAGATCTACGCGCTTGAATCCGACGGCTCGAACCTCTACATCGGCACCCAGCAGGGGGCCCGGCGCTGGGACGGCAGTCAATTCACCACCTTCGGCCAAGGCTCAAACTGGGACACGCGGCCCAACCAGTTCTTTGATTTCGTCGCCGACGGAAACGACCTCTACGCCGCGACCAACCTCGGTCTTTGCAAGTACGTTCGTACCACCTTGGCCATCGATGATTGCATCAACGTCTACGACGGCATGCCCAACTGGGCCGTTTATGCCGTGGGCGTGAATGCCAACTACATCTTCGGCGGCACCACCACCGGCGTTGGTGTCATCACCAAATCCAACTTCCAGCACTCGTTCAATTGGGGCCAAGCCTCCCAAACCGGCAACGCCGTCGTTGAAACGATCGACGACATCGCCTACATCGGGACCGATGGATTGGGTGTCCTTCGTTACAACCTCACCTCGGGTGAATGGTTGCCTTCCTTCTCCGAAGCCAACGGTGAACTTGACGGCGGCAACGACGACATCACGGGTTTGGTGGCCGACGTACGCCCCGATCACCTGTGGGTGGGCGGCAACGACGGGTTCCAACTGCTCAACGTGACCACCGGAGCAGAGGTGTACGACATTGAAACGAACAACGCTCTCTACGACGCTCAAGGGTCGGCCTACCAAATGACGATTCACAACAACATCCTCTACTACCACTCCAGCACCAACGGTGACGAAGTGGGGCGATTGGACGTCATCAACTTCACCAACCCGGGTGCGCTTGACATTGGCACAGAACTTGGCGAAACCAACGGCGACGTGTACAGCATGCACTTCCACGGCGATTTGCTGATGGTGGCGCTGGCTTCCGGCCAATGGTGGAACGCTGACGGGTCAGGTGGCATCGCCGTGTGGAACACCTCAAGCAACGCCTTTGAAGACAACATCGAACCCACCGGCGCCATCGAGCGCGTGACCGCCTACACCAGCAGCAACGGCAACACATGGGTTGCCTGGGGCGAACTGCGACTGGACCTCTACAACGCCACCGGCGCCCTCACAGGCTCGTGGGACACGTTTGAACTGCCCGTTCGTGGCATTGTGGAATACGACGGCCACACCCTCATGGCCGCCAACAGCGAAATTCTCCGCTACAACGAATCGACCAACCAATGGGCCACATCGTGGTCCGAAGGCAGCACGTTGCCCAGCAACGCCGGCGACCAGTTCCTCGACCTGTGGACGGACGGCACCGATCTTGTGATCGGCGGTGCGCGCCTGCAAACCTGGGGAGGATTCGCTGAGGGGATGATCACGCACCTCGACAGCAGTGGCACGTGGACCACCTATGCCGCCAACGCCAACAACAACATTCCCAACGGCTACCCCATCGCCATGAGTGAATGCGGTGGACTGATCAACATCGCCATGTACCAGAATCAGGGCGGCATCGCCCGCTATGACGTGCAAAACCAAACCTTCGTGTCGGAATTTGACCGATTTGACCTCGACGGGTTCAACCCGGCTTCGGTGACCTGCGACGCTGCCGACACGCTCTACGTCGGTTACTACCAGGACAATCAACCCATTTCCAAATACAGTTACACCACGGGGACCTGGCTCACCAGCCTCGACCAAACCACCCACAATCTCCCCTCCGACCGGGTGTGGTACGACGGTTTGGCGCACGCCAACGGCCAGCTCATCGTCGGCCATGGCATCGGCTTCGGCGCGGATGCGATCGGCGGCGGTTACTCCCTCATCGCCTCGAACGGTGCATCCAGCGGTCAAGCCAACGTCATGAGCAGCGGCTCATCGGTCACCTCGATGCAATGGATGGGCAGTGGCACCGGGTGGATGTACGGCCAGGCTGGCGGCACGTCCGGCTACAGCCATGTGTCCACCGTGTCCTCGTTGGGCACACAGAAAGTGGTTGACCTGCCCGGCCTGGTCAGTGGACAAGTCACCGCCATGACGTCCAACGCCACCCACATCTGGGCCGCCACCGGCGTGCTCGGTGCTGGAGCTACCGGAAACTTCGGCAGCGCCGCTGGCTTGCTGCAAGGCACGTTCCTTGCCAACGGTTCGGTGGATTGGACCTACGGTTGGACGCTCAGCGCCAACTCGGTGGCCAACAGCCTGCACCTGGACGGTACGGACCTGTACATCTCCACCAACCCCACCGGTCTGATGATGATCGACACGACCACGAAGGCCGTCACCGGATTCTCCGGTGCCCTTCACGACAAGATGGACACCATGGTCGTGGACGGTTCAGAACTGATCATCGGGTTGGCCGGTGAGTCCGGGAGCCCACCGGGCATCCAAACCTTTGACATGAGCACCGGCCAATTCACCGACGGACGCCTCATCGGCGGGCTGCCGTCGAGCGTCATCAACGGGTTCGGTGAGACCAGCAACATCCTCTACATTGCCACCGACGGCGGCGTGGGGCGCTGGAATTACACCGAAAACGATTGGATGGACGCGCTGACGACCGGCAACGGGCTACCCAGCAGCATCGTCGAAGACGTGCTCGTGCTCAGTGGAGCGGTCTACTTCGCCACCCCGCAAGGCCTTGTGGCATGGGACGAAGCCACCGCCACTGCATCGGTCATCGACACCAACGACGGGCTGCTCGGGAACTCGGCGTGGGGGCTGACCGTGCAAAACCCCAGCGGCATCAACCCCATGCTTGTCATTGGCCACGATGGCAGGGGCGTGGAGCGACCCGGTGTGAGCTTGGTCGACCCGGCCACCAACGCCGTTGATTCAACCCACCGCTTTGACCAATTGCCCTCCAACACCGTGACCGCCCTTGCCAGCGATTGGTGGGGTGTCCACATCGCAACGGATTTCGGTACGCTGACCCACTGGAACGCCAGCAGCGGTGAGTTTGAGGACGGTAACAACGCCGTTCAAGCCTTCCCAACCGTCACGGGTTTGGTGAGCAACGGGGACGAATTGCTCGCCATGACCGGTGGACAGAGCGCCCTTGTCCTGGAAGCACGAACCTCCGGCCACAGCGTGTTGACCATGTTCCAACCCGGAACCATTCTCGACGGAGCCTTGGGTGCCAACCATCTCTGGATCACAGCCGAAGAAGGCCTGTTTGGGTGGGAAAACAACGGACAGTACACACCGCTTGACGACTACAGCATGCGCCGTGCCCACCCCTTGACGGTCCGTGCCCTCACCAACGGCGGCGGACTCAACATCACCTCCATGACCCGCCCCGGCACGGACATTGTGCTGGTCGACCCAAGCGACCCCTACATCTTGGACGCCACCACGGGAACCACCGGTGCCCACGGGCTCCTGTTCCAAAACGTCCCGTTGATCTTCACTTCGCCGGCCAACGGTGCTGCCATTTGGACGTCATCGGAACGACTGCTCTACGATGTGACCCTGGACTTAAGCGAAGACCCCGCCTTGGGCATGAACCTCCAATCGGCCATCGACGTTGCTCCGCTCTATGACAACACCCGACACGTGACCCTCCGGCTGCTTTCCCCCTCAAACGGTTCACTCGAGGCGCGCCTGGTGTACGATTACATCCGCAACGACACACCCGTTGTGCTCGAAAACCTCGATGACCGCCCCGACGATGGCGGTGGCGCGCTCACCGCCTCGTGGTCCTTGGTGCACGACGAGGACTTTGCTCGCTACCTCGTTTTCCTGAACGAAGGGCCTTGGTCCGAGCTGCCAACAGAAGCCACGCTCATGAGCCAAACCCCGGACAAAGCCGTCTCCCTCCACAGCCGTTTGTCCTCGGAAGTTGAAACCGCCAACGGCGTCCCTCTGCAAGACGGGGTCGATTACTACGGCGTCGTTGTCGTTGAGTACACCGATGGTCGTTGGGGCGAAGTGTCCATGCCGTTTGGACCCGCTTCACCGAGCAACGAGGTCCCACGTCCACCCGCATGGGCAACAGCCATGCCTGCTGAAACCGATGACAACGACGGCGATCTTGCCCTTGAGTGGGCACGATGCACAGCGTTGGATTTGGCCAACACCAACGTCTACGTGGCCACCACACCCTTCACCGACGTCTACGGCATGAATCCAGCGGCGAGTTACCAGCCCAACGAGGGCAACCTCAGCACGTTGTCCTTGACACCCGGTGTTCCCGTGTGGCTGGGGTGGACATGCGTGGATGCCTCGGGTCAGGAAAACCGCTCGGACGTGACGGTGATCGGACCCGTGGTGCCCACCGGCGAACTGAACGACAACCAAGCACCAGACCCCATCGAAGGCACCCGGGCCCTTGACGTGCCCGACGATGAGGGTGGACGCATCCGCGTGGAGTGGAACGCCAGCACGGCCGAGGACTGCTCTTTCTACACCGTGTACATGCTTCCTTGGGACAACGTTGCCGAGGGCCTCGGCGACCTCAACTCCGTGGCTTACTTCTCACAAGCCACCGTGGTCAACGACTGCGACACCACCAACGTGGTCATCAATCAACTCGACGGGCTGCCCCTCACGGACGGCCGCACGTACGCCGTTGGTGTCGTGGCTTTTGATGCATGGTTGAACGGTGACATTGACACGGTTGACATCGTGTTGGCCACCCCCATGCAGAACATCATCGGACAAGGCAGCACCCCCGAACGGATCAGCAACTTGCTGGCATTCGATCACGGCGAGGACGACGGCACCGCCATCGATGTGGTGTGGGAACCCAGCCAAGTGGACGATTTCGCCTTCTACACCGTTTGGGTGGCCGACCGTGCCGTGACGGACCTTCGTGCCCTGCACGCCATCACCGGCACCGATGCCAGTCTGTGCGGGTGCTTCTCCTTCAACAAGCAGTGGATTGACGAGCAAACCAACCCGATTGAGTTGACCCTGTCCACGGCCTTGTACACCGACGGCAATGCCCTCACGGAGGGGCAACCCGGCCTCATTCAACCCGGCATTGAATTGTACGTGGCGGTGACCGTTCACGACCTGAGAGGCAACGTGCACCTTGACGACCTGACGCAAGCCACGGTGACACCGGTGGACAACCTGAACGACAACGAGGCCCCAGGCCGCTTGGCCACGCCCACCCTCGTGGACCGTCCCAACGATGACGGGAGTGCGCTGCTGTTGTCCTTTGACCTCTCCGAAGCGAGCGATGTGAGCGAATACCGTGTCTATGCTGCCACCTACGACTTCAACGGTGACATCACCCCGGCCCTTCCTGTGCTCCACACCCTTGACAGGAACCCAACCCTCCCCGTGGTCATCGACCTCCTGGCAGCCGATGCACCCGTTGTGCCCGGCCAAACCGTCTGGGCTGCTGTCGTCGCCGTTGATGCCGCCGGCAACGCTTACACCGACATGCTGAACGTGGCGAGCGGTTCTTCCACCAACGAAGGCATCACCGATCCGGGTGCCCATCTTCCCGACCTCGAAAACGTTCGTGCATCGTGGTTTGAAGGCGAAAGTGTCCTCGTGGAATGGGATCACTCAACGGACGCCCGCGTGCGCGGCTATCAGATTTTCATCCACAGCGAGGCGTTCGATTCCACCGAAGACGCACAGCGGGTCGGTGAAGTTCGAGCCTCCAACTCCTTCCTTATCACCAACGACGTGTTCGCTGAACTGACCAACCAAAGTCCGTGGCACGTGGCCGCCGTACCCTTCGACGACAGCGTGAGCAAGACCACGGTCACATCGGTCCTGCTGACATCCATCGACGGCGAGGACGGGAGCGGCCCAACAACCGTTGAGGAAGGCGACGGATTGCAACTTGAATCGCTGCTGACAGGACCCAACCTGATCGCAGCGGGCATGGTGCTGATCATCCTCCTTCTGCTGGTGGTGGTGGTTCGCGGCCGACGCGCCCAACCCGACAAGCGTTGGGAACTTCAAGAGGCCACGTGGGGCATCGAATCCGACGCATGGAGCGCTTCTAACGCACCCGCTATGCCGGTTCCCGCACCGCCACCTGGTATTTCGGCCAGTGACGCAGGAGATCTCTACGCAGCTGCCGAGCGCATCAAGACCGCAGACACCGGACAACCTGCCTACCAGGCGGCCACGCCCGTGCTTCAGCCTCGAGTCGACCCGTCGCTGCTGGACGGACTGGTCGACCCGCCGCAACAATCCCCCCAATCACCCAACATCGACACCTCCTTCCTGGACGACTTGCTGTGAGGGCCGGCGATGGTCAGCGGTCCGAGAAGCGAAGTGTTCACCACCATGCTGGTCAATGAGCACGGCCAGGTGGCAGATTGGCCAGCGCATTGGGAACGGCTCCAACGCCAAGCGAAACGCCTTCGGTTGAACCTCTCAGAACCCAATTGGGACCTGATTGACCCCCAAACCGGCCCCGAAGAAACGCTGGGCAGGCTGAGTTTCAACGCTGCTGAGCGAGCATGGTCGTGGGAACAGCGCCCCCGAGGATGGTTCAACGAACCGGTGGAAGCCATCACCCATCCGGCCCCACGCTGGACACCAAAAGTGAACGGGACCAAACACGGCGATTGGGCGCCGTACCGTTTGGCGAGGGAGGCCGCTGAATCGGCCGGGTGTGACGTGGCGTTGTTGGTCCATGATCACGCCGTCGTGGATGCCGACCGCGCCACGCCCATGCTCCTTGATGAAGACGGCACCGTTTGGTGGCCGTCCTGCGAGGAAGGTGGGGTGCAGGGCGTGGTTGCAGAGCACCTTGCGCGACGTTTACCCGCCGCAGGTTACCCCGTTCAACGTGGACGGCTGAACGAACGCTTGGTCGCTCGATGCCGAGAACTCGTGGTGGTAGGCACCGGATTGGGGGTGGCCAAAGTGGAAGCCATCGACGGTGAACCTGTGGGTTCCTTCAGCGCATTTTCCACCCATCTGCTAACAGCGCTGAGCGAACATTATTCCCAGCCCGCCACATGGCAAACGATGGGGCACAACGATGAGTGAACGGTTCACGAGCGTTGAGCAGGCCTTGCAGGCGCAAGGTTTGGTCGGTTCAAGCGCCGTGCGCTACGGCGCCCCCGACCGCGCGTGTTTGGTGTCAGGAGGACCTGCTTCGCACCTTGCCCGATGGTCGCTCATCGCAGCACCACCGACGTTGCGCACCACCGTTCGCCAACCTGACCGATCCACCCTTCCAGCCGCTCAACCGCACAGCCCCACGCAGGGAGACATCCGGCTGGAGGAACGCAACCCTCCACTCCGTGCCGAAGTGGAGGAATGGAAGCACGGTTCCTGGTACCATCGAGACACGATCATGGCCAATAACCCCGGCGATTTGTTTCGCAAGCTGGCCGACATGACGCCGGTGACGGGCTTTGACCCTCACGGTCACGAAACAGCACCGCAGCGTCCGTTCTGGTGCGGCGCCCTCGCCTACGACCTGCTTCCATGGACCCAGCCACTTCGGCTCCAGCATCCACCTGAACCGGGAGTTGTGCTGACCGTGCTGTGGCGAGTGGACAACGGGTTGTTGATCGATGCGGCAACGGGTGATGTCACCGCCTTGGTGCAAGACGCTTGGGGACGTGCTGCTCTTGAAGCCGTTGAAACCCAAAACGAGGGTGATTCGGCGATGGAGGTTGCGCTGCAACACGGCCATGACGCCACCGTTTCCATGAGCGAAGAGCGTCACCGGGCGTTGATTGGCGACATTCGAGAGGGCATCAAAGACGGACGGTTCTACCAGGCCAACATTGGGAAACACTGGTCGGGACCCATCGACCATCCATGGTTGGTGTTTCAGCGACTTCACGCCACCAACCCTGCACCTTACGCCGCCTATTTGGAAGCCGACGACCTCGGGCTGGCCTTGGTCAGTTCATCCCCCGAATGCCTGATTGAGACCACCAACACCAGTGTGCGTACCGCTCCCATCAAAGGAACAGCACCCCAAGGGTCCACCGAAGACGAGTCATTGGACCTCCGTCAGACCATGTTGAGCGACGACAAAGAACGAGCCGAACATCGGATGCTCGTGGATTTGATGCGGCATGATTTGGCGACGGTCTGCAAGGTGGGCAGCGTCCACGTTGCCCGATTTGATGTCGAAGCATACGCCAACGTCCAACACCTTGTCAGCCACGTTGAAGGTGAATTTGAATCGGGTTACGACGGCATCGATGCCTTGCAAGCTGTCTTTCCAGGAGGCTCCATCACCGGTTGCCCGCGCACCGTGGTCTGCGCCACGATCGATGAACTGGAGCAACGGCCCCGTTCGTTTTGGACCGGTTCGGTGGGCTGGGTGGACGTTCACACAGGACAAAGCACGTGGAACATTCTGATTCGAACATTGGAGGCCCATCGCTCGGGCAAACACTGGACGGGATACGTCGGTGCTGGAGGTGGAATCACCATCGGCTCGGCCCCGGAAGCGGAGGTGACGGAGAGCGAGTGGAAAGCCGAAGCGTTGCTCGGTGCAGCGGGATGGATTGCCAAGGACGTGAAACGCCTTCCCAGGCAACCCCTAACGGTTCATCCCGTGGAGCAAGTCCCCACACCGAACGCCCCAGACGGGAGCACAGGCCGAGTGGTGACGTTCGCTGAGGCCCTGCTCGATCGGATCACCAACGCCGTCATGTTCGTGGACAACCTCGATTCCTTCAGCCACAACATCGTCCATGCCATCGCGGCTGAAGGCCATGACGTGGTCGTGGTCCACGGTCGTTCCTCGTCGATGGACGACCTCCATGAACCGGCGGTGTTGTTTGACGTGCTGGACCGACTGGAGCCCTCGCACATCGTGCTGGGACCCGGACCAGGCCACCCCACGGAGGCCGACTTGACGATGGCCATCGCCCATCACGCCGTTGCAGGACAACTGACCTGCCCGGTCTTGGGCATCTGTTTGGGTCACCAAGCCCTGGGATTGGCCAGCGGCATGCGCGTGGAACGTTCGCCCTCTGGACCCGTCCACGGCATTCCTGTCACCGTCAACCACGATGGCACCGGCGTTTTCACGCATTCGGAGCCGACCATGGTCCAAACCCGGTACAACTCGCTGACCGTCGTACCTCAGCACGACGAACATCCGCTTCGGGTGAATGCCGTCCAAGATGCCACAACGTTGGTCATGGGGCTCGCACATCGCAACGGCTTGGTGCACGGCGTTCAGTTCCATCCCGAATCCATCGGCTCACCGAAGGGTGTTCAACTCCTGAAACAATTCCTATCTGAATCATCGGATGGTTGAAAAATCTCATCACGGTGGGTGACCATGAGGAAGGGCCATGCCAACCTGTCGACACTGCGGAAGCACCTACCCTCGTGAATTCTTCATTCATGGCAACGGACCAAAAACGCAGGTTTGCGTTCGGTGCGGCGTGGACCACGGGCTGGTCAGCAAGGAAGAGGTCCCTGTGCTGTTTGACAAAAGCACGTCAAGCGCCCGTTTTTCAACCGTGGCGCGACGCTACAGCATCTTCCTGTACATCCCGTTCCTCTGGACGCTCTGGGGCATGTTCCTCGCCGATGTGCAGCCATGGGGGTTGTTCTTCCTCGGGCTGCTGTTGCTGTTGACCCTGCTCGCTCCGGTGCTGTTCCTGTACCGAGGCGGTCGCTTCTCTGGTCAGATGGCACGCCTTACACCGGCTTACGATCGCCCAAAGGGCCACTGATCACGACTTTGCGTGGATTTTGAGCACGTCTCCATCTTGAAGAACGTGGTCAGCACCCACCACGCGTTTCGTCCGACCGTCGACGCCACGAATGAAACCGTCGCCCAAATCGCTGTGAACGCGATACGCCAAGGGTTTGGCCTGCGTTCCTGCCGGAACCACCAACGCATCCGGAAGAACCCGCCCGTCCCCATCGACCCATCGCTGTTCATCTTGCACGGGGTAGACCACCATCCGCTCAAGCATGTCAAACAACACGTGGTCGAACAACGGTGCCAAACCGGTTCCGTTGAGCCGCTCCAAGCGAGAGGCCATGTGAGCCAAGGCCTTGCCCTGTGCCTCGTTCAAACGACCCGGAGATGGAATCTCAAATCGATCTTCGCCTGACCGATAATGGATCAGACCCGCCTCGTTGGCTCGATTCAAGGCCAACTCAACGTCCGCCATGCAGGGATGAAGTCGATGCCCCCCGAGGTGGGTGGCAGAGCCCTCCGGGGCAACATCCCATTTGTTTGCGGCGTAGGCCACAGGGAACAGGCTTGTGCGTAGATGGTGCCCAAGCGCTCGCAAGGTACCCTCATCCCAATCCCACGGCTGGGCCTCGACCGGATGCGCCTCTTTGAACGCTGCAAAGGCACCGCCTACCAGCACAGGTGTGGCACCCAGTCCGCTCAACTTCTCATGGATAAAGGAAAGAAGGCCCTTTTCGCCCTCCGCCTGCACGCGACGGACACCACGTTGCCAGCCGTCCGTGAGCAGGTTGCCCACCCAAGCATCCAATTCGGCCTGCAGAAAGTCAATTTCCTCACCCATGCGTTCTTGGGCCGCCTCCAAGGAAGCGCCCGTCCCATGGAACTGACCCTCAAGGTCGGTCGTTCCTGCAGCGTCAACGACATGAATCAGCACGTCACAGTTGGCCAGGTCGGCGAGAAACGCATTGCCACGGCCTTTGCCTTCGCTCGCCCCGGGAACCAACCCGGCGACATCAATGAGGGCAACGGGGACCCTTCGACGGTGAGCAATGCACGAACCTGTTCGGGGTTCGCAGAGGCTACCTTCGCGTGGGTCATCGTCCGATACGGGCGCCAAACGACCGTCCGCTTCGAGCCGATGCCGAAGGTCACGGCACGGGCATGCCAAGCGGGCCTCAACGAACGCTACGCCAACGTTAGGGTCAATGGTGCAAAACGGATAATTCGCGATGTCAACGGCTGCCATGGTCGTGGCAGCGAACAACGTGGACTTTCCGACGTTGGGTTTGCCGACCAGCCCGATGCGCATCAGGACCACGTCCGAGCGGCATCACTCTTCTTCTTGGGGCGTGATGTTGTGATCGCGCTTGATTTGAGCAATCGCAATGTCAAGCTCGGGCAGGTTCAGTTGGCCGTCGCCGTCCAAGTCCATGCCTGCGACGAGAGCTTCGGCGTCCATGGCCGTCAGTTCTTTGATCTCGGTCTTGACGAGGGCAGCAAGGAATTCGTCGCTGTCCACCCGACCGGAGTGGTCAATGTCCATGGCCATGAACACGTCCATGACGCTTTGCCCCGAGTTGGTGAGGTACTGAACAAAGGACACGAGGGCGTCGCTGGCTTTGACGGGGAACTCCTTCACCTCGTCGTTGTGGAGGGCAGCGTCAACGGCGATGACGGTCGAGCCGCCAATCTTCGTCGTCGTCTCGCTGACCACCAGTTCGGTGTCCACACCGACGCCACGCCCGATGAGGTTGCGGATGGTGGTGGTGGAACCTGCGGTCAAGGTGTAGGACGACATGGCTTGGGCCGAGGTCATGTCCATGCTCTTCTTGGCGGGGGCGATGCCCGTGCGGATGACGGTCAAGGAAGCGAGGATGGCACCGATCCCAACGAGGTAGAACAAGGCCGACCCGGTGAGGTAGAAGCCACCGTCGGCTGACACAGCGTCTTCAACGCCGCTGTTCATGACGGCGTTCTTGGTGAAATCACCGATGAGGTAAGCCACCGTGGCACTCACGCCGCCCACGGCGACGAACCATGTCGACAAGCTGGACGAGTTGGCCAGCGGCTTGCCGACAGCGAGTGGGTAATTGGCGTACACACCCGCCAGGGTGAGCAGGCCACCCACGGTAAACAGCAACCCCATGTTGACCGTGTGGGCCATCGAACCGAGCTCGCCGGTACCAACAAAGGCGTCCATCCCGGTGAAGTAGGTCCCGACGACAAAGAACGGGAGCAGCAGGAAGGCAAAGAGACCGGCGATGGCTCCTGGGTTTTCCACCACGGAGGCCAAGCCTTTCATGCCCGTCATCACGATGTTCACCGAACCTGCAAGAACAGGGAGGATGCCAAGGGTGACGAGAATGGCTGCCAGATTGGTCATGAAGCCGGAGGCGTCCACCGACGTCAACGAAAGCGCTGGAACGGTCAAAAACAGGAAGAACATGCTGGCTGAGCGTAGGGTGCCGGACCAGATGGGCACTTGGGCGGCCATGGGCACCACGTGGTAACCAACGGCGAACATCAGCGCCAGTGGGACCCAGCCCGTGGCAACACGCTCGCCGAACCAAGCAACCTGGTCGGCATCAGCAAGTTCACCGAAGAACATGGCCATCATGGCCATGATGTGCACGAGAACGCCCATGATGAGGAACCACGATGAGGTGGACAGGTCTTCTTGCTCACGGGTCGAAACGGTCAGCAGCACGTTGACGAGCACCGGAATGAAGAGTAAGCCCAACACCAAGGTTTCCAAACTGAGCAAGATGGTCCGGAAGGGGTTGGCTTCGGTGTCGATGTCGGCAAACCCGAAGATGGCGGGCAACAGGAACTGAGCCACCAGCACAGCGGACAACAACACGGCCACCAACGAAGCGTTGGCTTCACTGGCGAGGCGCCCGTCACCGTTGCGGGAAACGGCCACCAAGGAAGCGCCGACCAGACCGAACATCAGGGCCATGCGCAGCACGTTGCCGGTGGCGTCACGAAGGGCTGAACCGTCGTCGTAGGACCAGCCGACGCTGGCCAGCGAGTCCAGGGCAGCAGGGTCGTAGCGGTGCCATCCATCAAGGAAACCGAGGATCCCGGCCAGCGTCAACCACACCATGCCGAAATTCATCCACGTTCGCGACCCACTGCCGGCGCGGTCATCGAACACGTCGACCAGGCCGGGGGGGTTCTTCTTCAACACGAACAGACCGATTTGGCGCAAGGCACCGCCCACCGACCCGACGCCGTTTTCTACGGCACGGGACATAAGGTAAACCGACCCGATGAACAAGGCTGCGAGAATCAGAATCGTTTCCATCATGACACCTCCTTACTCAGCGAGCACCTCACCCACCAGGGTGGCCACGATGGCACCAACGCCGACAAGGAAGCCGATGAGGTAGTACCAGATGCCGCCCGTTCCGAGGTTCTGGACCAACGGGACAAGGTCGCCCAACACCGGGAGGTTGTCCCAGCCAAACACGTTTGAAAACAGGGAATAGAGGCCGAAAATGCCGATAAACAGCAGCGACAAGACCACCCTGCTGGTGGTGGGTTCACCGGTTCCAACCATCGTATCGGGGAGCGCAGAAGATTTCGACATACCAACACCACAATTGCCCCATAGGGGCAACCTTGGCCACTTGCGGGGCGGTGATAAAGATTCACCACCTTCAAGGACGAGAAACGCCCACTGAATGGTCATTATGGGGCTCGTAAGATATCAAGTGCCGAGCCTCGTCGAGGTTTCGACGTGCCCAGCGGTACCGGTAGCGTCCGGTCACGCTGAAGTTCCGCCTGCCATGTGCGTTCACAATCGCATGAAAGCCCTTCAAATTCCATCAGATCAGCGGAAACGGCGTAGCGTTCGATGGCCGCCACGACTTCGGCATCGCAGGTACCGCAATTGTGCGATCCGCGAATTTTACCTCCCGCCGTCGGGTGGACAATCAAACGGGTCCGCGCACCGTTGTTGGTATGTATCAAGCCGTGACTCGAACGGATCATGGCCACCAGTGACCACAACCAAGGTGGACGGTACTCTTGGTGGCGATGAAGACGGTCGATGACCGTCCCGCGCTGAATGTTCATGGGGTTCACCGAGATTTCATCGGAGCGGTCAGCTACGGCGTCGATCCACTTCACGCAGTGATCCAATGCATCGGCCTCCGACATGAACGGGGGTTTGAACATGAGGTAGGTTTTGACCCTGAGATCAAATGCGTTGAGCTGGTCGACGGCCCGTTCCCATGAGGAGGTCGTGAACCCTTTGTTCACGTGAAAACGGAGGACTTCGTCGTCGTACGCCTCCAAGCCAATGGCCACCGTGAAATTGGGGTTGATGCCGGTGGCCCATGCCAGTTTGGCTTCCGTCAGCTGTTCGCAGCGGCTTTCCACGACCAATTCCTTCCCCAAACGGGCACAATCCCCCAGCACCGTCGCTTGGAAATCGACGGGAATTTCTCGGTCCTCAAGCAGACTGCCCGACGTGTAAACTTTCACCATGTCGTGCCCCTCGAACCCTTCGAACTTGTCGAGCGCATGTTGCCACTGGGCATGCAAATCCTCGCTTGTGACGTCGTCACGGGTGTCGTTGAAGTAACCGCAGAAGGTGCAGCCGGAGGACCACCACCAGTGGCACCCCTTCGTTCGGAGGATGACGGTCACGGCCGAACAAGGCTCACCGTCCCAACGGACTTCTGGCGTGGAATACACGGTGGCGGGTTCAGACGCGTCCCAGGATTGCTGCTTTGCCACCGCCCACGGTGTGTTCGCAGGGGCCTTGACGAGGTCATGAATGCGGAGGCCTTTCCCTCCGCTTCCAAGCAACCGGTTGTTGGCGTAGAGCGTCATCTTCAACCGTCCGTGCGTCGGCGTGGAGGGTATCAAACCACCGCCGGAGGTGTGGCCAAAGCCGCCTCAAAGAAATTCACCAATTTGTTGCGGTACGTCTCGGGTTGGGTCAACATCAACGTCACGTGGGAGAGCACACCGGATTCGTTGCGGTCGTTGTGAGCCACAGCGGACGAATCAAACCAACATTCGACCGACCCGTTGGCTCCCACGTGCTCGTTGGCAGCGTCGCACATGGCTTGTCCGTGATGGATGTTGATGCGCACGTCCTCGAGGCTTTGCGTGATGAACACGGAACGGTCGCCAACGCGTTCCATGGCTTCGATGGGTTCCCGCTTGACCAAATCATCGCCCGAGGAAACCTTCCCCGCAAACACAGCGGCGTCCTTGAGGAACGGTGGGAAGCCTGCAAAGGCCAGTTCTTCCTCAATGATGGAGCCCATCGATGAAAACGGCGACTCGAGGAACACCGCTTGCAGACCCGATTCTTCGCCGAAGGCAATCGCCGCGGTACCGGCCCCCATGGATACACCAAGCACACCGATGCGCTCTGGTGCAGCACTGCGTTCATCCTGCAGCCACTGCCAGACAGCGAGAAGATCTCGATATTCGCGTTGACCCGCCGATACCAAGCCGTCTTCCACCGTGCTGTCGCCGTGGTCTCGCATGTCAAACAACATCACGTTGAAACCCGCTTGATGCAACCATGCCGCCGGAATCAGCACCTCATGGTTCGCTTTGCAGGACCGAATACCGTGAACGAGGATGACCCAAGGTTGGGATGCGTTGTGCTCCATGACCCATCCTGCAAGATCGATGGATTCACCGGGGACCTGAACGGTCACGTTGGCCCAAGAGGTGAACCACAAGGGCTCGAGGTTGGAGGCGAGCGTGTCGTTTTTCTGATGCGTGACGTTGTTCACGTCCTCGTGCCAAAGTTCCACGCTGAACGCCCCCGGTGAGTTGCGTTCGGCGTGACCCGAACATGCCGGGTTGGAGGCCGCAGCCTGGGTGTAGACCAAATTACCGGCCTGGTAGTACACGAGCGGCGAAGCGATGACCATCAGCAACAAGAGGGCAGGAAGGGTTCGCTTCCACATGGTCACTCACCCTCTGCCGAAGGGACCGAACGGAAAAGCGTTGTTCGCCCAGCGGTGACCTGCTGGCCCTTTGGGTGTTCAGGATCGTTGTCGGAAGCCGCAACGAGTCCCGACGGCTCGAAATGCGCCGCTGGAACGCGAACATCAACCCGGGAACCCAGCCGAATCATGCCAATTCGCTGACCTCGGCGAACGGGTTCATCGAGGTACAGGTACGGAACGATGCTCCGAGCGAGTGCCCCGGCGATCTGCGTGACCTCAATCCTCACACCGTCGTTGAGCAGAAACACCGAGCGTACGCGCTCGTTCCACTCGCTCTCCTTTCGCATCGCAGGGCGAAACGGTCCGCGTCGTCGTCCCTTGCCCCGGCGAAGTTCCAGACGTTCGAGCTGACCGGCCTCCGGGGCCCGGTTCACGTGAACGTCCAACGGCGACATGAACACGGCCGCCCGCCATACATCCGTGGGTTGCTCCTCACCTGCTGGAACAGCTTCAAAACGCTGTTCGGTGGAGAACATCAGCGGCCGTTCGAGGGGTTGAGGCCACCAATCACCCGTGAAGGAATCCGTTTCCACCGACCCCGTCGCCACCTCGGCTTCACTCGGTCGTCGTCCCGTCGCACGCTCACGGGCCACAAACATCAGTCGCCCGTCTGCCGGGGAAAGCAAAATGCCGTTGGTTTTGGGGATGGGGCGGTCAGGGTCGCGCCAAAAATACGCCACGAAGGTCGCCATCATCAGGCACGACATGCCAAGGAGCGGGACAAGGCCTGCTACGGGGTCAATCACTGCCCCGACAACCAAGGCTGAAACGCCCATGAAGGTCAGCATCACCACGTGAACTTGGCCACCCGGGGCCAACAATCCCATCGGCTCTCACCTAAGCGTCAGACGACCAAGGGTCGGTTTCATCGCCCCAAGAAGCGGGTGCCTCCTCGGGTTCGTCAGGGGTATCTTCGGCGTCGCTCGCTTCGTCTTCGGATGGCGCATCCTCTTCGGGCGCTTCCTCATCCACGGGTTGGTCATCGGCGTCGGCTTCGTTCGAAGCCTCCGTGGCCTCCTCGGCGGGTGCTTCAGGCGTCTCGGATTCGGTCTCCTCGTCCTGTGTCTCTTGGGAACGGGCCTCCACCATCTCTTCCAAGCGTTCAGCGAACACACGGGTCATGTGCTGCGATTTTCGCTCGGCCTCGACGGCGCGCTCGATCATGTCGTAGCGTTCTTTGATGGCTTTGTTGAGATCTTCGAAGATTTGCATGTGGTCAACGTACCAGTCGTCACGGGCTTTCATTTCCGTGACGGCCATGCGAAGGTCGTTGTCAAGTTCCTCTGCGATGCCGAAGACCTTCCCCAACCGGTCCTTTTCGCGGGAGTACTTCTCTTCCATCTTGTCAAGCTCCGGTTCCAGGTGCTCGACCCGCTTCGAGGCCTTGGTGGCTCGCATCTCCAACTCACGCACACGAACATCTTTCTCTGCGATGATGGATTCAAGGGATTCCTTCTCGATTTCTCGGTCGATGATCTCCTTTTCGAGCACTTCAATTTCTGCTCGTGCATCGACCAGTTCCTTCTCTTGCGTTTCATACGCAGCGAACAATTTCTGCAGGCGGTCGGTTTCGGTGGCCAACGCCTCTTCGAGTTGCTTGATGAGCACATCTGGCGTCAGCGTACCTTCCGTCATTGAATCACCCGAGCCCAAGGCTCCGTTTACCGCGAGTGGTCCCCTCCCTATCAAGCCGACGCCTGACTGGACCGGGTAGGGCCGCAACGCGGTGCCTCATCGGAGATCGTTGGTGGCCTTGACCAACTCCCGAGCGATGCTGACCTCACCCATTGAGTGTCCTGCATCGGGCACCATCACCAGCTGACTTTGTGGAAGCGCCTGATGGAGTTCCCACGCACTGCGCGGCGGGCAGACCACATCGTAGCGCCCTTGGACGATGACCGTCGGGATGTTCGCCAATCGCTCCGCCCGGTTGAGAATGTAAGCCTCTTCAACAAAAATGGCGTTGATGAAGTAATGGCACTCGATACGAGCGAAAGCGACAGCAAAATCGAGGTCCTCGGCTTTGTCGAGGTAACTCGGATCGGGAAACAGTCGGCTGGTGGCCATTTCCCATCGCGTCCACTCCTTCGCTGCTGCTCGTCGGATGCTCACGTCTTCGCTGGTCAGACGCCGGTAGTACGCAGCGATCAGATCGCCCTGTTCCTCGCTTGGAATGTGATCGCGGTACGGCGCAAACGCATCGGGGAACATGTGGCTGGCTCCGTCCTGATAGAACCAGTGCAGCTCGCTTTTGCGGCACATGAAAATACCTCGAAGCACCAACGAACGCACGCGCTCGGGGTGATGGAGGGCATACATCATGGAGAGCGTTGATCCCCATGACCCACCGAAGACATGCCAGGTCTCAATGCCAAGGTGTGCACGCAATGTTTCGATGTCCTCCACCAGATGATGCGTTGTGTTGTCCGTCAGCTCGGCGTGTGGGGTGGAAGCACCGCAACCCCGCTGGTCGAACTGAACGATGTTGAAGGCCGCCGGGTCGAAATAGCGGCGGTACGACGGTTGAGCGCCACCACCCGGACCACCGTGGAGCACAACAACGGGGATGCCGTTCGGGTTACCGCTCGCCTCCCAGGCCACGGTGTGGAGGTCACTGACCTCCAATCGACCGGTCGTGTGCGGTTCATGCGGCGGGTAGAGAACATCGTCCAAGGTGGTGGTTACGTCGAGCATGAAGGGCCACGAGCGCTGAGCCACCATGTGCCTTTCCCATGCACAATTTGATGGAGAACCTGCGGTTGGCCCAACCATGGCACAGCGGACAGCAACCGATTTGTTCAGTGATTGGGCGGCATCAGGCCGTGACGAAGGCATGGAAAAGGGTCACACCGCTAGCGTGGAAGCCATGTTGGAGGCCGTCCTGCCAAACCTCAACCCGGGGTTCAACGCCATCGATGTTGGTTGCGGGAACGGTTGGGTGGTGCGCCGGCTCAATGGGCTCGAGGCGTGCCAACATGCCTCGGGCGTTGACGGTGCCGTGACGATGATTGACAAGGCCAAGGCCATCGACCCCGAGGGTGATTACACGCTGGCCATGCTGCCCGAATGGCACCCGGAAGCGCCCGTTGATCTGGTCCACAGCATGGAAGTGCTGTACTACCTTCAGGACCCCATGGGCTTTCTTCACACGTTGCGCAATGCTTGGCTGAACGACGACGGTTGGGCGGTGATCGGTGTTGATCACTACGCCGAAAACGAAGCCTGTCATGACTGGTCGGGTTCGCTCAACGTTCACATGGCCATGCACAGCATGGATGCTTGGGTCGATGGCATGAACGACGCGGGGTTCCGCAACGTGAAGGCGTTTCAAACCGGTGCAAAGGACGGTTGGGCAGGCACGTTGGTGCTCATGGGTCAGAAGTGAAGGGGCCCACGCCAAGCGGTTCTCCTTCAGGCCCGCATCGACGCACGTGCCCTCGCTGATAGGGACAGGACCCACAAGCGTCGGCGCCCACGGGGAGGCGGCGGGGCGCTTCCGGGGTAGCCTCGAGGTGCAGGCGAGCTCGCCATGCCAGATGGGCATCAAGTTCGGTTTTTGCACGTTCAAACTGGGCGTCGTCAAGCGCCACCGTTCGGCCGTTGGCGCCCACCAGCACCGCTGGGGGGAGGACCGTCCGCCGTTGTCCCTCAGGTTTGTTCCTTTCCATGGCTTCCAGCGCCAGCGAATAGAGCGTCAGTTGCAAGCGGTGCTTCTCCAAGAGATCGGTCTCAGCCTCGTTTTGGGGTTCCAAATCAACGGTTTCAGGACCGCACGCTTGCAGCGGGTGGCCGGCTGCAGAGGATGATGGGTTGAACGAACCCAAGCACCCCGTGGTCTTCAGGTCCACCACACGGAGGTAACCCGGCCCATCGCCATCGGTCAACGCCAGGACCAAATCAGCACGACCGCTGAAATCCATCGTCACCGAGGTGACATGCAGCGGAGCGGCGAACGCCGCCGTGTTGCGATGTTCGACCGGCAAACCGTAGCGATGGAAAAACGGCAACTCGGTCCGGACAGCCTCAACGCGAAGACCGTCGATGGGTTCACCGTTCAGCATCCGGCCGAGTCGTCCACGTTGCACCAACGAGGAGAGGTGGCTCAAGCGGACACGCCACGCCGCTTCGTCGGACCCCTCCTCCTGCTCCGTCCCAAAACCGAATTCATGCATGACCTCGCTTAACGCTCCTTCATCGGTCAATCGGTCCTCACCCTCATGCAACCAGTCCGGAGACAACGGCGAGGAGGATGCGTGGATGGAGCACGGGTTCCTGAGGCCGATTTCCAGCAAACGGTGCATCATGAGGCCGAACGTGGTGGCTTCCGGCCAGCCGCGCTGGTGTGCTGGAGGGCGGGGTCGCCCGGGCAACCACATCGGCTCGGTGGGCCATCCTTTGACGTGTTCCAGCCAGTAGCGACGCGGGCACGCCGAGGTGGTGTCCAAATGGTGCGCTGCACCCTTCATCACCGCAACCGTCGGTGGAGGTGAGCGTGGACCGCTGGGTTCTGAGGGAGGAGCAGAGGCAAGCCGTTGGGCAAGGGTACGTACCCGTGCCTGAGGCGAAGATGGAGGGGGTTGGTCAAAGCACGAGGGGTGATGGTACACTCGAAGTCCTTCCACACCGTTTGGACCGAGGGCAGCAGTGGAAACCATGGACGCCGGGTTGAACGCCACGGTCTCCCGCCTGGCCGAGAAAGGGGGCATCTCCTCTGCATCCAGAGCATCGGCCTCAACCAGCAAAGGGTGAGGTGTGTTTGTCAGCCAGGCCGCATGACGAAGCCCTTGCATCAGCATGTAACCCATCGTCCGGGGATCCGGTTTGACGTTCACCGCCAACCGTCCGTCGGTTTCATCCCATTCACTGCGATCTCCGGGAGCACCGGACACCACGAGACGGTCTTTCACTCGGGTCAGGGCAACGTAGAATTTGCGCCGCAATTCCGCTTTGTCCTGTGCCTTGTTCATCTCGCTGGCGAACGCCCAAAGCCCGTCTTGAGGTCGCTGAGCCCCCAGCCAAGGCTGGACCCTTCCTGCCACCGCCTGTGGGGTCACAAGGACGTTGTCTTGGATGGACACCGTTGCGTCGGCCTTGCCCGCCGTGAACAACCCCGTGACCACAACGACGGGGGATTGGAGTCCTTTGGACCCGTGGATGGTCATGATTTGAATGGCTTCCGTGGTGGGGGGGCTGATGGCTTTGGGCCCTTGCTGACCCAAGTGCCGTAACTTCGCCATGTTGGCTTGGACGGCAGCCACGTCGTGACCGTGCTGCCCTCCAAGGTCGTGAAGCAGGGCGAACCACGCTTCTGCAAACTGACGGTCGGCCTCGTCGGGGTAAGCTGCCAGCAAATCGGAGTGATCGAGCACGTCGTCAAACACCTCGTACAGGGCACCGGCACCTGCTCGCTGCCAAAGGTGGGCCAAGAGGGCCTGCGTGCCGGGTGTTGGGGCGTGTTCAACCAGACGCGGCCACGCAAGGTCGCCCTCTCTCATCTCCGAGAGGCAGGCATGCACTTGGTCTTCCGACATCCCCACCACCGGCGACCGAGCGAGTTGGAAGGCAGCCAGTTTCGAGGTGGGTTTTGCCATCAGCGTGAGCAACGCCTGAAGCGGTTGAACCACGGGTTGGGTCATCAACAACCCCAATCGGTCAGCCATGACCGGTAAACCGCGTTCTCGCAATCGACGGACAAGGTCGGGGAGGTGCCGCCGAGAGTTGACGAGGATCATCACGTCCGAGGGACGGACCTGAGGCCCAACCTCGGCCAACTCCGTCCACGATGCGAGGTCCGCGTCCCAGACGCGGGTGGTGTCACCGGCGATCAAGGCCGCCAAGCGTTGCGCTACCAATTCATGCTCCAAATGCACGGCTGCAGCGTGCGGATCGGAAAAGGCGTCCAAGGGCTCATCGAGGGCTTCTGGGACGGTGTCCAATGACCCCTGAACGGGAAGCAGCCACTCCAACACGCCACCCTCTTCGGTCAAACGCGCCGGTCGCAGACGTTGGGGCTCAGCGTGCCAGTCGCCTGGCAAATCATGATGACGTGCGTCGAACACTTCATCGAACAAAGCGTTCATGGTCTCCATCAGGTTTGCCCGAGTCCGGTGGTTGGAGGTCAGGTCAATATGACCCTCTCTTCGCCGTTGAAGGCGCTCTCCAGAAATGGGTGCTCCTTCCTCGCCGTCGTCCCGATTCAGGGGAACGAAGCTGTGGGGAGCCGATGCCCTCGTTTCATGTGCGTTGCTGAACGAACCGCCTTCACCGCCTGCACCCACCGGCCGAGGGTCCCGGCCGTGGCCCTCCTGTCGCAAATGGTTCAGCCGTGCATCATCGGCTTCGTCGAGGTTGCAACGTCGGATCATCGCCACCGCACGGCGCATGACGGAAACCTCGGCTTGGCGGAATCGGTAGATGCTCTGTTTCATGTCACCCACGATGCACACCGTGGGATCCCACGCCCCTCGGGGACGCTGTGGATCGTCAGGCCGCCGATGACGGCGCCCCCACAGCCTGGCCAACAACCGAAAGTGGGCAGGGTTGGTGTCTTGGTATTCGTCGATGATGAACGCACGGAATTGGCGGCGAATGTCGCCCAGCACGGCCACGCGTTGATGCAAGTCTGCCTGCAATTCAGGACGGTCGTTCAGGAGGGTCAGGGCGCGAGTGATGTGGTGGTCGCTCCACGGTTCGTCGCCCAAGCCATCCAACGCATCGATGACCTCGGGTGGGTAGCGATGTCGACACACATCGGGGCATCGGGCCAACAACACATCGGCTGCAAACCGTTGCAGATCATCGAAATCATGGAGGCCGTCCAGCGATTTCCGTCGCGCAAGGATTTGGTGGGTGGCTCGATGGACTTCAATCAAGTCACTGAGCACCTCAGCCTGCAATTCACCGTCCACGTAGGTGCCCAATGAAGGCGGTTCGTTGGGCAGAGGGTGACGCAACGGTACCAATCGCAGGGGCGAGTCGAGCGGGATCCCGTCGAAGCCGTCGCCCGGCTCAATCAGAAACGCCGCCTTGGCCAGGAGGTTCACCAAGGAGCCAAAGGGGGCATGAAGCCGTCGCCGAAGTCGGCCCTGCAAGGCTTCTGCTTGTTCGTAAAGTGCTGCACGTCCCTCCTTGCCGATGCCGACGGTGCTCGCCTTGGACTTCGTCAACAAGCCGGCAGGCCAGCCGTCGGCCTTCGGAAGTGCATTTCGCGGGAAGAAGGTCGGCGGTTTGGCGTTCAAACCGGAGACGGAAGCAATGGCCATGTTGAGTTTCCAAGCCCATGACAGCCCTGCCCCGACGGTTTGAGGGAGGTCGGCGTGAGCCATCCGCACCAAGTGGTTGAACCGTGTCAAGTGCGAATCGGTTTCTGCTGGGGCAACGCACCGATCGTGATGTTGGAGGAACAAATCCACCCAAGCCCGGAGATCGGCATGGAGCGCGTGAAGGTGATCATGCAGGTCGTTGCGAACCGGCTCTGCAATGAGGTCGAGCAGCACCGCCACCGGTGCAGGGCCGCGTCCGTTCCACTGGAGGCCGAGGTCTTCCGCCCGTTGAATCATGGCACGGTGCGATTGTTCAACAAAAAGCGACCGTTGCATCAAACCGTTCAGCACCACTTCAGCAGGCCCCTGCCCGCCCATCATCGCGACCAGTCGGTCTCTTGCTGCAATGAACGCCTGGTGATGGTTCAGCACCCCTGCTTCATGCGCATCCTCCACCGATCGAATGCGCCAAACCGTGTGGAGGGCATCGTTGAGCATCACGGGGGTTTGCGCTTCAGCGACAAACGTGTAGGATGGGTACAGGGTCACCCGGTCGATGTGGGGCTGAATCAACCCGTTCAGAAAGGCATCAATGGTCGAGATCGGTGCCTCGTCCAGTGAGGACAAGAGCATCTCCACATCGGCATCCGACCGAAGCCGGGGGTCAAACACGCCCTCTGCATCGTCAGCAGCGACGGCCGTGGCTCTCGACTGTGCCAAGCGATGACGAATGCGCGCCTTGAGTTCAGCTGCTGCTTTTTTGGTGAACGTGATGGCCACCACTTCAGAGGGCAGCAACCCCGGCCATGCCTCGAGTTCGGTTCGTTCTCGTGCGGGAGCCCGTAATGCTCCATGACCTGAGAGAGGTGTTCGAGGACCCTGTGGTGTAACGTGCGTGGCGCGTTGGTCGTGGGCGATCAGGTGCTGGACGTAGCGCTCGGCCATGACGGTGGTCTTTCCAGTACCTGCACCGGCGTCGAGAGCGATGTGGCGATCGAGGTCCAACCCCAGCCGCTGACTGTTGTTGAATCGGATCATCGTGCATCGCCTCCCAAGGTCGCCACATCACATCCATCCCGCACCGCACAGTGATTGCAATGCCGACCAGGCGTGGGGTTGATGTGGCCGGCACCGAAAGCGGTGATGGCCCGTTGGGCCGTGCGTAGCCGCTCCTCCATCCATCGCCGGAACGAGGTTTGGCCGGGTTCATCCGGGTTGGACGTCGGAAAATGATGGCGAAGATGCTGCGTAAGCTGGCCAACGTGGAGTTCATCAGCGATCTCGTCCAGGGCCTCATCGAGTTCGACGTAATGCACGGTTCGCTCACCGATTTCAGAGGCTCCCACACCAATCACCCGATCGTTGGGGTGGGTTTGTTCCCAAGCACGAGCGTACAGGGCCAGTTGAAGGTCCTCAAACATGCAACGGGCGTGCCGCAGGCCCATGCGATCTGCTTTGGGGCCGTTGACGGTTTTCAAATCGCGAACGATGACCAACCGCTGAACAGGGCGCTGTACGCCGTTGAGTGGGAAGGGGGCGTCGTGGGAAGCATCACCCAACACACCTGCATCGATCAAACGCGCCCGTTGCCCCTCGGTGAGGTGCACCTCATCGATTCGGTCAGCAAACCCGGACATCAGGAACCCTGATGGCGCGTCATCGTCCGATGGCGCGTCGATACGAACGGGAGAACCGTCGGTGTTTGATGCCGGCCATTCGGCCACCAAAGGTGCAGCGTGGCGCAGCGCCCACGTGGCCTCAAGCATTGAACCGACTTGGCCACCCAAGGGCAAGGGGGCGTCCCCCTCCACGTGACCAGCCCATGCATCGGGTGAAGCATCCAGCAAGGCGCGTGTCCGATGAACGGAGACGGCGTTGGACCGCCCCAGCCAGGTGGCGTGTTCGGCGAGATAATTCAGCACCGTGCCCCAAGCGTTGGTGACGGTTTCGAGCACGCCGAGGTGCAACGGCTGGGCTGTTTCAGCACCGACCTTGCTGACCTTCAGACCGTGCGCCTCGAGCAAAGCCACCGAAACGTCGTGCATGAGTTGTCCGCGCGTGCGGTTGTCGATGTCTTCGGACGGGGGTTCACCGTCCCCGCTCACATCCAACCAAACCTCCGACCACGCCCTCTGTGGACACCGCAAGACGGCCTCAATTCGGCTTGGTGACCAACGCGTGCGAACGAGCGGGGTGGAAAGATGCCCAAATCGGTCGATCAGGCTGGCCGGGGCGCCAGCGTAAGGAGGGAGGGGGCGCGGGTCAACGGAAATGCTGTGCGTCCGGCCCGGGCGATGCCCCAAGTGCGGCCATGAAGGGGCGCCAGCGCTTGGTGTTTTGAGGTGATTGAGTTCACCGATGCCGAACCGAAGTGCGTCTGCAGAAAGAAGGTGAGCACGCGCCTCCCAAGGCAACCATTCGCCTTCCTCCAACCGTTTGGCCATCGGTTGACGGCGGTAGCGGTCTTCCTGCACGGCAGGGACCTGGGCGCGCACCACACCCATCGGATGGAGCAGAGCATGTTCGTCTTCGCCAAGCCCTGACAACACCCGGTGACCTGCACGCTGGCGGCCTTCACGTGGAAGCAACCCAAGATCGAAACCGGCAGCGTGCTGAGCCAGGTCAGCGGCACGTTCCGACAGAGGACACAACCAAGCGCCATGACCCTGCTCCCGAACCGTCCAGGTCCAACGGCGTTCAACCCCGTCGCCTTGGTATCGGGAAGGGAGGAGGTACGGAGGGGGCTGCCGCATGGCGTCCCACGCACGCGATCGGCGAACGTCGGTGAGCCACTCTGCCAACGGTGCGCTCGGCCCGTTGTCTTCCACGGGAGAGGTGTCCATCACCACCACGTACCGGCCTGCGTTCAACAAATGACGCAGGTGATGACGGCCCTGCCGCACCAACACATCGTTGTGGAACATCCCAAGCTCCAATTGAGCGGTGGCGTCCAGCCAAGGGAGCGTGGGTCGCTTCATGGGCCACGATTGCACGTCGAGCCCCGCCAGCACGACCAAATCGGCTTCACAGCCATGCGCTTCCTCGGGCGTCAGCACCTGAACATGAGGCGACTGAGGTTCCGTCGAAGGGATACGGAGGGACTCACCGACCATGTTGAGCACATCGATCATCCCCTGACCCTGGAGCATGTCGGCACCTTCCTGTTGCACCACACGCTCCATTGCATCAAGCAAGTCCTGCAGGTCGCCCCAACCACGGTTGTAACGGCCGTCGATGCGATCCATGCGAGCGATGTCAAGCCGGTCAACGGTTTGACCCAGCCATTCGAGGCCGTTGGCAGGCGCCTTTGGTGTGGGCAGGACATGGCCCGAACTGCATCCTACATGGTGACGCCCGAGGTGATGACGGTCTTCCGGCATCAACAGCGGGGCCCACCCCGTCAGCAAACACGCCAGCCACCATTGTGTTTCCTCCAATCGCTGCCGGCGTTCCTCGGGATGACGCTCCAACAACGAGGGACGCGCTTGCCGCAACGCACCCATCCAGCGAGCCATGGCTCCGGGCCCACCCAACACGTGGAAGTGTTGACCGATGTCCTCCAACACGTCAAGATGGGGTGTAGGCCGCCATGTCGGATGACTGGGATGCTCCAAGTTGGGGTACATGTCGTTCGACCAAGGCAAGGCCGTGGAGGTAACCAAGGTGCGAAGCCCCTCAAGTGACCACGCATTCATGCCTTGACCGATGGAGGCGGCGTGAACGATGGCTGCATGAACGGGTTGTTCGTGCATCAATCGCGTGCGCGACGGCACAACAACCCCCCATTGTTTCAGCCATCGATGCCACGACGCACGACGTTGGTGAGCTTGCCCGTCCACCACCAAAGCACGGCCACGTTCGTGGGTCAAGAAGTCGCCCAAGAGGCTGGCCGTTGCCGGGAGGACATCCTCAGCGGCGTCCAAGGCGATGCGGGTCCGCACCGTCCCACGGCCTTTGCCAACGGGGGTTGACCATGCGGTGCCATCGGAAGTCCACACTTCATGAGGAGGCAACCATGTCGGCAAATTGGCCTCCGTGCACGGCGGTTCATCGAGCACGTAGGCACCGTGGTGACCCAACCGGAACGAGCCGGGATGAACCAGTTGGTGAACCGGGCAGTGAGCGGAAAGGTGGATGAGCAGGTCTTGTTCAACCTCGGTGAAATCGGGCGCCGCATCGAGCAACACAATGCCGTTGAGGCCGGCGAAGTGGAACGGGGTGTGCTCCGCTTGTTTCATTGCATTGAGCACATGATGTTGAAGCAGCATCGGCAGCGTTCCGCCCACCTCCTGTTCGTACGACAACATCAGGTCATGGAGCACGTCAACCCCCGGATTGGAAGACCAAGCAAACGGTGAACGCAAACCGCTCACCGCAGCATGGAGGCTCAGGAGCCGCTTGGTTTTCTGAACCGTCCAGGTACCTGCTCCCGGTGTGTGCAACAAGGGGAATCCGTGTTCCTCAGCAGCCGCTGAGCATCGGCGGTGAAGGGCCATGAACGACGTAACGTCGTCGTTGATCATGACAGGAAGGCGGAAATCGACGTGAAGCAGGCGCCACAGCTGGTTCAAAGTGGTGTGGGCCTGCGGAGCGTGGGTGAAACCTTGCTCGTGAAGATGGACCAGTGTTTGTTGACGGTGGTGCTCGTTGGGATGCACCACCAGCAGGCCCGGGTCTTCGCCCCTGAAGGCTTCAAACAACCACGACGGCATGCCCTGGCCTGCAGGGATGTGTTCTGACGTGATTTGTGGCTTGACCATGCCGTTCATTTCTGAGATGACCGGCGAGCGTTCTTGAAGATACGCGAAGCAGGGCGTGAAACATTTCATGTAGTTGTTTCTTGTTCGTTGGTTGCTTGGGGAGTGCGGCATGTTGGTGACCGGAAATGGCGGACCCCTTTCTCGTCCTGAAAAACGCGTTATCGGTGGGGCGGCCAGCAAAAGGTGGGGCTTTCGCCAAAGGTTTCATATAGGGTGCAATCTAAACATGAAACGGTCATGTTTGAGATTGCGAGCAACAACCGAGCGGCCAACGACCGCGTGGTGAAGGCGAGGGGGAAGTCCAGTCCGGCATGGATGGATTTGAATCCTTTAAATACACTCGAGGAGCATGTTATTGAGGTGAACGAAAATGAAGCGATTTTGTGAAGAATGCGGTGCAGAACAACAGTGGGAATTGGACAGCTTGCGTGGTGAGATGTGTTGTGAAGGGTGCGGGCTGACGCTCGACTACATCCCGAACGATGCGGACACGAACAGTTCGTACTCGGCCGGTGAAGAGCGCCAAAACGAACGTGTGAACGCCCTCGAAAACCGAGGCCCGGGCACGGTGATGAACCCCATGGGCGACCGATTTGACGCTCAGGGAAACCGATTGTCCAGTGAGAACTACCGCAAGTACCGCCGGCTGGGCCGCGTCAACCGTTCCACACAACGCGAGAAGGACCCGATGTACCGCCAACTCGTTGCGACGCTGCGCGAGCTGTTCGGTGAACACCTCACGCTCACGGTGGAGTTCCTGACGCGTGCCACCGCCCAGAAACTCACGCCTCTCCAGGAGGCGATCCGCCGCACCTTGTCCCCAAGCGAAAAGAAACTGCTGGCCTGCCCCAAAACGAGCATCACGCGCAAGCCCTCAGGCGTCAAGGGCGAGTCGGACCGTCAAAACCTCGTGCTGATGGCCATCGCCATCGCCGAATTGGCGCACGAGTGGTTCGGTGCCCTGCGCATCGACCGCGCTGCCTTGCTCGCCGAACACGGGCTGACGCAAACGCAGTTCAAAAACGCCAAGCGGACCATTGCGCAGCACTACAAAGCCCGCTGTCGTCAAGGGTTCGCACCCGTTCCTCAACTCAACATGGACGCCGTCATGAAGGCGTACATCAAAGACGGTATCCGCCACGACAAGGTCGAAGTTCACAGCGAACGGTTGTTCAACGAGTTGGACAACCGCCTGACGGAATCCCAATTCAACGCATTGAACAACGTCTACGGTGGCATGCTGACCGCCATTGGTGAACCTTCCATCGATGCATACACCGCCAACATGGACGAGTCCATGCTCTGTTCGGTGGTGATGTTGGCGGCGTTGACGGCCCTCAACCTCGAACACCAAAACTTGGCGGCTCTGGGCCGAGCCGTGGGCGACCGCTCGGGCGCTGGCATCAAGAGCCGGTTGGCGCAGCTTCGCTACGAGGTCGAGTGCGGCATCTTCCCGCAAGGTGCAGCCCTGTTCGAGAAGCACCGCTCCCCGCGGGGGCGGGAGGGTCAAGGCACGAGCGGCACCTCGGACGGTGTGGATGAAGCCGAGCGAACGGACCGTTCGGGCGACCACTACGACGGTACCGACGAGGCCGACGGCACCGGGCAATGAAGCCGCGAGGTTGAAAGGCGCCCGTCCCATGGGCGGAACATGAAGCGTGCCTTCACCGTCCTCCTTTCAGCTGTCATGATGGCCTCCCTTTTCCATCCCGCCTCAGCCCTCCCCGCCGAGCCGACCGAAGCCGGCATGGTGTTCGGTGGGCAATGGGCGCCAGCCAACAACACGTCGGCTCAGGTCACCGAGCTTGGCGACCTCAAAACCGTGGTTGAGGTGTTCACCGCCACGTGGTGCACCAACTGCGTTGACGTCGAGCACGCCCTGGAGGACGTCCAGGCGGCAGGGCTGCTGCAACAGTACCACGTCCACCGCTCGATCGGGGAAACCCAAGACCCGTTCGGCACCGATGAGCTTGACCAGCGTTGGAAAGACAAGTACGGGCATGACTCACCCCCCACCGTGGTGCTCAACGGCTCGATGAAGAAAATCGGCAGCGTGGCTGACGACGGTACCCTCGAAAACGAGTTCACCAACCTCGCCAACACCGACCTCGACCTCGGCAACGGTACAACCTCGTTCTCGTGGACACCAACCGGTGCTCAAAGCGGCACCGTGGCTTGGAACCTCGACATCGGCGAGCAGGTGCTGGAAGGCCACGACCTCCATGTCACGGTGTGGTGGGTGGAAGCCCATGCTGACTTTGAGGAAGGCACCAACGGTTTGGGCACCTACCCTCACATCGTCCACGCCATCGTTGATCTTGGCGATGCGCTGAACGGCACCGCCTCGTTGACCGTCCCAGAAGCCCACGACGGGAGCGACATGGAGGTGCACCTCATCTACGAGTTGTCGCCGCTTGAAATGATGGTCAATCCCGCCCCGCCGCTCGTCGATGACGATGAAGCGATGCCGTGGGTGAGCGCCTGGTCGAGCATGGCTGTAGCGGTGGCGGTCGCCTTCACGCGTCGTCCACCCCATCTTCAACAAGATTGAACGGGATGGCATCGTCAATTCGCTGCTGGCGACGTGCTGCAGGTGCATCGGTCAAATCCTCGTGGTACGGCCACCGAAGTTCAGCCATCTCGTCGGGCACGGCGAACGGTTCAACATAATTCCACCAGCGCGGGGGCGCGCCACGCACACCCTGATCCTGTTGAATTCTGCCGAGCAGTCCGCTGAGTTTCATTCGTGCGTTCGGAACCGGATGATCTCGCCGAACAAAGCGAACGTTTCGTTCGTGTTCGGTGTCCTGCACGTAACCGGCCCAGCGCACCATTCGACGCAAGAAGTTCCGTTCTCGCTGATTCCGAACGGTCACCCGCAGTTCGGTTCGTTCCAATGTCAACGGTTGGCCGTTGTTCGCTGGCAACGCCACCCAAGCACCGAGGGGCTGGCGCAGAAGAACGTGCCAAACCCGGGCAAACGTCTCGCACCAGCGGCGCTCACCGTCCCGAACATCACCTACTTCGTGCACGTCGTCGCGTTGTCGATACGGCAAGCCGTGGAATCGCCGGTGTTCCAATCGAAACAAGCGATGGCGGTCCCTCAGACCGTGCCGTGGACGTCGATGTTGCCGCTCCTGGTAAGGGTGAACCGTGGCACGCCAAGCGTTGACGACATCGTCGTAAGGAAGACCTGCTCCGCATTCCATGGCCGCGCTGAACCGTTCCCGCCACCGACCGTGACGTGAGGTCCCTCGGCGACGCGCACGGCGATGGTGTTCCGCTTCGATGTACTCCTGCATTTCCAATTCGAAGAAACGATGATGTTGGTCGTCAGGGAGGGCACGGCCGCCGTACCACGGTCGCCGCCTGCCCATCAACGGCCGCAACGAGCCGCGCTCACCCAAACGCTCCAAGCTGGCAACAGCCGCGTCATTGAGCAAACCGCGCCATCGATCGTCAAGTTCGTCGGGGAAACCGAGTGGGGTGGCGTTCATCATCATCGAGGCCAGGCTGTCAATCTTGATGGCCGCCGTGGCGTCGTTGTACAGCGAGAGGAACACGGAACCAAGGGTGTCACCGATGGGCACCGTGTTCGTACGCTTTCCGCTGTGAATGCACAGATCTCTTCCTGCATGAGGTTCGAACGACGTACGGTGTTGGATGCAGTACGGCGCGCCGTGTTGCCCCTCTCCCACGCTCACCTCGTACACATGACCAAGTTGGCCAATGATGAGCACCCGGTCGTGTTGAACGGCCACACGCGCCCCCAGGATTCCGTTCAGAATGTCGTGACAAAATTGCAACGATCGCACCAACTCAGGTGCATCCGCGTTGCGTTTGAAGTACGGGCGCGACCAGTTGTGTTGCAAGCCGAGGAGCAACCTGCCCGGCCGCGAATCCAGCGGGCTCATGGCCAAAGAAAGCAACAAGGCCCACAGGTCGGGGCGGTTCGGAACTTGCACCAACCGGGTTCGGTTGGTGGGGGAGCGTACTCGGAATTTGATGCGGGACCCACCCATGTGCAGAGGGTAATCGAGGTTGTCAATGTCCGCCAGCGTGGACACGTGGTTGCGGTAAAGCTCCATCCAAGGCTCCTCGTGACAGTCAAACAACCCCGATGGCCGGTGAGCGAACGCTTCGTCCACCATGCGCTGATGAGGGACGTTTCGGACCGTATCGGTGGTGCACGTCTTGAAGTCGTACGCCCAAGCCAGCGCACTCATCGCTACCTTCGGTGCGCCCTCTTGCGTCCGACTGACGCGTATCTTCAACGAGAGCCACGACAACATCGTCCCAATGGGTCGGTGATGCGGGTGAATCAAACGGTGGAATCGCCCGCGGAAGAAAAAATGAGGAACATCAGGGTGCTCTGGTTCCCCGGGTGCGATGTGCAACGCCCCCAACCCCGTGTACAATTGGGTCAAGTCCCAACCCTGGCGTACGGTGGGGTCTCCCAGCACCTCCAGCACCATCGGGTCGGTCACGCCTTCGCCCAAAGGAACGTCGTTCAGGTACCACACGCCGTTCATGCGACGCATCCACACACCGTGGCGAAGTTCGACACCAGCGTTCAACCAATGCTGTTGCTCCGGGCTCAACGCCCGGCCCGCCAATGCGTCGCTCACCAAGGCAGCGAACGCTTCCTCTGAACACGGCAAAGCGACCACGGGATCGCCACCATCCGCTAGACGGGCCCAGTTGAGGTGAAAGGAATTCGCCATGCGTTGAGCGAGGTGCTTCCAGCGTCGGGAGCTGGGCAGTGTTGAACCGCCGAACAACGCAATGGCCTCCTCGTGCTCTTCATCGCTCAACGGTACATGCCAGCCCTCACGAGGCCGGTAATCCAACATGGAACGGCACAACTCGCAGACCTTCACGCCTTCGTTCGATGCACGGTTGTGAACGCAGGGCAACGGGTCAACCTCGTCATCATGCATGACGCTATGATCGTTTGAGCCGATATAAATCTCCATCAAAACGCGGTGCGCATGATCTCGAGAAAACGGCTCACGTCCTCGTCCGTGATGTGCAGATGCACCACGATTCGAATCTTGGTCGGCGCGATGTCAAACACGTCCACGCCGTGGGTGGCGAGGGTCTCGGCCACCTCAGCCGCAGGCCGCTCGCACGTGACGTAGACCATGTTCGTCTGGACCGTTGCAAGGTCGACCGAAAAACCCGGCATGGCGTTCACCGCATTCGCCAGCGTGCGCGCCCGAGCATGGTCTTCTGCCAGCCGTTCCACGTGGTGGTCGAGCGCATGGTGAGCAGCAGCAGCCAGGAGGCCAGCTTGTCGCCACCCCCCCCCGAACATCTTCCGCCATCGATGGGCTTGCGCAATGAACGCCTCTGAACCCACCAGCACCGAGCCAACCGGGGCACCCAAGCCCTTGGAGAAGCAAATCGAAACCGAATCGTAGGCTGCACACATGTCCGCTACCGAGACACCGGTGGCTTCGCTGGCGTTGAAGATGCGAGCACCGTCGATGTGCGTCGCACAGCCGTGCGCTTTGGCCACGGATGCGATGCCGTCCAACGTCATCTGATCGTAGCAGGCCCCTCCGCCCAGGTTGGAGGTGTTTTCAACGCAGACCAGGGTGCCGTTCGGGTAGTGGCTGCCCGAGCCGTCGGCTTTTCGAATGGCGGATTGGACCTGTTCGGGCGTCATCAAGCCTTTGTGGCCGTCGACCAACGCAATGGAGGCCCCGCACAAGGCAGCGTAACCGCCGCCTTCGTACCTGTAGATGTGAGCGGTTCGGTCGCACACAATTTCGTCACCCGGCACGGTGTGGGTTCGAAGGGCCACGGCGTTGGCCATCGTCCCTGAGGCAAGGAACAGGCCCGCTTCTTTGCCAAACAACGAAGCGACCCGGGTTTCGAGGGACGTGACGGTGGGGTCGTCACCGAGCACGTCGTCGCCCACCTCTGCCTCCACCATGGCCTGCCGCATCGCTGCGGTGGGTTGAGTGACGGTGTCGGAACGAAAATCGATGCGGTCCGAGGGGTGTTCGCGCATGCCACGCCTTGCGTCCACCCCTTCATCAACGCGGTGTCACAGGAGTTTGAGTTCGCCTGTCAACCGGTCAAGGGTTTCGCTCTCATAGGGCCCGAGCGCCAACACGGTTTTGGAACCGGCAGGGATCTGGGTGTGCCCAGCATCGCGCACCAAATGGAAGGGAACGTTGAGCGCTTTGGCTTCAGCCATCAAACGGTCAAACGCCGCGTCTTCGGGCACCTTGACACAGATTTTCTTCTGGCCGGAGGCGAGCCAAGCCTCCACGTGGCCAGGGTGGGTGGGGCCTGCACCAAGGAACGCCCCGACCGATGCATGGCCCACCTGAGCAGCGATTTTGCCTTTGCCCATTTTGAGCGACTGGTTGACCACGCACACCAGCTTCACCGGTTGACGAATGTGCTCCACCGCGCCGTGTGGAGCCGTGATTCGGTGCAACCAGGAACGAAGACCCATGCGATCACCACGATGCGAGCGAACCCGTGATGGCGTCCAATGTACGCCGTGGCGCTGGACCCAAACCGAGCACCGTGACCGTCCCCGGTGGCAGTTCTGTATGACCGGCGTCGGTGATGAGGGCGTGCACCACGTGATGCGCCTCCGCCATGGCCAGCAATTCGTTCAAGTGAACCTCGTCGTCGGCTGCCAGGCAGACCTTGCGTGCGCCGCTTTCCAACCATCGGTCGTACAGGCGTCCGTGTTGACGGGCTCGGCGGGTGCAGGTCACCGCTGCATGGGCACACTGCACGGCCATTTTCCCAGCGGACATCGCCAAATCCCGGCGAACGATCAGCGCCATGCTGGGGGTATCATCCATCGATGGCATGGCGTTCAACGACCTCAATCACGTGCTCCAAGGAGGTGTCAATTCGGTCGAGGAAACGCATCAGCATCGGTGCACACCAAGCCACAATGGCAACGTTCCCAATGGCATGGACGACGTCAAACGGCAATCCTTGAACGAGCAAGGAGACGAAGGAAGCGGCTGTCGTGCTGCCGTCCACCAGCGAGAGCGTCGTGACCGAGCCGAACAAGAAGGCGGCCACCACCGAGGCACCCGCCAGCCGGGAGAGGTGCACCGATTCAGAGGAGCCCACGTCAAGGCGGCTGCCCAACACGGCGACCAACGACCAGCCCATGGCTTGGAACAACGTCCACCAACCGTCGCCGATCACCGCGTTGGAGAGCAGCGCAACCAGAACGGCGAATGCGACACCGCGTGCGGCCCCGAGCCGTGCACCAACGAGCAATGCGACAACGGTCACGGGTTGGACGTTGGGCAAAGGAACCATCACCACACGCACCGCTGAACATGCCAACACAAGCGTTCCTAACAAGGCCATATCAGCGGTTTTCTGACGTGCGGGTGCCACCAGCAGGGTGAACACCGAAGCCACCAGCACCGCATCAAGGACCAACGCAGCGGTTGGGCTCAATTCCGGCCCGTGCACGCCAACGGCCTCGAACATGCTCACCCCAACGAGCAGGTCCCCTTAGGCCTTACCTCGCCGAAGCCAGTCGCCAGTGGACGATGGAGGGTTCGTTCAATTCGGCATCAGCGATGGACAAAGGCACGCGCTCACCGTTCACGAAATACTCCCAACCGTACCCCTCTTGGCCATCGAACGCCGTGAGGTAGGGTCCCAAAACGGTGTCTTGAATTTCAAAGGAGAGGCCCATGTCCCCCGCCCCTTGGCGGGTCAGGGCTTCGACCGTTGTTGGACCTGCATACCCGCCTTCCATCAGCGTCCGGTCTTCAAACTCAACGATCAGGACGTGCCCGTCCCGCCATGCTTGGGGCCAGGTTTCGTTCCATGCCGTCACGGGTCCTTGGACCACCGGGGCTTCCGCGTTCCATTCCCGAACCGCATCCGGCAGCATCATCAGTGCAAGGACGAGGGCCACGGCGCTCAAACCACGCCAGCCCCAAAGCGTTGAGGTGCGGCGCACGAGGACAGCCAAACCCACCATGACCCCTGCCAAGATGGCACCGCCAACAGCGGCAGCAGGGTCGTACACAAAGGGTGGCGGGTCAGCGTAGTAGACCTCGTGGGCCAACAGCACACCCGCATCGTTGCCCAAGTACATCCGTTCACCGATGAACAAGGGGGCGGCTGTGCCGTAGGTGTCGACCGATGTCAAGAGCGTTGATTGGGTACCAAACGTCAGGTTGGACGACACGTCAACGCTGGTCCAACCTCCCTCAGGGGTGTTGATGGGGAACCACAATGCACCCGAGCGGTCGCGTTTCATGGCCCCGTTGGTGGTGGCGTTCATTCGGTCCTCGAGCCAACACGTTGCTTCGCAGCGAACGCTGGTGAGGTGGTTGCTGTCTCCGAACAAGGCGCCTCCTGAAACGCGCAACGGGAGCGCCGGGGAAGGACCCGATGAAGCGATGAAGGCGGTCGAGTTGGACGTGCGGTTAAACGCCATCAGCGTGCTGTTTGCAGCGTGCTGAACATGAAGCAGAAGGTGATCACCTGCCACCACGGGAGGATGGCGAAGATAGCCCGAGAAATTCGCCCGAACCGTGGCACTGCCGTTTCGGTCGACGTGCCACAGTCGTCCTGCTTCGTCGCCCTGCCAGAAGCCTTCCTCGGTCACGGTCGGACCGTTTCGCCAACCGAGGCCGGTTGATGCGCTGAAGTTCACCTCACCCGTGGCGACGCACACCCGCAACAAACCGGTTCGGGTCGACACGACCACATGATCACCGTCTTTTGCTATGGAACCCGTGATGCCCCACACGTCAACCTCGGTGGTGATGGACCACAACGAAGTCCCGTTGCTGGGGTCCAAGCGTTCCAAACGACCGTCGGACCAACCGACCAACAACGACGGCCCGCTGTTGCCGCAATCCCCTGATGTCCGTTTGATGTGGAGCAAGGGTGACATGTCGTGTTGCGTGGCGTTGGGGTTGTCAACCCGCCACTGCACCTCACCTTGTCCGTTGAGGGCCACCACCTCCGGTCGAGCCTCGTCGACCCAGAACCCAGACGAGCGTAGGAAAATGTTGGTGCCGTCGGTTTGAGGTGTCGTGGTGATGTAACCGTCGTCAAGCGCAAACGACCATGAAGCCGTCCATCCGGCAGAAGCCAACGGTGCAGCGCCAACCAAGAGGAGCAGCCCGAGGAGAGCAAAGGGATGGCGACGCATGGTTTCACTCCACGGCGGCTTGGATGGCGGCTCGCAACAGCGTACTGACCTCTTTGCCGTCGGCGCCTTGCGCTGCTTGCATCACGACGCCCATCAACGGACCCATTGCCCCCATTCCACGCTCTTGGACGAAATCAAGTCGCTCAGCGACGATGCCGTTGACGATGGCGGCCAAATCCCCGACATCCACCGGGCCGAGGCCGTTGGCCTCAACGTGGGCTTGCAACGCTTCGACGGTCGGGGATAGCCCACGGAACGCTTCCACCAGGGTCTCGACATGGTCACGAGCAACCATGTCCTGTGCTCGAAGCGTGAGCACGTTGACCAACAGCAGCGGATCTTCGTCGTCGTGCGTCAACAACAAGGAAGCCCATGCTTTGTGAGGAAGCGACGACGCATGCTCCATGTACACGTCGTCCAATTCCCTGGCCAAGAGTTGCTGCGCCTGATCACTGGAAGCTTCGGTGGTTGACAAGCGATCGGCACGGGCTTGGTCGTCCATGGGCAAGCGTGCAAGGACATCGGCCCATTGCTCGGCCGTCACGGCATGGGGTGGAACGTCCGTTTCAGGGTACATCCTTGACCCCCCCGGCAAAGGTCGCATGGGGGCAGTGGTCCCGTCGTCGGGAGCACCTTTCTTCACCACCACGTTTCGAACTTCTTTCTGGATGCGGTGAAAGGCTGCCCGCGCTCGATTCAGGACCGCTTCAAGCGCCAACGATGCCTGCCAAAGTGGGGCGCAGCACAGCACAAAGCCGTCGTCGCTCGCAAGTTGGAGTTGTGCCCGGACCGCGTCGACTTCCAAGGCCGAGATGCCGTACGCCGGCAACTCATCGCTGTGGAAGATGCCTTTGACACCGGCCAATTTCGCAGCGCCAGCAAGTTCTCGTCCGAGCCGAGGGAGTTGTGCACCCTGTTCATCGAATGTTTTGGTGCCCAGCAAACCGTGCATGCCCGGCAACGGCAGTGCCAACATCACGGCACCGTTCGTGAACGCCTGCTCAACCATACCGGAGACGGTGTCGTTGAACGCTGCCGTCACATCGTGCAGGTCCAGAGCGTAGCGTTTGGCCACCGCCGCTGCCACCTCTGTTTCGCAGACGTCGTCGTCCAGTCGACGATCTTCGGGCAACGAAGGAAGATTCAATCCCGCACGGAGTTGATTGGCCAAACGGAAAAAGTGGAGCTGTCGAACCATTTCAAGCCGGACGATGGTGGGAATCCAGCCCAGGTCTTGACATCCCTTGATTTCAACACGGTCGCCACAGGCGATGGAGACGTTGAGGTCCTGACGAATGCTGCCCAAACCGCGACGGACACGACGTGTTTGACGAAGTACACGGCCCAGTGCAATGGCCGTGCTCTTGGCGTGTTCGGGGGATTGGACGTCAGGTGCGGTTGCGATTTCGATCAGTGGAAGGCCGAGACGATCCAAGTTGTAGATCACGGTTTGACCCGTGGCGTGATCAACGGTGTCCAGTTTCCTCGCACTGTCTTCCTCCAAACACAAAACGTCAACGCCCACCGGTCCGTCGTCCGTCTCGAGCATACCGGCCGTGGCCATCAACGATGTCCGTTGGAATCCGCTCGTGTTGGAGCCGTCAACGACGGTTTTTCGCATGGTTTGGACCAGCGGCACCGGCCGGGCGTCGAGCAACGCAGCGACGGTGAGGGCGATGTCAACAGCATCAGCATCCATGGCCACAGGCGGTTGTTCATCCAGCTCCACGAGGCCGGCGTTGGGCGTTTGAACATAGACAAACGAACGGTTTCGTTTCGCTTCAAAACGAGCAGCGACATCGACAGTACCGCCTTCACCACGCGCTGCACGCAACCTTCGAGCGAAACGGGGCCACGCATCGGGCACCGAATCGATGGTCACGTCGTACAACACCCCCGGTTGCCTTGAGTGCAACTTTCCCGTGGCCAACTGCTGGTGAACCTCCAGCCCGCACATGAAGCCGAGGGCCTCCGGGTTGAGTGCATCCGGTCGAGTAAGGTCCGCCGTCAACGCATCGTCCATGGGTTCCCCATGGGGTTGCCCTTCATGAGCACCACGCTTGCTCTGGCTAAATCATCTGCAGTGTGTCGTAGCCTTTGGGCCGCATCAAGCGACCTCCGCGCACCAACTTCTCGAGGATGTCTTCGGCCTTGCTGCGCGGGATGTCTTCGCGTTCGGCTTCGTTGAGCACGTCAAGCAACTTGGCATGCGTGCCAGTGTGGTTCTGCAGCGTCGATACGATGTCAAGCATTTGTCGCTCTTGGTTGCGAGCAGCGGTTTTCTTCCCCGAGTGGACCGATGTTTCGTCAAAGTGCTCCCCCATCAACTCAAATCGCCAGGTTTTGGTGAGCCGAATGGCGCGGTCTGCATCGGTTAACGTCGCTTCATCGGAAAGCCGGATTCGCGCACTGGCTTCGGTTAGCCGAGACAGCGCCTCAAGGGCACGCGCCGTGATGGCAACGCTGTCACTGGCTTCACCCCCCGCTTTTCGGGTTTTGACGTAGAAGTCCACGATCGCTTGTTGAGCCTGTTCGTTCAGCTTGGGACGAACGGTTCGCTTGGCGTAGGCCACGTACTTGCGGAGCAAATCCTTGGGCAATTGGGTGTACACGCCATCGGTGCGCGTTCCCACGGTTTTGGCCTGTTGATTTTTGGTCGGGTCGGGCATGCTCCCTTCGTTCACGAGCAGTTCGCTTGAACCCTTGAGGCGTGTTTGAACGATGTGAGAAGCGATTTTCGCATCGTGCTCTTCATCGGCATTGTCCGTCATGAGCCAAATGACATCGAAACGAGAAACCAGCGGGGGCGCGAGGTTGATTTGCGACGTGAACGGGGCATCGCTGATGGGTTGGAATCGGCCTTCCTTGGGGTTGGCGGCCGCCAGCACGGCACAACGCGTGCGAAGGCTGGCGTTGATGCCGGCCTTGGAAATCGAAATCCGCTGTTGCTCCATGGCCTCGTGCATGCTGGAACGGTCGGCCGCGTTCATTTTGTCGAATTCGTCAATCGCAGCCAAACCGAGATCTGCCAGCACAAGGGCGCCGGCTTCGAGCGTCCAGCGACCGTCGGCGGTGGCGTCCTGTACGGCAGCAGCGGTCAACCCCGCAGCCGAAGCCGATTGACCTGAGGTGAATCGGCCCCTCGGTGAGATGGTGGACATGTAGTTGAGCATCTGGGATTTGGCCACACCCGGGTCGCCCATCAGCAGGATGTGAATGTCGCCGCGACTCCGCGTGCCGTCGGGGTTGAGTTGCGCCTCACCGCCGAAGAGCTGGAGCATGAGTGATTCTTTGATGCGTGGCCATCCAAAGATGGACGGAGCGATGCTGGCTATCAGGACATCGTAAACGTCGGTTTGACGGGCGATGGCTTTGATTTCGTTCACTTCTTCCTCGGTGATGATGATCTCCTCGAGAGGAACGTTTTGCCGCTCCAGCGAATGGATGCGGAGGAAGATGTCGAACACGGGCGTGTCCTTCCCGCTTTTTCGCTGCGAACGAATGAACAGCACGCCGTTGGCCTTGACCCGGTCGCCGGGGTTGAGTTGACCGGCGAGGTCCTGTTCGCCGATGCAGACAATGCGTTCGGGCTGGATTCCACCCTTGACCTGCTCGGGAAGTTCCTGCAGTTCAATGAATTGTGAGTTGATCAACTGCGAGAGATGGTGCTGCAACTGGAAACGTGTCTGCCGCTTTGGACGCCCACAACCGCCGTCGATTTGAGAGCATTCAAGCGGCTCGATCAATTCTTGTTCATTCGGTTGGGCGATCTCCATGGTGTGACCGCACGCCACGCATTCAAACACGGCAAGGTACAACCGAGGACGAACGCCAGAAATCTTGGTGGTCACGGCATCGATGGCGATCATCATCCCAATGTCGTCCGCCCGAAGTTGGGAAACCGTGCGAACCTGATCGCTGGGCAGGTGTTCGATGCGCAAAAACGGCACCTTGTTGCTCTCACCAGCGTCCAGCAGGAATTGTTGGAGGGCTTGGTTGGCCGCTCGGAAATGGTGCTCGGGATGCGCAAGGATGTCTTGAGCAAATTCAGGATCGTACCCTTCAATCACGCGGTAGGACACCTTGAGCGATTGCTCCTCCGGCCACATCCGAGCGATGTTGTGGATGGCTTCGGAGAACGTGTCCTGAAGCAACGACGTCCAGCGTGCAGGAAGGTCGAACTCTTGAATCGCAGCCATGGCATCACCTCCGGGCGTTGACCATCATTGGCTTCAGTTCATAAAAATGGTTGATGCTCGGCGACCCCCCTTCATTTCCACTGGAAAACCCAGCCCCGTTGCCGCATCGTTTCAACCCACATGGGGGTTTCAACTCGAGAAACCCCGAGCCTTCATGACCTCTGGCGGGGTGAGGTCACCATGCGCGTAACCTTCGCCCACGGGTTGTGGAGCACCACGGAAAGCAGCAAAGCGGATCACATGCGGTCGTTGGGTTGGGACGTGATGGCGCTCGACATGCGAGCTCAAGGGTGGAATCAACAGCAACAGACCCAGGTGGTGCTTGACGCCATTGACAAGCACGGGCCGTTTGACCTCTTGGTGGGCTCCTCGTTTGGTGGCCTCGCGACGGCCAACGCCGCAGCGCAGCGCCCTGACCTCGATCTCAAGCTCGTCCTCCTCGCTCCCGCCTTCGGCTACCACGACCTGATTCACGAGCAATTGGGCTCCGAAGGAATGGAAGCATGGAAGACCAAAGGAACGCACACCTTTGAGCCCCATGGGTGGGACGAACCCGTGGTCCTGCCGTACGGCTTCGTTGAGGATGCGGCATCGGTGTCGTGGCCTGAGTTGCTCCACCCTACCGCCATCCTTCACGGTATCAAAGACGACGTGGTGCCTTTGGCGAACAGCCAGCGCGCCATCGAAGGGCGATCGAACGTCCACCTCGAAGTGGTGGACGATGACCATCGCCTGCACGGCAGCTTGGACCGCTTGGCCGACATGGCCGCTCTGGTGCTGGATGGAGCATCAAACCCGCCCTGAGGCGGAAGACCGCCTTCATGGCCAAGCGGTTCCTTCATCAAACGCCTGCCGCTGGATGAAGCATGGACGAACCCATGGATTACGCCAGCGCTGGGGTTGACATTGACCTCGAGGGTTCAGCCGTGGCTTCGCTCATCGGTGCGCTGGCAAGCAGTGTCCGCCAACCCGGCACGCGAGGTGCGCCCGTGCCCGTGCCCGGAGGTTTTGGCGGGTTGATTGAGTTCGGCGACCAGTTGCTGGCGTTGGCCACCGACGGCGTGGGCAGCAAGCTGCAAATCGCATCCAGGTTGAACCGCTGGGACGGGGTGGGCATCGACTGCATGGCCATGAACGTCAACGACCTCCTGTGCGTTGGTGCCGAACCGCTGGCATTTGTTGATTACGTGGCCGTACCAAAACCTGACCCTGAAGTGCACGCCGCCTTGGGTGCGTCGCTTGCGGAGGCGTGTCGACTGGCTCGCGTGACCCTTGCTGGAGGCGAGACTGCCTCCCTTCCCGGCATCGTCACGGAATTGGACCTCTCCGGCACCGCCTTGGGTTGGTTGCCCAAGGGCGAGGCCATCACCGGCGAACATCTGCAAGCCGGTGACGTGCTCATCGGCCTGCCTTCCGCTGGCATTCACTCCAACGGGTTTTCACTGGTGCGTCGCATCGTGGACCACGCCGGCCTCCATTACGAAGACGAAGCGCCGTTTGACACGCACCACCCTCATCGCGAGCTGATGCGTTGGACCACCGGCCAAGCCACCCTCGGCGAGGTGGTGCTGAACCCAACCCGCATCTACTGCGACCCCGTGGTGGACCTGCTCAACGCTGCACGACAGGAGGCACCGTTCAAGCTCGATGACATTCGCGGCATCTGCCACATCACCGGTGGTGGCCTTTCCAATCTGCTTCGCCTGCACCCAAGTCTGGGTTGGTCCATCGACACCCCCTTGCCGGTGCTGCCTGAGTTCACGTGGTTGCAGTCCGCTGGAGGCGTGGACACGCGAGAGATGTATCGAACGTTCAACATGGGCACGGGCATGATCCTCGCCGTCGCCGAAGCCCAAGCCGAGGCCGTTCTGGCGTGGTTGTTGGAACGCATCCCCGGTTGTGCCATTGTGGGCCATGTGGCCGATCACGGCCACCGCGTCACCCACGCCGCTGGCGTTGAATTTACCCACTACTGACCCGACCTGCATCGGTGCGGTCTTGAGGGAGGGGGTGGTGCGCCGTTCATGGGCGATGCGAAGGACGAGCATACGCCTAACGTGCACCTTTGGATGGAAGGTCGGACCCTGGTCGAACTGCGCGCCGACCAAGCGCGACCGACCCACATGCCAAGAGGTCCTGCGAAGCGAACCGGCCCGGGTTTTCTCAACCCCGCCATGGCGCCGGCGAGGACCCGTTCGGTCCTGCTCCTCGCCGATGCGTTGGAGCACGGTTGGCTGGTCAAACCCGGTGATGACCTGCGGGCCTTGGACGCCATGTGCGCCACCGGCGTTCGCGTCCGACGCTGGCGGCGTGAAGTCCCAAGCCAGCATCAACAACGGCTTCGCATTGCCGTCAATGACCTCGATACCTTTGCGTTGTCTTGGCTTGAACGCACGCACCACCGGTTTTCTCCTCCCGTCCAGGTCAAGCATGCACCCGAGGACGACCGTTACGAACGACCCCCGAACGGGAGGATGGTGGACGGGCTGTTTTTGATGCAACAGGACGCACGGATGGCGTTGATGGAAGCCTCCTATCAATGGGTGGACATCGACCCTTTTGGCTCACCCGTTCCCTTCTTGGACAGCGCCATGCAAGGTCTCTCCAGAACGGCGTTCCTCGAGGTGACCGCAACGGACACCGCCGCCTTGACCGGGTCGAGCCCTTCGGCTCAACAACGCCGCTACGGGGCACGGGGCATTGTTGACGATTGGGCACACGATGATGCCGTTCGGGTGCTCTTGGGTTTGGTCGCCACCACCGCCGCACGGCATGACCGAGCGATTGAGCCCGTGTTGGCGTTGTTCGACGGGCATCATGTTCGGGTCAGTGTCCTGGTCCGACGTTCGAAAGAACGGGCGTCGGACGTCTTGCAAAGCATCGGTTGGCGGGTTCGGGACCCTGAGGGGCCCGACCGGTTTGTTCAGCACCCCAGCAAAGCGGAGCGTCCTCGTGCCAGTGGGCCGATGTGGACCGGCCCGCTGTGGAACGAAACCATCACCGCCAGAATGACCGAAGCACGGGCGCTGGAATTGTGTGCACCCACGCACCAGGACATCGAAGCGGCCAAAGCACACGGCTTGGAGTGGACGGACCACGACACGGAACATGCCCGGCGAGAAATTGTTCGCAGCGTCCGCTGCATTGCCGAGGCAAGCGCCGTTATGAGCGGCCCGCACCGACTTCACCACGTGGACGCGCTGCCCAACCGAGCGGGTACCGCCCATGGGCCCAAACTCGAAGCACTGATTCAAGCGCTTCGTGACCTGGGCCATCTTGCAGCACGGGTACCCGACCTGGACCCGTTTCTCGCCACCAACGCGCCCTACGAGACGGTCATGGAAACGGTTCGTCAGCTCGTGGGCACGCGCCTTGAGAACGCTCAGCCAAACGACGGATCGACGTCGTGAACGTTGTTGCGTTCGGGTGCCGGAAGCATCGGCCCGCTGTTTTCGATGATGTCCCGCACGCTGTCTTCGATTTCCCGGGCGTTTTCCAACAACGGCCCAAGGGGAATCTCCAATCCGGTCAAATCGCTGACCGCTTCCACAGCGATGGCTGCCGCACGGGCATCAGGGTACATCGGGCTGGCCTCTGAAAGGAGGGCCACCACGTCGACGCCCAACCGGTCCCCTTCGCCCAGCAAAAAACCGGTGATACCAGCGACAATGCCTTGCTGAATCGGCTCAATGTCCAGGCGCTTGAGGGTGGCACGCGACGCCGGGGTTGAACCTACCCCAAACAACGCCCCTTGCGTCAGTTCCTTCTCGGGTCGCACCAGACCGTCGATGATGATCAAGCGATCAAACCCGCCTTTGGTGAACCACTCCAGAACGGTGGTGGCAAACATCACGTCGGTTTCTTTGCCGAACTGCAGTTCGGACGTGAAGACGCCAACGCCGTCGCCTTGGTAGACACGAACCGGGTGCTTGGGCACTTCATCGTGGATGAGGGCCACCGCCGGGAAATCCTTGTGCATCACGGTACCAAGTTGCTTCAAACCCAGTTGTTTGATGATGTGGGAAGCGGCCATCACGCCAACCATGCCTGCGGTGGTGAACCCGCAAATGGCAACGCCTCCGGTGGTGGGGTCAGCATCCTTGTGAAGCACCAAGGAATAGGCTTGCAAGTTGGCGTCCAATGTCCCACCTCGTTCTGCCGGTTTTCAGGGATGGTTAAGAGGGTCACGGAAGCATCATTCTTCCCAAACGGCCCATTCTTCCCAGCCGTCCTCACGGTACCACCACGTACCGTCTTCATCTTCCCACCATTCCGTGCCGTTCTCATCAACGGTGATGCCGTCGTCCTCACCGCCGTCTTCGCCTTCGTGGTGGATGTCCTCGACGTCATCCGTAGCGCCGAACACAAAGGCATCGGCGGGGTTGCTGAGCAAATCGGAAGCGTCAGCACCCTCCGGAGCGTCTTCATGAAGATCGCGTCCTTCGTTCTTGAGGTCGTCCAACGAGCGGGAGGATGAGAGGTCCAGAGCTTCTGACCCCTCGTCTCCCGATGGCGGGAAGCCATCCATGAAGTCGTCATCGTCGTCTTCATCATCGTCGAAATCGTCCATTCGGCGACGCATGACCAGCACCCCACCCACCAGGGCACCGATGGCAGCAAGCACGCCTACACCAACCACGACCGGGGTCATGGCACTGGAAGCCTCGTCGTCCTGCGTATTGGTTTGTGGACCGGTGGTGTCCTCGGGTGCTTCGCCCAAGGTCCAGCGAAGCTCACCTTCGGTGGTGGCCGAGGGTTGCGTCATGGTGGCACACGCACCGTCGTTGCTGTCGAGGCACGTGAGGGTGATGATGTACGCCTCCCCTTGGAGGCCCGGGAACATGCCTTCGATGGGGGCGTTGCGGGACAAGCTGAACGTGAGGTCGACCGAGTTGTTGGCACCCACGGTCACCGAAGGACCGGTGGCTTCGTTCCACACAAGTTCCATCGAAGGAGGGGTGGCCGGAGCGTTTCGCCAAGCGAAGTCAACGGACGCTTCGAAGGGGTTCGGGTTGGTCACGGTGCAAGTGATCGTTGCATCTGAAGCGCTGCTTTCCCACGCGTAAGTGGTCGTACCGCAATCAACGGTGGCAGGGAGGGTGGTATCGGGGAAGGTGGGGCCCTCGGTGGTGGTGTTGGTTTCACCCGTGCCGTTGGTTTCGCTGCCGTTGGTTTCGTTGGTGTCAACGACCGGGCTGGCTTCAAACGGCACCGAGAAACCCATGCTCGGTGTGTAGAAGGTGGGCACGGAGGTGTTCAGCATCACTTCGAGCACACCGTCGTACGGTGCAAAACCCGCCACGGTCATGGTGGTGCCTCGCACCTCGACCGTCCCGTTCATGACGGCCCCACCTTGTGCATCGACGATGCGATAGGTGCCGACCATGTTGGCCAGCATGGCCTCACGCTGAACATCGGCCGTGTGGACCTCGATCTCGGCGCTGAACGACAGGTCGTCGTTCAACGCAATGACCTCATCGTGCGTGAACGAGACCTCAACCGTACCGAAGGCAGCGATGGAGGCGGAGGCAGTGGACGTCGGTCGTTCAAGCACGTCGCCATCGCTTCCGGGATACAGGACTTCGAGGGTCATCGGCCCCTCAACCGTAAGGGCAGGGAACGCCGAAGACAACCGATTGATGTTGAACGTCGCCGAACCGTTGGCGTCGGTAAAGGCGGCTTGGGACACGTTGTCGTCGCTGTTGCGAACGTAGAGGACAATCTCCTTGAACGCCAGCGGCGTTCCGTTCTGCGTCAAATCCACCGTCACGTCCAGACGCCCGTCGCTCTTCAGGAGCAACGTCGAGACACTGGGCTCGTTGGTGAACCCTGCGAAGGTCACGTTCAGCGTGGAGGGCAACACGGTGTCGTTTCGGGTGTAAACCGGTCCAACCGCTTCCACGACGTTGGAATAATTGCCGTACACGTCAACGCCGACGACCGCAACGTAGTACCCCGTTCCGTCCGACAACGCGGTGCTGTTGCTGTCCACGGACAAGGTGGTCGCTCTTGTGGTCGCATTTTCAACCCCCGCAGGGGACATGCCCGAGAGGTTGGTGAAGTTGGTGGTGGATACGAAGATGTGATGCTCGTCAAGGGTCGCATGACCTTGCCCCCAAGTGACATCCAGCGCACCGCCATCGTCGTTTGGACGGTCGGTAGCCGCCACATCGGGCACATAGGATTCGGGGAGCGGGTACGGAACCGTGACCTCAACGGGAAGGGAAAGGTTGCTCGTCACACCGTACTCATGGGTGCTGCGCACCCAATAATACCAGGTCTGACCGGGTTGAACGTTGACATCGATCGTCATGTTGGTGGGTGAGGTGGCGTACGGCACTTCGCTGGAACCCAGCGATGGCGTGGACGTTCGGTAAACGGCGAATTCAAGCAAATCGTCCCCGAACTGCGAGGTGTTCTGCCATTCGATGATCACCTGTTGGGGTTGCACCGATGTGGCGCTTGGCGTTGGCGTGGGTGGGAGGGCCAAATTGGCTGCACCCGGCACGGCGTTGATGGTGAGCGTTTTCAGCTGCAAGCTTCCGTTTTGTGTGGCATTGAGGGTCAGCGGTACGGTGAACACGCCGGTGCCCAAGGTCATCACCTGGTTCAGCACGTTGGACAGGTTTCCGGTGAAGTGTGGGTTCTCGTCAACGAGGAAATCCGAAACATAGGTCACGTCCAAGTTGGCGAATTGGAAACTCCCGTTTGCTTCGGCCTTGACGCTCACGTTCACGGGTGACATGGTGACACCGTATCCGTCGGGTGTCGATGACCACGAAAAGGCCAAACCGTTGAGCAAACCGGTCAGGTTGCTCAAGGGGTCTTCAAGGGTCAACGCAGCGAGCCCGAGACTACCGTTGCCCGAGTAGCCCTGCGCTTCGAAATCGTCCTGACCGTTGTGGTCCACGTCCATGCTCAGCCGGTGCCAAGCGGAGACGAACACGCCGGTGGCGCTGCCTTCGCCGGCAACGATGAGATGCTCCTTGACACCGTCACCGTCCAAATCAGCAAGGTCCAGCGAGCGTGGGGCCGTCCAAGGTTCGAGAACATCGGTGGCGATGGTGCGCGTGTCCACTCGGTTGTCGTACCCGTTCGAGCCGCCTTGGGAGCGGAACCCGTGGAAGGTGATGTTGCCTTCCTGCGTGGAAGGGTTACCGTCATCGCTCACAAACTTGGGCAAGAAAATGGAGGCGTTTCCATCACCGTCGTGGTCGAAAATCGTGCCGTTGGTCAGGGTCAACTGGTCGTTGTGGTTGTCCCCGTTCCATCCGTTGACGCGGTTCTCAATGGAACGGTGCCCTGCGCTGCGTGGGACGATGAGGTCCAAATCACCGTCGGCGTCCACATCGCCCACCACGCCACCGGCGGTCACGCCGGAAATGCGGTTGTTCGTTATCACAGCGAGGTTGTTGTTGATCCACTTGACTTCAATACCTTCGTTGGTGTTGTCAATCGCGATGGCCGACACGTTGCCGTTGGCCAGATCAAAGCGGTCGACGTACAGGCCCGTAAGCGTCACAGGAGTGGAAACTGAACCGGACTCGTAGATGGTCGTTGAGGACACACTCAGGAAGCTGTTGGTCTTGGAATTGAACCGCTCGATGGCGAAGACACCCCCGTTGCGAACGGTGATCAGGTTGTCCCTGCCGTTTCCGTTCATGTCCCCCCATGCGTGGGCCACAACAGCGGATGGGAGGGACACGTTGGTGGAAGTACCGTGAGCACCGAGCGTAGCGTTGTACATGTGGAGGCAAAGGCGGTCTGCAGAAGCGTCGTACGCAGCCACGTCGTCGTACCCGTTCATGTTGATGTCAACCAACGTCACGGTGGAGACGTTGTTGCAGGTTTCCACCCATGAGGTGGTGTGCACACCAGCCGTTGCATTCCACATCAGGATGCTGAACGAACGGTTGTCTGCCGTAACGTTGGCTCCTTGACCAGGACCAAGGAGGACGGCGTCTTCTCGTGAATCGTTGTTGACGTCGCCAACCGCCACGTCCATCACATCACCGATGGCATGAAAGCCGCTTTCCAGCGAAGGAACAAACGAGACGTCGATCGATGCATCGGAGATGGAAGCGCCGTACGGCAACAAAAACTCGGGCGAAGGCACCCCGGCAAGCGATGAGAAGGCAGGATGGGGCAAGGATGCAGAGGTGTTGCCTGTTGAGAACACCGTTTGATGGCCAAATCCACCGTACCCCTGCTGATTGAACGCCCACTCCGGTTGGCCGTCTTGGTCAACGTCGAGGGTCACGTGACCGGGAGAGGCGCCGTTCGGATCGGGGCGGATGAACATTGAAGCGGAGGTGATGGTCGTGTTTCGTGTGAGCTCCAAGCCAACGCTGTTGTGGGTTCCACCGGCGAACGTGACCGTTTCCTGTGCACCACCGCTGGCAAAGGTGGTGGTGGTGGAGGAGGTGGCCTGAGCGGTCAGCGGCCCCAAGGGAACGGCGACCACCAGCAACGACAAGATTACCAGAACGGTCCGAGA
>WTJK01000043.1:15596-28812 GCA_011524855.1 Methanobacteriota archaeon | reverse complement strand
GCCCCAAGGGAACGGCGACCACCAGCAACGACAAGATTACCAGAACGGTCCGAGACGGGTGTCGATGGTCGTCCATGTGAGGGCCTCGATGTTTGTTTCAACCGGCCTGTTAAGTCGGTTTCGCTTTGCTGATAAGCAAAACGGCCCCGTTTTGTATTGTTTTCCTCAACACAAGGTTATCAATGAGTTGAAGTTTGAACTCACCATTGAGGGTGTCAATTTGCGAATATCTGTTCAAGCCGGGGACATTGAAATCGAGTTGGATGGCGCTGCCATTCAGATCGATGAGACCCTTGCTCAAATGCGTACAGATCACTCGTGGACCGTGCTGCTGGAACGGATCCGACAAGCACGCGAAAACGCACTTGAAGCGGCCGTCGCGGCAGCCAAAGAAGCGGGGCTCCCCGAGCGAGGTTCAGCCTTCAGAGCGCTTCTTGAAAACTGTGCCCTCACGCGAAAACCTGACCAAGTACTCGGCGCAATCCACTACCTCCGAACAGTGGAAGGTGTTACCGATAGCCCACCGCGTGTGGTGAACCAATTGTTCAACGACGCGGGTATTGAACCGCCCGGCAACCTCTCACTCTACCTGAACCGTCTCAAGGAACGGGCCTTCCTGACCGTCCCGAGCGGCATGGAGGAGAAAAACCGCTACGCAATCCTTACAGCGGAAGGGCAAAACCACCTGGACAAGCGCTCACGTGCTTGACTTGAGGTGGTCCCTTGGTGATGTCCGGCGGCGGTAGCGGCGACCCACGGGACGACGAAACCACGGCTGAAGAAGCGGTGGTCGTCGATTACTCGTATCAAAACAAATCGAAGGCCTTGTTTCGCAAAGCACGGCACAGCGGATCAAGCTTCAAACGAGCCATCCTTGACGAAGCCGACCTGACGGAAGGCGATTTCACGCACTGCGATTTTCGAAGAGCATCCATGGTCGGGGCCGACCTCATGAAATCAGCGTTTGACCACGCTGACTTCCGAGGAGCCGACCTTCGCAAAGCTCGTCTGAACCTGTCCAACTTCCGCCATTGCAAATTCGAAGGCGCCGACCTCCGAGGCATTCGAGGGAAATATGCCATCTGGCAGGGCAGCGACTGGTGGAACGCCACCATGGACGATGATTTGCGACAGGCGCTTCAAAAAAAGTGGCCGCAACCGGGACAGTGATCACTCCGACTCATCTGGAGAGCGGGGTTCAACGCGGACCGGTTCGAGCGCCATGCGTGCCCGCACGTTCAGCAGGGGAAGCGCCGCCATGGCCAAACAGAGGCCCATCATAGCGCCGCACAGGTACACCCATGCCTCGTACGTGAAGGCCAAGGCATCACCGAGGTGGTCCTGAGCCGTCCCGCGAATCATGATGCTGCCAGCCACGCCGCCCAACAATCCGATGGCTGCGCCTGCCGTGCAGAGATAGGCGCCCAAGCGCCGCAGTCGAAACAGAAGGGCGCCGCCGACGAGCACCATCCCACCCGATGTTAGCAGTGCAACCGCTCGTGTCAAGAAGGCCCCCTGGTCTCGGGCATTGCTCTCAAAGGTACGGAAGTCCTCGAGGGAGGTGGGTTCACCGCCTTGGGCGTTGGGGGTGGCGATCAGCGTGCTCACTTGGTCGTCGCTCAACCCGATGCGGTGGGCCTGCAGGTCGGCGTACCCCATCCACAGCACCACCAGCGCACCCAGCATGAGGAGAACGGCAAGGTTTCGCGGTCCGCTTCGATCCGGACGAACTTCAAACCGGTCGGTGCCTTCCATCACGATGCCTCCACGTGAAGGGCCAAAGTAGGGCGCAAATCGTCAGGAATCGCCTGTTTTTCCATCGTGTCCATGTTCACGCACACCGTCATCTGCTCGGATTGCCACACCACCGTTTGGTCCTGGCGACGGAATTGAAAACGCCAACCCAGCGATGTTGTCCCCACCGAGGTCAAGGAAATCTCGGCCGTGATCACATCACCGTACCGTATCGGGGCAAGGAACGTGGAGGTGACGGACACCACCGGAAACCCGAGCCTCCGATCGTTGACCAGTTCAGGGTAGGTCACGCCGCACAACAGCGGCCAAGCGTCCTCAAAGCATTTGTGCGCCAAGTCGTAGATGCGTGGGTAGTACGCGACGTTGGCCATGTCGATCATGGAAAAATCGACGCTGCGTTCCACGACAACCGCCATGGCTGTTGGACAGCAGGGGCGTCAATGAACCCTTGCTCGTGGTCCAAGCCGCTCACCCTCGCGCTTATATTGGGGTGGTGGGTGGGGCGGAGTGGCCCTATAGTGTAGCTTGGATATCACAGAGGCTTGCGGAGCCTCGAACCCGTGTTCGAATCGCGGTGGGGCCGCTCTTCACAACGCATGCACGTGCAAGGTGTGTGCTTTGCACGCGGAAAAAAAACCACCAACGAAAACACACATGGGCTCATCCATCTGCGGTCAGGCATTCAAGCGAGTTCCCGGAGACGAGCATCCAACGCAGCGACTGTACGGGCGTCCTTGGGTGACAGGGGCTCATCGTAGTAGGAATAGAGCATGTCGGGGTCGTAATCCTCTGCTTCGATGTGCGGCAACAGCGCCCTTCGAACGGGTGGGTAATCAAGGGCCACCTTTCGAATGAAAATAGGGTCGGTGTCCCAACTTGAACATGTCTTCAGCATGTTAGGACACCGGTGGAGATGTTCCACCACCTGCATGAATGGACCCATGGCGTAGTGGTCGGATGCCTCGGTTAAGTGGTCGTGAAACATGGTGTTCCACCACGTCTGTCGCGGCTTGCGGTACTCGATCTTGAACCCCTTTTCCAACGGCTGGGCATAATGGACACGCCAGGTCCATCCGTTGGTCCCACTGAAGGTGAAGGTGCCGAGAAGATGGTCAAACACGCCGTTCATGCTTTCCGCAAGGTGGACCTCAAGGCTGGGGGTGAGTGGACTGCGAGCCATACCGTACACCCGCATCAACGTGTGACGCAACGGCGCCATCGATTCCTCAAGCCATTGGCTTTCGTCGTTCATCAGCCCGAGGATGTAACCAGCGAGCAGGTCGTAGGCAGGCATGGAGGTCTGGCGCTGCACCTGGACGCACGCCACCTCGGGTTTCTCTTTCATGCCCGAGCGCGGGTGGACCTCGACCATGTCAAAGGAGTGGTGAGCGAACGGGTTGGACATCTTCTCAAAAAACGACGGAAGGTTCACGCGATACAAGGCCAAATGGCCCACGATCACGAGGTGCCCATCATCGTCGAGCACCAACCGTTCTTCGTTGCGTTCCAAAACGTTCTCCACCAGCTGCGCCGCACGGTTCATGGCATCGGCTTTGAGTTCCAAATCCGCCATCAGTTGAAGTCGCCGCCATTCCTGGTCGGTCAAGGGCTCCTCCTCGTCGGAATCAAACAAACCTGCCAGTGCTCTTGAAACGCTTTCCGATGCCATCGATGAACCTCAAGGGCCTTCCTGCTCGAGAGGATATAACCGATTCAACGCCATTCCACGCAGGGCCAACCGTTGGCCTCGGCGTGCCTGCGCAGCGGCCCTTCTGCATTGACGGCCACGGGATGGCCGCAGATACGCATGAACCACGAGTCGGCATGGGTGTTGCCGTAACCGTAACACAACGACAAGTCGTGTCCATTGGCGTTGGCGTCCGCTTCCACCACCGGCACCTTCCCTTTGCGCCGTGGGACAGACCAGCCTCGCTCTGAGCCCGAAAGCACGCCCTCGCGAACCGCAGGCCCGCAACCGTAGACCTCGTCCATGTCCAGCACCCTTGCCATCGCTTCGGCCATCGGTGCAATCGTGGCGGTCACCAACACCAACCGGTGCCCCTGTTCACGGTGCCACGCCAGCCGATCCCACGCTTCTTGAGGGACGGAGGGTTTGAGCACCCGTTCAGCGAGGTCTTTGGACATGGCTTCCAACATGGACCACCGAGCCAAGGAAAAATGCCCACGGTTTCTCGCAGCGTCGTACACCGCTCTGCCCCGCAGTACATTCGTCACGAACCCGCTCGACCAAGCCAGCGTCCCCCACGGAATGCGCCAAGGGCGTCGACGCGCCAGGTGGGCTGTCAACGTCTTCTCACTTGATGCGTTCAACAACGTGCCGTCCAAGTCAAAATAAGCTGCGACCTTGGACATGGTTGAAAGCAAACGGCCCACGTACATGAGCAACGCGTCGAAATTCCAACTCAGGCGCCGTCTTCGTTGGGGCCGTACACGCGTCGTCCCGCTTTGTGATCTTGCCACCACGTCAAGGACGATTTGAGGTGACGCGTGATGAAGAAGCCCACCTTGCGGGGGGTTAAACCATGGTTTCGCATTTTTTGATCGTGGTTGAGATTCGCCACAATGGCTTGAGCGGAACAACCGGGGTTCGCCGTGACGAAACGCCGAACTTCCTGCTTCATCCGTTCAAACCGTGCTTGTTTTTGACTGCCCTTTCCTCCACGCCGAGACATGAAGTGAACATCGCCGTGAACGGTTATGAAAGAATCGCTGGTTAACCCCGGAATTCCACTTGCTGGGTGGTTTTCCAGTTGGCCGTGGCGAGCTTCTTGGCCTTGCCGTCGGCGATGATGGGGTGAATTTTGTTCAGACGCCCGTGCATGCCGTGCACCTGGAACTTCACGCGCAACTCCGCAACACCGTCGCGATGCAGTGCCTCGTGCTGCTCGTCATCGAGCTCCACCGTCGCCAGTTCGTTCCCGCTGTTGGCGCATTGTATGATGAAGGTCGAGCCTGCGTAATGCAGGGTGGGTCGGAAATCCCAATCGTCGGGATGATGCATCCACACCGAAACGTCCACTGACAGCGTGTCACGCAAGCTGACTCGACTGATTTCGACCGTGTCCACCATCTCAATCGCTCCTTCCAACCGTCAGGGATTGATACACCTTTCTCTCGGCTCAGTTGCCCTCGCCTGTCGCCACTTCCGTCAGGGTCGGTCGCATGATGGTGACCGAGACCGAAAGCGTCCAGTCGTTCCCGGGATCCGGATCGACGTCGCCAATGAAGGCATCGGGGTCGGATTGGCGCGCCACAACGGACCACACCCACTCACCTTGGCCCCGTTCGCCGCCCGGTTGATTGAGCAAGCGTTCGAGCAATTGTTCGGCGGAATCCGCAACCATCAGCCCTTCTTCACCCATCGGGTTCATGTCTTCGAGCATCATCTCTGCCTTGGCAGGTTCGTTGGTGGTGTAGTTGCCAGGCTCGGTGTCTTCGTTGAGTCGAAGACCGTCCTCCACCATCCGCAGACCGAGGGAGAAATTGTCGTGCGGAGGCGCCACGTCTCGGCTAAGTTCAAGCACCGCTTCAAATCCAAGAATGCGCCCTTTCGCACCCGGTGTCATGTTGCCGTCCCACTGCTGACCTTGGTCGAGGTATTCGTCCCAGTTGTACTCGATGGTCTCCGTGACCCACGTGACCTGGAAGGTGCGGCTGGTGACGTTGAGAACAAACGCCTCTTCGGCCACCGCACCGGTGGGGTCCGTCACGCGAAGGTGGCCGCCAAACAACCCTGAGGAGCTTGTTTCCATGAGGACGCGCTCATCGGTGCTGTCCACATCGTTCAGGGGATCACCGTCGCCGTCGGCGTCCAACAGCGGGTTCAAGTCCCATGCGAACGCGAGGGGCTCCCCTTCCGGATCGACCGTGTTTGACGCGTCCAACAGCGCTGAATCGCCGGCACGAACGCTGCTGGGCATGGTGAGGTTGATCTGCGGTGCGCCGTTGACGATGACGGTGGACACGGCGGTGTCTGTGCCGCCTTGGTCGTTGGTGACCGTCAGGCGAACCAGGTATTGTCCGAACGTGGGGTAGGCATGCGAGGTGAAGCCGACAACCGTTTCAGCGGAGGTCCCGTCACCAAATTCCCATTCGTAACCGGTGATGACGCCTTCGACGGCCGAAGACTCACGAGCGTCAAGGGTGACGACCTCACCTTCTTGGATGACCTCGGGGTAGACCTCCAATGTCGCTCGGGGTTCGACCGTGGTGTCAAACCCTGCCAAACAGCCCGACAACAACACCGTCCAACACATCAGCATTACGACCGCAAAGACGGTGCGCTGCTGAGGCGAGGTGTTCATCAGCAAACAGCCGCCACCGCTCCTTTCTAAGCGTTCGGTTAGGATGCGCCATGCAAACAAGCATTCAGCGAACCGTCAGCGACCGCGAAACGGTGCATGCCGCAGGGTGATGTTCAAAGAGGGGCCGCGGCGTTTCGCTGCCATGGCTTCGGACTTGCTCGAGGGTGAGAAGGTCCTGGCGTTTGATTTGGAGACCACGGGCATCTCAACCAACCGAGATCAAATCGTCCAACTTGCCCTTCTCGGCACGCAAACGGACGGCACATCGGTGGCGTTTGAACGGCTGGTAAAACCGCGCTTGCCCATCCCGCAGGGGGCCAGCAACGTTCATGGCATCTACAACGAAGATGTACGTCATGCACCGGCGTTTGCTGCCATTGCAGACGAAGTTCACGAGCTGATCGAAGGGGCGGTGTTGGTGGGCCACAACGTTAGAAAATTCGATTACGCCATGCTCCAAAACGAATTTCTCCGCATCGGGCGATTGGCGCCAAAGCCCAAAGCCATCATGGACACGTTGGAAATCGTTCGTCGATTGAAGCTTCCGCGACCCCACAACCTCGGAGCCCTCTGTCACCGCCACGGCATCCGTCTCGACAACGCCCACACGGCCACCGCGGATGCTGCAGCGACGATGTTGCTCTTCTGGCGATTGAGCGTTGAACATGCCCCTTCGTTCCGTCGCTCTCTGGAAGAATTGGAACGATGGATTGTCCACGGTGAGCGCAAAAAGGATGCTTCGGACCTTGGCCGGGGTTTGAACGACCTGCCCCCTGTCGATGCGCTGGGGAAAATTCGCAGAGACGAAGGCGGATACATCGTGGCGTTTGGCCGCCATCGGGGCAGGTACGTGGTTGAAATCAACGAACAAGACCCAGCATACTTGACGTGGTTGCTCTCCCCGAAAGGCATCGAGTGCGAAGCCACGAGGGCGACGATCAGCGAGCACCTTGGTCTGCGGTCCTGAATCGGTCAGGCCGACACGGGCGACCAAGGCAAGACGTCGCACCACGGTCCAATGCGCCAAACCTGCCGGTTCATCATCACCGAACCGAGGAACATCGGCCCTTGGTGCCCCTCGCTGAGGAGGGTTTGCACCACCTCCAGCCCTCTTCCGTCGAATCGGGCGGCCACGTGCTGTCCGGTCGGGATGGCGCGCCCACTGGCGTCCAGCGGTTCGCAGGGCTCCAACACCGCTGCCCCCGTGGACGGGTCAAGTTCATGGAGTAACACCACGGTGTCCGCGAAATCCTCCCGGTGGAGGGTGCCGGATTCATGCCGCCACCACCACCAATGAGAACACCACGCCTTCCAATCGCAAAAACCACCGCAAGAATCCGGCCCCGGTGTGGGTTCCAACGGAACTTCGGTCGGTTGTGTCGCCTGCCATGCGGCGTACGCTTCCTCGAGAACGCTGGGGCCTTCTGCAGCATGCTTCCCCGTGGATTGTGTGTACCATCCTTCGGTGCGGACGGGCGGCGCCTCAGGGTTGTTTGCGAGCAGAATGTCTCGGTACATGCGCAACTGGCGGTTGACCTCGGGTTTCAACGAAGCTTTGGGTGGTCGACCGGTTTTGAGATCGGCCACCAACCAGCCGGTCGTACGCCCCTGTTCGTCCACGTCCGCCAACAACAAATCCAGCCGCCCCATCAATCGGCCATCGTTCGTGACCAATTCGCCCTCAACCGCGAGGGTTTGGGCTTGCAGACGGCGCCACAGCCCCACGGTCACCTCGTCGTGAGGATGCTGGCGTTGGCCGATGTGATCGAGCAGCATCGTGATCCCGTTGCGTTGCTGTTTGACGGCATCGGGCCATTTTTTCTCCGACCAAGCGGGGCGGCGCGGCGTGCTCAGGAACACCGCCTTCTCCTCCTCCCATCTCGCCTTCAAGCATGCATCGGCGGCCTTCACCAACCAACCCCGCTCATCCGGTGACTTGGAATCGAGGTCAAGGTTCAGGAGATCTTCGATGGATGCATGGACTGCAGTGCCCAACGATGCAGCCATGCCCGCCTTTCTTGGCAAGCGCTGGCGGCTGAGCCAATGCATGCGAGGGCAGGTTTCGTACCGGTTCCACGCGGATGGGGACAGTCGGTGGGGCCGGGGGGCTGGCGCTTCGTCGTCCATGACCGTCCTCCAAACCAACTCAACCATCAAGCCTTGGTTGAACCGAAGGGAAAGCGTTGAAGGCCGCTCGCTGCGAGCCGACCCCATGAACGGGCCAAGTTTGCGCATCAGTGCCGAAGTCCAAAACGAGAATGCCATGGTGATCGCCTGTTTCCCAAGCGTGGGCATGGTGTCCAGCATCGTGGCCCACTACCTCATCGATACGCTCGAGTTGGAGTTCGTGGGTGGCTTGGTCGATGAGCGCTTGCCCGCCATCTCCATGGTGCAGCAGGGCGTGCCGTTGCCGCCCATCCGAGCGTACGCTGGCAGTCCTCAGTGCAACATCGAGGGGTGCGACCAAATCGTTCTCCTCATGAGTGAAATGGTGGTTCCTGAGCCCACCGTTCACAAGATCGTGTGGGAGCTGTTTGAATGGTCAAAAGAGCACAGCATCCTTGCAGGCGTGGTGGTCGACGCCTTCTCAAAATCCGGCATGAAGAGTTCGATGGAAGGCATCGAGCCCGTGGTGGAATACGATGACACCGAGGACATCGACGTGGTGGGCATCGGATGCAACGACGCCGCACGTCAACGGCTGGCTGACATGGGCATTCCGTTGCTCGAACAGGGCGTCATCAAAGGCATGAACGCTGGTATTCTCAGCGAGGCCACGCGACGTGGATTGGAAACGATGTCCATCATGGTGGAGGCCGACCCGCGATGGCCTGATGCACGTGCTGCAGCGGTTTTGATCAACCAACTGAACAAGCTGCTGCCCTCCATGAACCTCTCCGACCAGCCGCTCATCGAGGAGGCCGAAATGCTCGAGGCGCAATTGAAGGCGTTCATGGACATCGCCTCCACCAACAACGAAGGTGGTTCGGCGTCCAACGCCATGCTTTACGGCTGAACGTCAATAATCAAACAGCGTTTTCGAGGTTGATGCATCGTCATCGCGGTCCGCGTCGTTGGATGGACTCGCTTCAGGCATCGATTCTACGGAGGCATTGCTACGGAGCGTGGCCTCGTCCCACACGGTCACACCCAGCGAGGCGGCCTTTGCGGCTTTTGACCCTGCTTTTTCCCCAGCCACCAGAACACTGAGTTTGCCCGAAACGCTTCCCACCACCTTGCCACCGGCATCAACGATGATCTGTTGCACCTCTTTTCGAGGCACCGACAGGGTTCCGGTTACACAGAAGGTCATGCCCGTGAACGGTCCGCCTTGCGCAGGGCGTTCTTCATCGGTGATCGTCAACAGCTCAACAAGATCACGAACGACATGACGGCGAGCGATCAACCCGTCGCGGAAGTGTTCGGCCACGACGGCCCCTACACCGTCGATGGTGAGCAATTCCTCAAGGGGGTTGGGTGCACTTTCATTTTCGGTGGAAAGGGCTTCCTCACAGCGTTCCAACCACGCGGTGAGGGCCTCCACGCTGCCCAGGTGCTGCGCTAGCGCCGTGGCCAATTCAGGACCAATCGACGGCAAGCCAAGGGCGTGCAAGAATTTGCCGAGGGGCAAGGTGGTCGTGGCAGCCACCTCTGCCAGCACGTTGCTGGCAGATTTTTCGCCCATCCGCTCAAGCGAAAGCAGGTCGCTCATCGTCAATCGATACACGTCGCCGATGGTCGACACGAGTTCGGCGTCTTGGAGTTGCTCCACGAGTTTTTCCCCAATGCCATCCATTTCCAACGATCGGCACCAATACAACACGGCCCGCCCAGAACGGGCAGCACAGTCCAAATTCCCGCATTTCAAGAACGCCCCTTCGAGGTCCACAGGCCCCTCGCATGCGGGGCACGCACTCGGTGTGGGAATGGGTCGGTGGACGGGCAGTGAGCCCGTGAACGGTTCCCCATCGGCATGGGACCGGCCGTTCAAATCCTCAGGACGGGCGGCGCCAAGCGCTCGCTCGATCTTGGGAATCACATCACCACGTCGAACGATGAGGACCTTGTCGCCGATGTGGATGCCCAGACGTTCCACCTCGCCAACGTTGTGGAGGGTGGTGTTCTCGACCGTGACACCCCCCACCCGCTGGGGTGCGATGCGAGCGACGGGCGTGATGTTCCCCGTGCGGCCAGTTTGCCATTCAACGTCCAACAGCACCGAGAACGCCTCCTCAGGAGGAAATTTCCACGCCAACGCCCAACGTGGATGGTGAGCCGTCATGCCGAGGCGCTCTCGTTGGCCGAGTTCATCCAATTTGAACACCACACCGTCGATTTCGAACCCGTAGCTGCTTCGCTTGTCCGTCCAATGAACGGTGGCGTTGTCCAGCAAGGCGGCCGTGGCTGATGGCGACGGTGCCTCATGAACCTCCCAAGGGGCCGGAACGATACCGAGGGTGTCCTCGAGCCAAACGAGCACTTCGGTGTCCAAGCGCATGACGGGGGCCGGCGTGCTGTCGGGGTGTCGGTCATCGCCCGTAGGAAGTTGGGCGTCGTAGGCCTGAAACACCAAATCGGCAGCGTCGGCCTTCCCGTCAGCGTGCTTTTGACGCAACGCGCCTGCCGCAAGGTTGCGCGGGTTGGGTGAGGTCTCCCGATACTTCGCATCAAACACCGACAGCGGCATCACCACTTCACCGCGCACGTGAACGTCGACGGGCAGGGGGAGGGTGTGAGGCACGTTGGCGACCTTGCGCGCATTGCGCGTGACGTCCTCGCCACGCTCTCCGCTGCCCCGGGTGGCGGCGCGAACCAGACGGCCCATGCGGTATTCCAACGACAGCGCTGAACCGTCCAATTTGGGCTGTGAAAGGAAACGAACGGCACCCGAAGTTGTGACGTTCACGAAATGGTTCAGTTCCTCCGTTGAGGTGGCTTTGTCAAGGCTCCGCATCGGAAACAGATGGTCCACTTTCACGCTCCCCGGCGCAACGTCGGCGCCCACGCGATGGAGTTGAGGGTGGTCTGGGGCCAGTGCTTTCAGTTCGTCCCACAGCCGGTCGAATTCCGCGTCTGAAATTTCGGGGGCTGCGAGGTTGTAATACAAATGTGAATGGTGAGCGACCGCTTGAGCAAGGGCGTGGATTCGGGCTTCGGTGGGCTTGTCAACACCTGCATCCGTCATGATGAATCCGTCCATTGAGGGGTGAAAAGCAATCCAATCGGCGTTATTTGAACGAGAGTGCGACAAATTCACTGTTTTCGAGCGGGCATCGCGTCATGACGGCATGGGTGAGCACACGAAGATGGATTTCGGCCACCACATGGACCACCGCCGAAAACATGTGACCTGCGTGGGGCTTGAGATCGTCATCAGCGAACGTGGCGTGGAGGTGGGTGAAGGCCTCACCGTTTTCGCGACGAGCAAGATTGCCTTGCAACGTGACCAATTCACTGCCACCTTCAATCGTGATGCGGTGGTATCGGTGGTCGTCATCCATGTACCCGTACACCGAGTCGCGAGTCCGACCGATGCCGCTCGTGATGGCAGCGGCGTCAAACCCGACCGTGTCGGCTAACCCTTGGAGGGATGCATGGATTTCTTCGCCGGGGTCAAGCCGAACAAAGACGTCGTCACCGCTGATGGTCCATTCCATGGAACAAGCACGCCTCAGGGGTTGATGAGGCTAATGGGTCATTCCTCTGCGCTGTTCTCGCCGGTGCCGCTGCGTACGTGCTCCAGCGCTGCAATGTACGCTTTTGCTGTTTGCAAGGCTTCAGGATCGCCTCCCAGCGGAAGCGGACCAAACACGCCCCAACCTTTGCGCAGCAGCATGATACGGCGCTTTGGCTGACGCTTGGCGAGCCGCAACCGCTCCCATGCGTAGCGCTGCCCATCAGCAAACAAATGGGTGCGCGTGATGGCGTAGCGTTTGGGTACGAGCAGCGAGATCAGGTGCAATCCCAGCAACACGTCCCATATCACGGCATACACCATGGGCGTGTTGCTCGCACTCAACAGCCCCCAAGGCAGCACCATCATGGCGGCCATGGACCCAAGGTTGCCCCATTGTCGGACCACTTCGTGAACCCCTTCGCTGGCCCAAGCAAAGCCACCTCCCTGCAGATTGCCGAGCTCGGGGACATCAAGTCGCTGACGTGTCAACCAGTACGCATCCCAAGCCACGATCAACGCCAACACGGCCACAGCCACTTGAGCCGCCGTTTCGGTCGAGGGGAGTTCAACCATGCTCCATCCCTTCAGAGGTGGCGTTCATCCAGTGTGAGCGGGGTGCCGCCGCTGCCGCCCCGCAGGCGCATGAAGAACAGGCCAACGGCAACGACCACCAGGACCAACACCACCACCAGGGCGTTCACGTCGTTGGACTCGCCATCGCCGCTCACACCTTCCGTGCCGTCGGGCACACCGTCGCCGTCGTCGTCCTGGTCCTCGGTCAGCCAAGACGTGACCCCTTCTGGACAATCCAACACGTCGGGTTGGGTGTCGCCGTCGGTGTCCTTTTGGGCGCAAGGGTCGAGCGGGAAAGCGTCGCGACTGTCCGAAAAACCGTCGTTGTCATCGTCCTCGTCGTAGATGTTCGGACCGCACGACGCCCCCGTCTCCGGGTCAAACCAGGTGTCGCTGGAACACGTGGAGGACCAGTCGCCGTCGGTGTCCAGCAACGTGTACTCAAAGTCCCTTGCAGTGGACGACGATGCACCGAAACGATCGGTCACCTGAACCTCAACCACGTAGTACCCAGCCGGCAAATCCGTGATGTTGAACACCGGTTCGTTGCCGGCCGTCAACACGGTTCGCCCTTGTGCATCGGTCACGCTCCATGCGAGGGTAAGGTTGGCTGCTTCATCCAAATCGTCGCTGATCTGAGCCACGGCTCGGATGGAATCCCCCTCCATCACACGCTGGCCCGAAGAGGGTTCCGTCAAGACGACGGTCGGGGCCCCGTTGATGACCAAATTCAGCGGGACGTAAAGGGCGTTGGTAGCGGGAGAGGTAAGGGTAACGGAAGCAGAAGGGGACCCGTCGGCTTGCGCCGTCACGCTGAGGTTGGTGAACAACGTCTCCCCCGCCGAGGTGACGGTGCGGTACGGAACGGGTGTTTCCACGGTGGTTC
>WTJK01000043.1:0-15496 GCA_011524855.1 Methanobacteriota archaeon | reverse complement strand
GTCTCCCCCGCCGAGGTGACGGTGCGGTACGGAACGGGTGTTTCCACGGTGGTTCCTCGGACGACCAGCCCGGTGAGGGCCGTGCCCTCCAACGAGACGGTGAACTCGGCGTCCACAGGGACGCCACCTCGCAAGGCATCGAGCGTGAAGGTGCGAACGGCGGTCATGACGCTTCCCTCGGTGGCCTGAACCGTTCCGATGACACTGTCCACCACCTCCATGTTGGCACCGTACAATTCCACCGTACCCACCAGTGTGGAGGCTTCAAACCGACTCGGGAAACCGTCGCTCGCCAACGCTGTCGAACTTTGCAGGTGGGCGTTTCGGACGATGAGTGGAGCGCTGACTTCGGTTTCATCCACGTGCAAACCAATTCCAACGGCATAGTCGGAAACGGTGAGCCCGTCCACGACCAAGCTGGCGGATGAACGCCCGTGATGGGAGACGAAGCCCGTTCCTGAGCCTGATCCCGTGAGGGTGATGTCCCTGAGGAGACCCGATGAGGCATCAAGGTCGATGGCGGGCGCCCCGGTCAATCGAACACCCCGAACATCAAGTCCGCGGTTGGTGTTCCCCACCAGCCCTCCGAGGCCGGTCACGTTGCCTTCGACATCGGACAAGGTGAAACCAGCCCTCATGGATTCCATCACCACAATGCCTCCGGTGCCGTTGAACGCTTCGGCATGAACACCGGCGACCGAACCGGAAACCCCCGTCAAGACCAGGCCTTCTTCCACACCGTCATTGATGGTGAGGTTCGTGAAGGCAAGGGGGGCTTGCTGGGCCCATACAGCAGGCCCGTAGCAGGATGAAAACGTGGCGTTGCTGACCGTCACGGTCCCCGTTGAGGGGTAGATGTTCAGGCACCCGTCACCGCTGTCTTGGAACACAACGTTGCGCATGGCCACCGTGGTCGTGCTCGCCGATTGGACGGTGACCAAAGCGTCGTTCCCTGAACGGGCCAGCATCACTCGGTCGGCCGACACTTCACCTGCGCCACCGACGGTGATGGCCGGTGCCGCTTCGACCAGGGAGGTGCCGGAAAGATCGATCACGGAACCGGCTGATGCCCCTGACACAAGACCCCCCCAGCGTGCACCCGAACCCGTGGACGAAAGGGTGGCTGCTCCGGCGTCGAACACACCGTTTACGGTGATGGACACGCCTTCAGCGGTTCGCAAAGAAACGCCATCCTGAATCGTGACCGTACCAAGCGGCCCAACGGTCATGTCGGCGTCGAGGGTGTAAGGGCTCCATTGACGCTCCAAAACGAGCCATTGATTCATGTCACCCGAAGGAACCGTGGAAGACATGAACACGTGATTCAGGGAACGGTTGGTGTCCCACATCACGAAATCGGTGGTCGAACCGCGTTGCATGGTCACGGTCTTCAAACCGGCGTACGAGGAGCTGCTGTCGGTGACCGTGCGTGCCAAACCGGTCGTGGACAGCGAACCGGCGGCGTCGGTCGTGCCGGTCGACCCGTCCACGCTGATAAGCACGCCTTGGACGGGTTCGCCTTTGTCCAACACCTGAACGTGAAGGGTGGAACGCGTGGTCAATTGCCCACCGGTTCGTACCTCGACCGAACCCAGCACGTCGCCCTCAGCGATGTCAATGCTGCAACCCGGTTGCACCGTGAGGTTACCATCGATGGTTAATCGAACGGCGTTGCGAGCTGATTGGCACGCCCATGCGACATCGCCTTCCACGGTCAAACCGTTCGGGCCGGTTGGGTCCCCGGTCACCAAGCCAAGCCCGCTGGATTGAACCAACGGTGCCACCAAAACAGCATCGTTGCCGTCGATGTGTCCTGTGCCTTCGAGGGTTACACTGCCGCCCGGGGCAACGATCAGCGTCGTGTCACGAAGGGACAATTGGCCGTTGTTGGCGACCGTGAGGTCACCGTTCACCGTGTGATGTTGACCGTCCGGTCGAGGCCCCAACACCACGGTTTGACCGGACGTCACCGTCCAGTCACCGGAAGGGATGACGGGAATCTGAACCGATTGGCCGGTCTGACCGCCGTACATCGTGGTTCGCACACCTGAACCGGAGAGGGTAGCATCAACGATGGAGCCACTTTCCAGCAAGGGCAACGTCACCGCACCGTTCACATTGCTGCTCAACCTGAAGCCGTGAACCGAAACGTCAGCTTCCACCGGATTGCCGGTCAAGTCCGTGAACGTCACGGGCGTCTCTACGAAACGGTTCGCCGTTGCCGTCGCCACCGTTGGGTTGGCCAGAGAGCCGTAATGCAGCGTGCCGTCGCCCACCGCATCGGCTGAACCAACCGCCGTGTTTTGGGGCGTAAACGTGCGCACCGTCACCTCACCGTCTTCACCCACCGAAAGCGGGGTGTCGTGGAGGCTGGCTCTCCAGGTGTTGAGATGAAGGGAACTTTGGCCATCGGTCAAGGCGCCCACCGCTTGGGCGACCGTCACGAGTGCATCGGCACGAAGGTCGCTGTCCACCAAATGCAGCCCTGCATCATGACCAACGTTGACTTCCAGGTCCGTTCCTGTCCATCTGCTGTCCTCCAGCAACACGCCGGTGGAGACGTTTCGGGCGATGTAGGACATGACGTCGAGGGTGGCGTACCATCCATGGAGGCCCACCGAATCCATGTCGTTGGCCACAAACGGTTTCTCCACCGTCAGATCGGCGAACGTGTACGTTCCACCAAGCACATCAACGCCCACTGCGTTGGATGAACCGAGATTGGCGTGGACGGTGCCAAAGGCACCGGTGGGAGTGGATACGCTGAGCGCAACCTCCGAAGCAGTGACGGAGGTGTTGGAGAAATTCACGTGACCCAAGCCCGATGCATCGATACCCACGTCCGATGCATCCACCGTCAACCCTGACGAAGCGTGGGTTCCAGCACCCGAGAGCATCATGCCGTTGGTCACGTTCGTGAGGCGAACGGCGTTGTACGCACAGGTTCCCGCACAGCCAAGGTCAACGGCAAACCGACCCTCCACATTCATGCCGGTGAACGTGACGTTGTGCAACGTGACCGTTTGTGCTCCCTGGCCGGCCATCAACCGCTCTCCCGTTACGGCAGCATCGTTCAGCGACAAGCCGTCAGTTGCACTGCCATCAAGCATCAACGCAACCCCCTCTGCATTCACGGTGGTCACGTTCAATCCCGCACCTGCTCCAGCAGCCATGCCCACGCTGACGTTGTTCATGGAGACCTCCGAGACCGTCAGTTCACCTTGCTGAGCGCGAAGGCCGACTCCGGCCTCTTGAACGGAGATGTCGGTGAGGGTGGCGTTCACCCAAGCGTCGACAGCCACGGCCACGTTGTGGGCCGCCATACCGTCCACAGCGGCCGTTCCAGACGCCAGGTAGAGGGCTTCGTAATCGATTCGATGGAACGTGGCGCCGGTCACGTCGGCATGGCCCCCGTTCACGCTCACACCGCGGTACGCATCGTTGATCGTGATGTTCGAAGCGTTCAGTTGGCCTTCAACGGTGATCCCCGCCGTGGCGTTCGCAACCACGCTGTTGCTGAGGTTCAACGATCCCGTGGATGTCACGGTCAATCCCTGCCACAGCCCCTGGCCGTGCGAGCCCTGGGTGAGTGGCATTTCGGTGGAAAGGAAGGTGACGCCGTTGGCCACCAACGTGCCTTCAACGAGAATGCCATACGTCCCGGCATCGACCGTGACACCCTCATGGATCGTCAAGGTGGCACCTTCAGCAACCGTCACGTTACCCGTGAGCGTTTTGTTTTCGCTCCACACCGTGCTCACGGCAATGGTGCTGTCGTTGGCCAACACCATGGGTGAGGTGGAAACCAAGAGGAGCAGCAGCGCCATGGTTGCGGCCCGCAGGGTTCGCATGGGTCAGCCTTGCAACGGAGCCATATCAAACCAAAGGCTTGCGGTCAGGCTTGCGCAAAGGAAGTGGTGGGCCCGCCCGGATTTGAACCGGGGTCTGACGGCCCCCAGCCGCCAAGTATAGGCCAAGCTAACCCACGGGCCCGAGAACTTCCTCAGTTGCGTGCTGCACTGAACGGTGCCACTTCCTCAACGAGGTCAAGGTGGCCCACGTACATACGACGGCAGCAGTAACGCTTGAGCCCCACGGCATCGAGGGCTTCGGCGTCCGATTTGCCATCGGCGCACAATTGCTTGAATTCATCCCACTTGTGAGCGACCACGGCGCCACAGCTGAAACAACGAACTGGAATAATCATGGAGATCACCGGTAGGACTTCTGCTTCTTACGGCGGGCGCCACGGCCGAGTTGGTGCTTGGGCTCCTTCCGGCGTGGGTCGTTCACAAGAAGACTGCGATCAAAGCGAAGGAATTCGTCACGGAGTTCCTCGTCGAGGCCTTCAGCGCCACCGTTGTAGTGGACCAGGCCACGGGCAATGGCGGTGCGGATGGCGTCGGTCTGACCCATGATGCCGCCGCCGTTGGTGGTGACGGCGATGTCCACCTTGCTCAAGCGGTTCATGGCGTCGGCGATGACCAACGGTTCCATCGACTTGCGACGTGCCAGTGAAGGCTGCATGATTTCAATCGGCTCGGAGTTGACGCGGACCCGGCCTTTTCCAGCCTTCACCGTGGCACGTGCCACGGCTGTCTTGCGCTTACCGGACATCTCAACGGACTTCTTCTTTCGGGCCATCACTGGTCACCTCCGTTCCATCGGTGGGCGGGTGCACCCAAATCGGCGCTGACGTCACCCAAACGGATGAAGCGCTCGGGCAAATCCCGGCGGAATTTGGAGTCGTCACCGCGCTCATGGCCTTCTGGAAGGTCGCCTTCGAGATGGCTGGGGCAGCCGATCTCAACACGCAAGTTGCGCAGAGCACGGCGTCCGCTGCTCTTCTTTTGGTACGGCAACATGCCGCGGACGGCGCGCTTGAGGATCATGTCGGGCATCCGTGGGAAGAACGGCCCCTTCCTGGCGTGGTTGAGCTCGTACTTCTTGTGGTAGTTGTCCAACACGGCACGAGGTCGGCCAGAGATGATGGCCTTCTCGGCGTTGATGATGATGACCTTGTCGTCGCGATGTTCGCGAGCGGCCTTCAGCAGCAAATCGGCGGAGGCGGAGGCCAGTCGGCCCAGAATCAGGCCGTCGGCGTCAAACACGTAGGTCGTGGATTCAGCCAAGGATCACGACCCCCTTGCCGGTTGGGTTTTCGTTCATCAGCTCGCCATAGGTCATGACTCGACCGCCGGCGGCTTCGATTTTCTCACGGGCACCGTTGCTCACGCTGTAGGCGGCGATCGTGTGACCGTTGGTCAACTCACCCGAGCCGAGGAGTTTGCCAGGCACGAGGACGGTGGAGCCCTCGGGGGCATGGCGGCTCACTCGGCTAAGGTTGGGTTGGGCCCAATTCTTGCGACTCTTGGAGAGGCGCATAGCCACATCTCGCCAAACAGCTGCGCCGGTGTCGCGAGACTGGGCTTTCAGCTGGTTGATGGTCTCAACCAACTGAGCGTTTGTCTTACGTACTGGGTTGCTCATTTGACTCCCTCGATGCTTAGAAGCAACCCTCCGACCTGCCTTTTGGTTATGAAGCCACCGACGCGGCCAACCCCGCGGTCGCGCCGCAGTCAACGATTTTTACCCGTCACTCCTCAAAGATGATGTCACCTTTGGCGTCAAGCAATTCAACCGTTAATCCAGCTGCGTTGGCTTGAACGATGATCTCATCGTGGAGCGTGTCCGAAAAGTCGTCGAGAGCACCGAGTGCCGTGATGCCTGCCACATCGGTCAGTTGATCGATCAAGTGGTTGAGGATGCAACTCACACCGTAGGCTTGGCCGGCTCGGAACGCATGGTCCACGCCACCGACTTCGGGGTCTTCCGCCTTCATGCGGAGCATGACCGTTTGGGAGTACGCCACGAGAGCACCGTAGATGGACTCGATGATCTGCGCGGCTTCCAAATCTCCCAGCAGCATCTGAGATTGAGCCAATGCTGCTCGCACGCCTTGCTCGTACAAACCGTGGGCACCGATGGTGTCCGTCGTCTCGATTTGCATGGCTTGGTCGATGAGCGCCTTCCAGTCGTCCATGAACCCACACAGGGGCTCCAGCCTTTGAAGGTTGAGGGGGGTTGGAGCGTCCGCTCAACCCCTCCCGCAAGCGCAGGCGGGCCGCCTCAAATCTTGAAGTCGCTGTTCTCGCCTTCGGTCACGCCGGCTTGACGAACCGACCCATCGGCAGCCACGAATTGACCGGCCTTGGTTTGGTTGTCGTAGATGCTGGCCACGTCAATGCGCTTCACCGTGCCTTCTTCGCCCAGTGCCATCGTCAAGGAGTTGGTGATGGCGTTGAGCGTTTGCATGGCCCGGTCACGGTGGCTGGCGTCGATCGTGTGCTCGGAATACCTGGCCTCTTCGAAGATGGAGAGGAAGTTGTCCAGTTGATCGGCGGGCACCATGTTAAACGCTTGACGAACGGCGGATTCGAATTCACGAGCCGTTTCGTAGACCTTCTTCATGAAACCGTATTTCTTGAAGTGCTTAACCAGGCTCTTGTAACAGTCGAAGATGGCGGCGATGTACTCGTTGCTGGCTTCGAGTTGCATCATGGCGTCGGTCAAGATACCACGGAGGGCTTGGACCTGGCGGCGCTGCTGCACGCGCTGGTAGTACACCGCACCGGCGATGAGCAGACCCATCAGCACAATGGCGAAGATCATCAGGTTACCCGGTGACAGCAAGCCACTCTCAGCGGAGAGGCTGTCGGCCTTCTGGTAAGTGATCTCGTGGGTGATGTTGTCCTGCGAGGCTTGGAAGTACGGCGAACCGGGATAGTAGGCGATGATGCGCCAGCGTCCCGAGCACTCCTGCCCGTCGCATGAGCGCCCGTTGAACGACCACTCGAACCCTGCAATGCCTTGTTCGTTGGTGCGGGTTCGGTTGTTCAAATCGGACACCACCCACTCACCGGTCGCATCGTCGAAGAACTGGTAAGCAAAGATGACCTCTTCGTTTTCAACAGCCAAGTCAAGTCGGTCACGCAGCAATGCGATTTCACCCACAATGACGGTGCCTTCATCCACACCGGGGTTGCTCCAGGTTTGCTTCACCTGAAGATCAACACGGGAACGAACGAGCACTTCGACGTCCATGGCCGACCCGTTGAGAGCGTTGGAGCTGTCGCGGTCACAACCGCCAGGGACGTTTCGGTCGGGCTCAAAGGCCACACGGAGGGTTCGGAAGCCCTCCAGTCGGCCACCGGTCGTTTCAACACCGCGCAAGGTCGGGTTTTGAGCAGGGTCGCCGCTGAACCATTCGATGGAACCGTCGATGTCGCTCGTGCGAACGCTGGCCAGAGGACGGATGTTCTCGTCGGGGTCAAGGTAGATGTTCAGGCACTTGCCGCCCACGATCTGACCGTTGGCTTGAGCCAGGAACGCATCGATGTGGAACGATTCCTTGAGGTAAAGCACGGGGTAGCGAGAGCCGTTTTGTGCGACGAATTCATCGACGCTCGACTTGAACGGCCCCACCTCGGTGATTTGCAAGGTCGAGTTGGAAAACACGTCAAATTCGGTTTGAACGGTCTTGTTCTCGTACCGGTACGCATCGTTGTTGTCGTAAGCAGAGTACTGCACCGTCACGCGGGCCCGGCCAGCCGACACGTCGGAAAGCGGACAAGTGATCGAGAAGTAACCATCTGCATCGGTCAGGCCGGACTGGCACGCCACCGGGCCGGTTTGACCGTTCACCATCTCGTAGTTCACACGGATGTTACGGTTGGTGAGGTTCACGCCCAATTCATCGCTGAGTTGACCGGTCACAATCATCGGTTTGGGAACCGTTTCACCGGTCAGCGGATCGATTTCACTGGTGTAGACGATCTGGTCGTCCACCGACATCACCGTACGGCCAATGAGATTGAACCCGTTGGCATTGTTGGTCATCACGACGCGGAAATGGTCGTTGCCGGGAACTTGCGTGCACGGGTCCCATGCACCCTGGATACCGAGGTAACTCACGTCCAATTCCTGACAGCCCTCGTTGGGCAGGTTCTCCTGGAACCGCAGGATGACGTTCACTGGCCCAAACCCGTCAGGCAGGAACGACTCGGGGTCGTCGCGCAGCAGGCGTGGGTTCAGCGGCGAGATGTTGGACTTGAGGCAGCCCACGGTTTCCATGGGCTCCAACCCGTCACCGTCGATGTCCCGGTCGGGGACACCGTCGTTGTTGCCGTCGTAGAAGCACAGGTGAGCGCCATCGGGCTGAATCTCGGGCAGCGAGATGATGCCAGCGCTTGGCGCCACGGTAGCCACGACTTGACGGTGGAGCGTCCCTTCGAAGTCTTGACCCTCAAAAATCACGTCAACCAATCCCCCGTTCGGGGCGGTTGGACCGGTTAAGGCTGAACCGCCGCTGTCTCGAACGGCGGTTTTGTTGTCGTCCGTCACTTGAGCGGTGAAATCCCACGTGTCACCGAAGCGTTGGATGTTACCGTCAGCGGCGATCACTTGCACATAGGTGCGTGAGACCACCCAGACCGATTGGGTCACGGTTGTGCCCTTCAGAAGGTTGGTGCCAGCGTATTCGAACTGGAGACTGAAGTTGCCCAGATCATCGGTGGCCGACACGTTGAACGGAATTTCGAAGAAGCCGTTGGCATCGGTGTAATTGACACCGGTTCGTCCATCAAACGACCACGTGTAGTTCACCGGTGCTTCCCGAACGGGTTGCAACGAGTTGTCCACGAGTTTGGCTTGAATCGTCGTGTTGGTGTTGCGGTACAAGCGTGGGAGCGATGTCGTGATGAAGTCGGTGGTACCGACGACGGTGACGTTGATGTACGCACCCGTTGGAGCCAACGTCGACGAATTCCCGGTGAAGTAGTACGCCGAGTTCGTGAAATCCACACGCATGCCGTAGGTGCCAGCACCGTACTGACTGAACCACGACCAGTTGTAGTCGTAGGCTGCATCGCCGTTGTCGTCGATGATGGGGCGTTGCGTGTACGCCGTTTCACCGGCACCGAGGAACTGACCGTTGCGGTCAACGTCCACCTGAAGGGCGACCGGGTCCTGATCCCAGGGGTCGTTGGTGCGGTTGGTCACCGTTCCAATGACCTGCAAGGAATCGCCAGTGTTCATTTCGGGGACGATCTCGCAACGAACGGGGCTGTTCGGGTCGAAGCGGTCCACAGGGCCACACGGCGGCAGGTTGCTGTCGCCACCGTTGACGAGGGCAACGAACCAATGCGTTCCGTTGGCCGTCAAGAACGGACGCAACCGGCTGGATTCCCCGGTCAGGCCGCTTGGCGTTCCGTCCCACGACGATGCGTAGGGCTTGAACGGAGCTACCGTGTTGTAGTCGATTCCCGCAGCGTCAAGTGCTGGCTGATGGAACAACGTGGACCATGCACCGAACGTGCCGTCGCCGTTGTTCACCGTGGCGTCGTAGTAGTAAATGGGGTTCACACCGTCCAAAATCAAGGTCCCTTCGATGTTCATGCGGTGCATGATGCGGACGGTGAAGGGTTCAGCTTCATCACCGTGCAAATACGGGAACGGCCACTCCGTAGCAAGTTCAGGTGAAACACGAGCCACGATTTCGATGTCACCTGCCGGTAAGCTGGTGTTGGTGTAATCGTAACGAACGATGTTCCCGTCACCGTCCAGCACCACATCGTGTTGTTTGGTCAGGTCGTTCCAGGTGATTTCCTCGTAACCACCGGGGATTTGCCCTTGGCCGTTGTCGGCGGTGGAATTCCACTGCACCTGCTTCCAGGTGCCGCTGATACCCAGGTCTTGCACGAAGGTCAAACTGGCCCAGCCGCTGGCGTCGGTTCGGTAACCGTTGTTGCCCAATCCAGTGAAGTTGGTGGGCGAGGTCAAGTTACCGAACAGGCCACCGAAGATGGAGAAGGTGATCGGCGAGTTGCGAATGCGGTTGTCAAAGAGACCGCGGTCCCAATCCGCTGCATAGTGCGCCTTGAAATCAAGCCAGAAGGGTTGCTCATCGCTTCGGAAGTAGGTCCACGCCGAGTAGTCGACCGTCATGTTCGCTTCGGCTCCGAGGTAGTAGGACTGCGACTGGTTGCCGTTGAACGCAAACATCTCCGTGACTTCGGCATACACACGGTAGGTGGTGTTGTCACCGACAACCAGGTCCTCTGGGAAGAGGAACTGCCCCACGCTGAAGTTACCAGCCGAATTCGTCAACACGTCGACGGTTTCAACGGCGGTGGTGTTGTTGCCTTCCCATTCGATGTGCACCTGAACGGGCAAGTTGGGCGCCGCTTCAAGCAAACCAGAAATGGGGTTGACCCAATCCACATGACCTGAGAAAATGGCAGGGCTTTGAGCGTCCAACCACAGGGTGTCGGGCAAATTCAGTGTGATGTACGTGGGCGCTTTGTCGTCGGCGTCCAGGATGCCGTCGTTGTCGTGGTCCCAGTCGGAGGACATCTCCGTGTCTTCGTCCTGGTCGAAGTCAACGTCGACGCGTGTGTCGTTGTCGTCGTCGGTATCGATGGCGTCAGGCCCGGTTCCGGAATCGCCGGGGTTGGCCATGGCCTCGCCGTCGCCGTAGTCGTCGTGGTCCCACGGGTTGGTGGAGTTGCGGTTGAAACGGGTGGGCCAAAGCAACACTTCGTCCTCGTCGTGCATGCCGTCTTCGTCGTCGTCCTCGTCAAGGTCGTCCCGCGTCCCATCGTTGTCGTGGTCAAACGGAGCGGTGATGCTGACGAGCAGTTCAGCGGCGTTGGTCAGACCGTCGCCGTCCCAGTCGTCGTCCATCCAGTTGACCGTTCCGTCGTTGTCGTGATCCCACGTGGATTGCTCTTCACCCCAGAAACAACCGGCAAGGAGTTCCTGGTCAACGTCCATACGACCGTCGTTGTCGTCATCGGGGTCTTCACCATCGGGGATGCCGTCGTTGTCGTTGTCCACGTCGTAGAGGCTTGGGCTGCGCAGACCTTGCGACAGGATGCCACGGTCCCAAACCGCTTGGTAGAAGCCGTCATCGTCGGCGTCGGCGTCGTTCCCGTCGTCGTCGTTGTCGTTGCAGTTCGTGCCTTGGAAGAAATTCCCGTTCTCTTGACCGGTGTCGTCGTCGAGGTCGAAGTTGACGTCGACCTCAAAGTAGTCCCAAACGCCATCGTTGTCATCGTCAACGTCAAACCAGTCGAAGATGGAATCGTAGTCGTCATCCAAATCGATGGTCTTGTTCGTGAAGTCACCGTCCACGTCGCCGTCCACGTTGTTCTTGAGAAGGTCAGCGCCGAGCTCGTCGGGGAAATCGGCTTCAGGGCCGTTGTCGCTGTTCCACTGCCAGATGCCCGTGGCCAGACCGATCCACGTGTTCCAAGCGTCACGGTTGTCAACCATCTGCGAGTAGGAAATGGCGGAGTCGATGGTCCCGTCACCGCCGAAGTCGTAGTGGAAACATCCGTTGTTTTCCAGAGGCGTACAGGCCCAGTTGCCCGAGGGCCCACCGGCCGTTGCACCCTGGTTGATGGCCGCATCCGGTCGCGTGGAGTAGGGCGCACCGAATTGAGCGTTCACGCCGTTGAGCGGCATCTTGTAAGCCAGGGCGTAAGAAATACCGCAGACAAAGCCTTGACCGAGGTTACCAACGGTCCATCCACAAACGGACTGGTTGAACGTCCCACCCATCTTAATGTCGTGAACGTCAAGGATGCCGTCGTTGCCTTCGTCTTGGTCCCACCAGTCGGGCATGCCGTCGGCATCTTGGTCGACGTCAAGACCGTTGATGAGCGAGTCACCGTCCGAATCGATGTCCCAGTCGTTGCCACCGTTGTACGGTGACCATCGAGCAAACATGAACCAGTAGAATTCGGGCACGATACCGGGCGTCACCGGGGTGGTGGTGGCATCGTAGCCGTTGTAGTTGAGCACCACTTCAGCGAAGGGGTAGTGTTGGAACACCATGTTCCAGTGGTCCGTGGTGTTGTCGGTGTAAATTTGGGAGTCGGCGCTGCCGTCCAGCAAGCCCCCGTCGTTCACGGGGTAGTAGGGCGTACCAAAGGCATCGGTGTTGTCGAAATCAACAACGCCACAGTTGCCGTCGTCCGGGTCGTACAGATCGGCGATGCCATCGTTGTCGTCGTCCCAGTCAATGCTGTTCTCAAGACCATCACCGTCGACATCGGAGTCCAGATCGTTCGGCCCGTCGTCACGGTACAACGCACCGTTGATGATGTGGAGGTCGTTGTCGTTGTCCAAGTCGCAGTCCCAGTCGATGTCCAGTGCGTCCATGATGCCGTCGTTGTCATCGTCAACGTCGTCCCAGTTGCTGATCCCATCACCGTCCCAGTCGTTGAACTGGGAATAGGATGCACGACGGGTTTGGCAGCGCGGATCCGGATTGACCGGGTTGGGGTTGGCTTGCGTGGGGCAGTTCCACGTGGCCACATCAGCAGCACTGTCAAGCGGGAAGGAGTCGTTCTCGTTCTCGATGTTGTCGTTGTCAAGGTCGTAGGGAAGGTCAGCACCGCCCACGGCGAAGTTGCCGAGGTTGTCAGGAGAGGTGGTGCCACCCATGTCAGCGTCAAGCCAGTCGTAGATGCCGTTGTAGTTCTGGTCAAACGGTCTGCGCATGTCATCGTCAAGGTCGCCGTCGTAATCCAATTCACAATCGATGATGCCGTCGTTGTTGCCGTCGCCACCGGGGATTTCGAAGTTCAAGGTGTCCACGCCGGTGACCGTGATGGTGGCGTTGGAATTTCCGGTGGTGATGGTCACCGTGTCACCTGAGCTGTACCCGTAACCGGGGTCATTGATGGTGACCGACGTGACCGCGCCGCCGGTCGTGGTGATGTCCACCGTCATGCCGGTCCCGGAGCCCGAAGTGGAAGTGGGAACATCCGTGGCGTCGGCATAGCTGGCGCCACCGCCGGCGATGCTCACACCGGTCACGGCACCGTTGACCAGCCCTGTGTAGTCGCTGATTTGGTCGCCGTTGGTATCAATTTCAATACATGCATCGGCAATACCGTCGTTGTCAGAATCGGGGTCCACCATGTCGAGAATGCCGTCGTTGTCGTCGTCGGTGTCAGCGCTGTCAGGCGTCCCGTCGTTGTCGTTGTCGGGGTCGAGGAAGTTGGGAGAACCGTCACCGTCGAGGTCACCGTCCACGATGGTGGTAAAGGAGGGAGTGCCCTGAGCACCAAAGGCGCCGAAACCGGAGGCAGGAGCGCCTGGAGCGTTCACCCGATTGGCTTCCCAGTTCACGTAGTCGACGCCACCCGAGAAGTTTCGGTATTGGTTAAAGGTCCACGTCACAGCGGCATCGTACACGAGATCGTCGGTGGAGCTGGCTGCAGCGGCCACGACCATGGTGCCGTCGTTGGTGGAATCGTAGGGGGCTGCGTCGTTCACGTCGGGGGTGCCGTCACCGTCATCGTCGGTGTCGAAATAATCGGGAACGCCGTCCCAGTCCATGTCACACGGCCACGTGAATTGGTCGATGCGTCCGTCGTTGTCGTCGTCTTCGTCGTAGCGACCGGCCCCTGAGCCGTCGCTGTCCTCATCGGTCACGCCATCGTTGTCGTGGTCCATGGGGTTCTGGTCGGCGAGGTAGAAATCGCCAACTTGGCCGATGTTGTCGTAGGGGTGTTCAATCGTGGAATCGAGGTAGCGGTCGGTCGACACGTTCCGGGGGTCGAGACCCAACGCTTCGAGGGCGTCGTAGTCGATGGGCCCTTCGAGGATACCGTCGTTGTCATCGTCCCAGTCGTCCACGTCAAGGATACCGTCGTTGTCGTGGTCGTACGGGTCCGTGCCGTGGCAACCGTCGAACCGCTCAAGCAAGTCGTAAATGCCGTCGTTGTCGTCATCGAGATCGTTGAGGTCATCGATCCCGTCGTTGTCGTGGTCGCCTGCTTGCGTCTCTTCGAGGAGCGGTGCGTAAGCCGGCAAGACAAATTCGAGCACCGAAATGTCGACGATGATGCCGGCACCGACGCCCGGGTCGGTCCACATCAAGTTGGACAGGGCTTCGTGGCCGAGCAGCATACCGCCGTCGTTGCCGCCCTCCCAGCCGCCTTGACCGCCTTGATCGGTGGATTGGGCAAGGCTGAGACCAAGGCCACCGCCGGTCACGAGCCGGGTTTCGCGCTCAGGAGCGTCTTGCTCGAGGATGCCCTCAACCAGCGCCAACAAACTGCTGGCCAGCATCAAAAACACCAGCGTGAGAGCCAGCGAGAGTTTACGTCGTTGTTGCGTTTGTTCGAGTTTTGCAGATTTCAGCATACCAGCACCTCGTGGACGCTCTTCCACCTTGATACCCTATTTCAAAGGGCCCCATCAGCGGGTGGGTTTCGTATCACGAAAGTGTACGCGTATCATGCTCCGTATCGCCCCCCACCTGCATGTGAGGGTCCTGGTGCCGCAGCTGCCGCACGGCCGCATTCGACATTGAACGAAAATGGAAAAGGGCACTTGGGGGCCTTGACCCCCAAGCGCCTGTTGTACCCGATCGGTGATCGGTTCGTTGACAGACAATGCACGTTTGAACGTCAGGCCTCGAAGATGTCGAGGATGCCGTCGTTGTCGTCGTCGTCATCTTCGTGGTCTTCGGTTCCGTCGTTGTCAGCATCGAACTGACCCGTGAGGTCGTTTCCGTCGTTGACTTCGAACCAGTCCATGAGACCGTCGTTGTCGTCGTCGTTGTCGGAAAGATCCCAGATGCCGTCGTTGTCATGGTCGTAGCGGTAGCTGCCGGTAATGCCGCCGACTTCGTCAACATCGAGGATGTTGTCGTTGTCGTCGTCGGTGTCATCGGCGTCGTTGAGACCGTCGTTGTCGTGGTCTCGCGACAGGTCTGCGCCCATGTCGTCAACGTCGTCTCGGTTGTCGATACCGTCGTTGTCGATGTCGAGGTCAACAGCGTCGGAAATTCCGTCGTTGTCGTGGTCGTAGATGTTGCTGTTGGGGTCGGCATCCGTCACTTCCTCGCGGTCGTCGATACCATCGCCGTCGGCGTCATCGTCCTCAAAGTCATCAACGCCGTCGCCGTCGTGGTCCATTGGCGTGTCATCGATCACGTCAGGGATCCCGTCGTTGTCGTCGTCGTTATCCACATCATTGGGGATGCCGTCGCCGTCGTTGTCGTTCTCGTCCTGGTTGTCGAGTTGCTGACCTTGCTGCTGATCGGACTGCTGACCTTGTTGGCCCTGCTGTCCGTTCTGCGTCTGACCTTGCTGCTGCTCGTTCTGACCGTTCTGGTTCTGACCGTTCTGATCTTGGCTGGTCTGGTCACCTTGCTGGCCGCCTTGCTGGCCGCCTTGCTGCTGTTGACCTTGGCCGTTGTCCTGCTGCTGGCCTTGCTGGCCTTGCTGACCTTGCTGGCCTTGCTGACCTTGCTGGCCCTGCTGACCTTGCTGGCCTTGCTGACCTTGCTGGCCTTGCTGACCTTGTTGGCCCTGCTGACCTTGCTGGCCTTGCTGACCTTGTTGGCCCTGCTGACCTTGCTGGCCCTGACCTTGGCCTTGACCTTGGCCTTGACCTTGGCCCTGACCTTGGCCCT
>WTJK01000082.1:12517-41984 GCA_011524855.1 Methanobacteriota archaeon | reverse complement strand
GAGCATCTGATTCGTAATCAGAAGGTCGGGAGTTCGAGTCTCCCCAGTGGCTCCTCATGCGTTCTTTTTCGCAGCGCTGCTCACGGCCATGCTGAACGACGCAGCGCTCGCTTCAAGGCTGGCGATGGCCGGAAGGGTACGTCCTGCAATGAAGTCCAAACACGCACCGCCACCGGTCGACACGTGGCCCATTTTGTGGGCGAGGCCGCGTTTGGCTACGAGCGTGGCCGTATGGCCGCCACCCATCACAGCGTAGCCCTCCGACTCGGCGCAGGCGTTGAGCATCTCGACGGTGCCAAGGGCGAAGTCGTTGAGCTCAAAGACGCCTGCAGGTCCGTTGAGAATAATGGTCCCGGCGGATTTGATGGCGTTGGAGAGGTGGCGAACCGACGCCAGCCCCAGGTCAAACAAGGGGGCCTCGACGGGCAAGTCCTCCAGTTTGAGGTCCACGCGATTTCCCTCCACATTGGCCGCCACGTCCACGGGCAGGTGAATGCGGTCACCGAACGCTTCGACGATGGCTTTGGCCTGCTTCACCGTCGAGGTCCAGTTGTCGCCAAGTTCGCCTTTGAGGAAGGATCGGTTCACGTCGCCAATGTCGATACCGGCGAGATCAAGCAGCAGGTTCGCCACCCCACCGGTGGGCCACACGGCATCGGCGATGCCGTTGCGCAGCATGTTGTCGGCCACTTGGATGGAATCGTCGACCTTGACCCCGCCCAAGACCGCCAAACACGGTCGGGCTGGGGCCTCCAAGGCTTGGCTGAGTTTCTTCAGTTCGTTGCCCATCAACTCGCCCGCCACGCAGGGCAGCAGGTGCGTGAACCCAACGATGGAGGGTGTCGAACGGTGGGCGCAGGCGAACGCATCGTTGACAAACAGGTCTGCTACGCTGGCGAGATGTTGCACCATGGCCGTTTCAGCCATCGTCTCAGCATCGCCTTTGACGGTCACTTCCTCCTGGTCCATTCGAACGTTGTTGAGCATGAGGATGTCGCCGGGCTGGAGGGCCTCAATGGCGCCCATCGCCTTGGCACCGTGGATGTCATCGACCCACTTGACGGGGCGACCGAGCAAACGACCGAGTTCGCGAGCATGGCCGAGGGTGCTGGTGAAGTCGTTCTTTCCCGGTCGGGATTGATGGGCCAACAAGATCACCCGAGCCTTCACCAGGCGTTGCAAGGTGGGCAGAATGGCTTGGATGCGGGTGTCGTCAAGGAACGCCTTGGTCGCTGGGTCAAGCGGGCTGTTGATGTCCACGCGAACGAGGACGGTCTTGCCTTCGACGTTCACGTCGTCCAAGGTGAGCACCTTGACCATGTCATCACCAAGGGCAAGCAGTTTTTCATCCCTGTGTTGGAACCCACCATCAACCGTCGACGGGCCGTTGGTGGAAAACGAGAGTGAGTTGCGTGAAAAACGAGGGTTTGCTGTTCGTCTGGGCGGCCATCCAATCGCAGCTTCGTCCGTTGTGTGCAACGCTGGTGGAAACCGTGGATGAGCCCGGTGAGTGGGCGGTGGACACGCCGTCCGGCCGCCCGTTCCTCAAGTTGCGCATTCAGAAGCGGCACGTTGGCTTGTACCTCCTGCCGCTGTACTATCACCCCGGGGCCATGGAGCCCGGGCTCCGCAACGCACTCCACGGAAAGACCACGTTTCGGTTTAACCGGCAGTCGGCTTTGCCGTTGGAGGCGTTGGAACGGCAAATTGAGGCTTGCCTTGGGCTGGTCGGGTTGTATTGAACACTTGCACAACGCGCGCTTCCACCCCCTCCAAGGCGCGAAATGTCATAAGGCGGTCAACACCGCTGATGACCATGGTTGACGACGCCGACAAGAACCCGTCCACGATGGGTCGGGCTCGTCGCCGTGCGAACACCGCTACGTCGGCGTTCGGAGTCTCCAAGCGCGAGGGTCACGACGCCTCGGTGTACTACGGTAGCCGCATGAACGAGGGCCTGGTCGCCGCTCGTGATGTGGGTGAGGCTCAACCGTGCCCGTCCGAACGGCTGGACAGCGTGATTTGCGGGGACTCGAGATCGATGCCGTTGCCTGACAATTGCGTCCACCTGGTGGTCACCTCGCCCCCTTACAACGCCTCAAAAGCCTACGACGAGGACCTCGCGCTGGACGAGTACCTCGGCTTGCTGCACGACGTGTTCGCTGAGTGCTACCGCGTCCTCACCCCCGGCGGACGCATGGTGGTCAACGTGGCCAACTTGGGTCGTAAACCGTACATTCCTTTGTCATCGCACATCAATCTCATCATGAACAACATCGGTTTCCTGATGCGTGGCGAAATCATTTGGGACAAATCGGCGAGTGCAGGCTCTTCGTGCGCTTGGGGTTCCTTCCAGTCCGCCTCCAACCCTTGCTTGCGGGACATCCACGAATACATCCTCGTGTTTTCCAAGGGCGATTACAAGCTACCCCGCACGAAAAAGGAGCGAGAAGAAGGGCGGTTGGACACGATCCCGCGCGACGATTTCATTCAACACACGAAATCCATCTGGTCGTTTGCGACCGAACGGGCGTCCCGTGTGAATCACCCTGCACCGTTCCCCGTTGAATTGCCCAAGCGGTGCATTGAGATGTACTCGTTCACCGGGGATGTCGTGCTCGACCCGTTCAACGGTTCGGGCACCACCTGCGTCGCTGCTAAAATGCACGGCCGTCGCTACATCGGCTTTGACCTCTCGTCCGAATACTGCGACATTGCGGAGCAACGCTTGGCGTCGGTGACAGCTCCCGTCGAACCGGTCCCCCTCCCTTCTTCGGTTTGAACCGAGCGCAGCAGCCGATCAGCCTGGTGGTGCCTTCACAACATCCGCTCAAGTTTCGAGTTGTGTGGCGGCGCCGATTCCATTTTCCTGGTGTCGGATGGGCAAGGCGGGCCGATGCGATTTTGAACAATCGCCAAGCACGCAACAGCATGGCCCCTTGGTCCACGGACGATTTGGTGGGGCCCGACGGTGAAGATTGGCGCGTGCCGGTCGCTGAACTTCAGGCCCGGCAGGCCCGTTTGGCCGAGATGTTGGCCGATGCCGACCTTCCCGGTGCGTTGATTCAACACCCCGTTGACCTCTACTACTTCGCTGGCGGTCGCCAAGACGGGTCGCTGTTCGTCCCGGCCAAAGGGGCGGGCGGCAGTGTGGAGGCCGGTGGGGACGGGCCGGTGGCCTTTGTTCGTCGCTCCTTGTCCCGGGCGGTGTTTGAGGCCGGCGGTGACGATGCACCCCATGCCGTCCGGGCGTTTCCTCGTTTGTCCACGTTTTCAGACACCCTTCGGGCCATGGGGGTTGAACGGGCACCTGGCCTCCAGTACGGTGAGGCTCCGGCTTCGTTCACCGCTCGCTTTGCCTCGGCGATGTCGGCGTTGGGGGATGCATCGGACATCACCGCCGTGGTCCATCGGCAACGTGAAGTCAAATCTTCGTGGGAACTGGAGCAAATGGACATCGCTGCGTCCGTTCAGGTCCGCATGTTCGAAGCCGTTCAGGCCATCGGTGGTGAGGGCATCAGCGAGCTCGACATGGTGGCAGCGGCCGAAGCCGTCAGCCGCAGCGAAGGCTTTGGCGGAAACGTCCAGATGCGCCGCTACCCCTTGCAGTGCGACCGCGGGGTCATCGTGGCCGGCCGTGCCGGTGGTATTCCCTCGTTTTTCGACTCGGCCGTGGGCGGCACCGGGGCCCACCCGCTGTCCGGCATGGGTTCGGGGTTCACCAAGGTGAAACCCAACGAACCCGTCCTCGTGGATTTGGTTCACGCCCATCGCGGCTACATGGTGGACGCCACGCGCATGTACGTGGCGGGTCGACTCAACGAAACCTGGCAGCAGCGTCTTGACGACATGCTGGCGGTGAAGGACACCGTGGTGGACGTGCTGGACCAGCGCGAACCTTGTTCGAAAGCGTGGGAGGCGGGGGCTGCGCTGGCGGCCGAACTTGGCTACGCCGACCATTTGATGGGACAAGCGCCCGATCAGAGTCGCTTCCTGGGCCATTCCATTGGCCTGCAGTTGGACGAATCGCCGGTGGTGGCGCACGGTTTCGACCGGGCCATGGAGGTCGGAGGAACGATGGCGATCGAACCCAAGGTGGTGTACGCAGAGGGCAGCGTCGGTACCGAAGACACGTGGGTGCTGGACGAAGAGGGCATGCGCCCCATCACGGCCGACGGCGCCGTGCCCTGGTTGATGGAGTGGTGAAGATGACCCAAGAGCCGGTGAGCGATGAAGTGTGCACGAAAACCGAAGGTTGGGACCACGACGATATCGGTAAGCGCATCGAAAAGCGGGTGACGGCCAACGGCACCTACTACAACGAACTCATTGTGAACGTGTTTTGCCAGATGTGCGGTGCTGAATTCATCGGCCCTTCCCGCGAAGCCGGCGGGTTTCTCGGCGGGCACGAGTGCCTTCATGCCTGGGAGTTCAATCAGGTGCTGTCCAGAGACGACGGTTTGACCGAGTGAACGCCACTCACCACATCATTCAAAGACGGTGCGAGGGTTTGCGGGGGCATGGTCGCCAAGCCCTATTCCCCCAGTCACATTGCCGCCGTGTCGGCGCACTATACCACGATGCGCCTGTCCGGTGACGTCAAGTCTCGGCTGGTGGAACTCCTGTGTGAAGAATTGGACCGTTTGGTCCCTCGCATGGAGAACGACACCCTGACCCAAGACCCCGAGCGAAAGACCCTGGACGACCCTGCTCGGTCTCGGCTGAATTACAACCGCACACGCGAGTTGATGATCGACCGCATCGATGCCATCGATTCGGTGGGCTCCGCCGCCGTTCAAGCGGGCATCGAGCATCTTGAATCGCACCTTGCTTCGCTGCTTCGCCATGCATCCGAAGCCGCCGAACGCGATCGCGTGTCAACCATCAAACCCCGCCACCTTGACCGTGCAGTGCACAACCTGAAGGCGCCGGAGGGCGACGAGGATGGCGACGTACCACAGGTGTCGGAGGGCGGTACGAACGAGTTCATCGCCAGCCAAACCGGCGGGTTGGTAACGCCGACGGCGTTGCTGTCGATGGCGCGTAGCATCGCTCGCATGACGGTGTCCAAAGATGCCCTTGATGAGCTGCTCGACCTCTACGCTGAGGTCTTTGAGGACCTTGAATCGGACATTCGTGAACACGCTCAGTTGGGCAGCAACCCCATGCATTTCATTGAGACCATCAACAAGATGCGTGGCATGATGTCGCTGGGCTGGATGCGATCCAGGCTGACGCGAGCCGCCGATATCGCCAAGGAGCGGGGTTCGAAAACCATCGAACTTCAGGACATTGTCAACCTCGCATCGTACGCTTGAGGCGAAGGCATGATGGTCGAAGCATGGGCCGACAGCGGTTGGGCCGTGTTGGAACGAGCCGAACCCACGCTGCTGGTGCTCGGTCGACCCACGTGCGATGACTGCCGGGCTTGGCACGACGAACTGGCAACGTACACGAGCACCGTGGCTGGGTTCCGGGCCATTGAACTGGACCTCCGTTCCACCGAGGGGGCAGCGTTCAAGGCAGCACAACCGTGGACAGAACACATCGATTGGGTGCCGTTCAACGTGTTGTACCGCGCTGGCCAACCCGTTGAAGAATGGACCGGCGGGGGCCTGAAGCGCTTGGATGAAGCCCTAAGGGACCGGAGTTGAGACCGTGTGGGCGTCCATCCTCGTGTCCGCCGTGTTGGCGGGTTTGGTCGCAACGGCGGTCACCGTGGCGATTGAACGGTGGGGAGGGCTCATCGGGGGGTTGCTCGGCACGGCTCCTTCGACCATCGTACCCGCCGGGATCGGCTTGTACATGGCAGGCGGTGAAGAGGAGCTTGTCAGCAGCATGATGGTGGTGCCCCTCGGCATGTTGCTCAATGCCCTGTTTTTGGGGGCTTGGTTGGTGCTCCCCCGGTGGTTCGTCAACTCCTCCCGCCCGCTGATGTGGACCACCGTGGGCGCGCTTGCGTGCTGGGGCGTGCTGGGCTTTGGTGTGTGGTTTCTGCTGCAAAACACCCGATTTGGCGTGATGTTCACCGAACAGGAGCTGGCAGCTGTTGGCCTTGTTCTCTTGCTGGTCACGGCGGTGTGGTTCAACCGCCGTCCTCATCCTACCCCGAAAGGCAACAACGCGGTGTCCACCACCGTCCTGCTCGCACGCGGCAGCATGGCCGCTGCCGCCATCGGCGTGGCCGTTTGGATGGCCGGTCTCGGCTACCCGCTGTTGGCGGGGTTGGCCAGCGTGTTTCCCGCTATTTTTCTCACCAGCATGGTCGCCCTGTGGTTGGCCCAAGGCCCCACCGTCCCCCAAGGGGCTGCCGGGCCGATGATGCTGGGCGGTGCCAGTGTCGCCGTGTACGCCAACGTGGCCATGTGGTCCATGCCGGCGTTTGGTGCCGTGCTTGGAAGCCTGGTGGCATGGCTCGCTGCCGTGTTGGGTTGGTCCATTCCGGCCTTCTTGGTGCTGCGACGCGTTCACGAACGGGCTGGCATCACCGGTTGATGGCTCGGGTCCAGCGCGGGGCTCCAGGGATGTCCACCACTTCAATGTGGACGAATCGTGCCCCTTTCACACCGCTCAAATGGCGGCGCAGTGCCTCCAAATCCAGCAGGCAACAGGGGCAGTGGGGCCTCAGCGGCCGTACCGTTAGGTTGACCTCACCATCAGCGAGAATCTCGAGGCGCTGAACCGTTTCCAACTCGGGATAGGGACGCTGATCGTGGGGGTCGTTCCATCCCTTGAGGGCTCGAGCGATACGCCGTTCGAACGCCGAAGGTTTGCGAGCCATGGAACGTACCTCAAATCAGGTTGGTGTGAGCGGGTTTTCCACCTTCCGGTCCTCAAGACTCCTCGACCAACGCTTCGGCTTCGTCCAAGGTGAGTTCGGCGATGCGCCCCTCCACCTCGTCCAGTTCCGATTGGCAACGAGCAAGAAGCGCCGTCCCTTCCTCAAACAGGGCCATGGTGGCTTCGAGGTTGAGCCCACCGCGCTCCAATTGACTCACGATGGTTTCCAACCGCTGCATGGCTTCGTCGTACGTGGGGTCTGCTTCACTCATGTGTTGTCCTCCTTCAGGTCCACCTTCGTGACGTCGGCCGTGGCGGCCCCGTCAGCGAAATGGAAGGTGATGGCCTGACCGACGGCCAGGGTACTGGCGGCTGTGACAACGTTGCCGGATGGGTCGTTGGCAAGGACGTAGCCGCGCTCGAGCACGCGTTGGGGGTGGCTCATGGTCAGAGCGGTGCGGCATCGCTCCATGCGACGGCGTTGCTCAGCCACGTGCTGGCGCACACCCCGTTCCAATCCTTGCCGCCCTCGCTCGAGACGGGCTTGAGCGGTTCGGAGCCCTTTGGCAGGCGCCTGCTTCAAGCGAGCGGTGAGCAGGTGCAACCGTTGCCGCTGTTGGCCCAAAGCACGCTGTGCGCCCTGATGCAAACGAAGCGCGACCTCGTCGTGCAGCATCAACGTCCCGTGGCGGTCCGGCACCAGCCGCTCAACAGCGTTCGACGGCGTCGAGGCCCGCACGTCGGCGACCAAATCCGTGACGAGCATGTCTTGTTCGTGACCGACCGCTGAAACGATGGGCACGGGGCTGACCATGACGGCTCGCACAACGGGTTCGAGGTTGAACGCCCACAAGTCTTCGGCCGACCCACCTCCGCGGCCCACGATGACGGCATCCACGGGTGGCAGGCCCAGCTTTGCGGCTACCTGCGGGTCGGCCAACCGTCGCGAGACAGCCAACCCGCGAACGATGGATGAGGGGGCGAGTTCGCCCTGCACCATCACACCGATCACCGTCGTGCGCAAGCCAGGCCAACGGTCGCTGATGAGTCGCATCATGTCGGAGAGGGCGGCCGAACGGGTTCCGGTGACGATCGCCACGTGCTTGGGCAAGGACGGCAACCGTCGTTTGGGTGCATCGAGGGCCCCTTCCGATCGGAGCGCCTCGATCAGCTCGCGCTTGATGCGTTCCATGTCACCCAAGGTTTGCACCGGTTGGATGCGAACCACCACCAGCTGGAGGTTCCCACGTTTGGGCCAAAGGTCGAGGCTGGCGATCACCACGACCTTCGCGCCTTCTTTGATCGAAGGGTCCACCGCCAACCGGGCGCTGCGCCAAATGACGCAGTTCATCTGCCCGACCTCATCGCGCAACGTGAAGTAGACGTTGCCGTTGTGGGTTTTCCACTGCGAAACCTCTCCGATGAGGGCTTGGTGTTGGAACATCGGGTCCTGTTTGACGGTGCGCTGAACGAATTGAGCAAATTCACCGATGGGAAGCGGTCCCGTGGTGGTTTCCACGCCCCGCTCGCCCATGGACGCCATACGTCGTCAAGGGTTCATCAACCATCGGTCGGTGAAGCGCAGACGATTCAAACGGTGCGGCTGACGGTCATTGTGGGTGGGTTTGCCCTACCCCGTTTCTTTGCCCGGTTGGTCGGAATCGGCGCGAGAGGACGCCGTTTTCTTCATGCGTAAATGGTGGGCTTGGCGTGCTTCCACTTCAGCGATTTTATGCTGAATTTTCCGCTTGAGAAAGGTGGCGACGATGGCGATGGCCACGATGTCAACGACCAAGATCGCCCAATCCCACGCATCCCATGTTTCGAACACGGGACCACCTCAAATCGGTGGACGGATGTCGATGTCCACGTCGCCCCTCGGACGCCCGATGCATCCCAAACGGGCCCCTTCTTCGACCAGAAAATCGTCAAGACCGGGTGGCAGTTCTTCCGGCAACGGGACCTCGCCGAGGATGAGGCTGACCATGCACGTGCCGCAGGTGCCCGATGTGCAGTTGGTCGGCAGCGAAATGCCGCAAGCTTCAGCGTGATCCACGATGGTCTCGCCGGGGTTGACCGGGCACTGCCCGAGCAGCACCGCACCGCGAAGGAAGCGAATCACTGGAGCAGGAGGCGTCGACGTTTCAGGTCGACGTTCGTCCAACAACACGCCAGCCGATCCGTCCGCCATGACGACGCCTCATCGACCCTTTTCGCGCGTCCAACGTCCGGTTTGTTTGTTGAAAAACAGCCCGGCTTTCTTCATCCACTTGTTGAACTTCGTAGCGCCGGCTCCGGTTCGTAGAATGAAATCCTCGCGATCTTCCTGGGCTTGGATGTAGTTCTTGGCGCCCAAGGTCTGGTCGATCCAATCGTTGATGTCCATCAGACCGCCGGCGACCACGCTTTCTTCGACGACCTTGGTCATCTCGTCGGCGGTGGCGCCGGTCTGTTCGAGGTCGCGACGGATGAGGTCGTTGACCGAGGAGAAGTCCATCGAGGCCGGCTTGGGCGGCACGGGGTTGCGAGGAGGGGCGTCGGGGTCGACGATGATGCGCTCGGGACCGTCGAGCAGCGCTTCGACCTTGAGGGTGAGTTGCGGCGTGAAACTCGTTTCACACTCCCAACAAATGAACGCCCACGAATCGGGTTGATCGGTGTCCCGGGATTGACGCGGGTCCAACTCGTCACCGCATTCCGGGCAAGCGTGGAAGATCATGCCGGGCACATGCAAGCGTCGAAAGTCAACGATGTCCTGAGGGGTGCCCTCGAGTTCGAGCATTTCGTGGTCGCGGGCGGCTTCAAGCCCACGGGTTTCAAGCTGGTCGCGAATCTTGACCTTCTGGTCGTCTTTGCCCTCGTCGTGCAGGTTGTTTTCCAGCTTCACGATGAGTTCAACGGTTTTGCCGAGGCGGTTCATGATGAGCTTCTGGGCTCGGAAGGCTTCGACTTTGGCGATCTTCAAGCGTTCTTTTTGCTCGGCTAGTTCGGTCAAGACGTCCTTCTGCTTGCGCTGGAATTTCATCTCTTCAATCCGAGATTCCTGTTTTCGTTCCGGAGCCAAAACCTTCGACAAGAAGCGTTCCTTCCCGTGCGATTGCGGTCCGGCCTTGATGATTTCAATGACACCACGGGCGATTTCTTCTTTGAGCCCGTAGTTTTCAATCAGCATGTCCTGGTCGATTTTCTTCAAATCGCCGATTTTCAGACCCGCATCAGCCAACTGGTTGGCTGTCGTGTCGTCAATGCCACGGCGCAACAATGCAAGGTAGGTGTCCTTCTTCGCCATAGCATCCCCTCCGACAAGTCAACGCGAGCAGGCGCTCATAAGAAAACTCTCTCCCGCATTCGTTCAATCCGTTGAGAGGTTTTGAAGGCTCAGGCCCCGTTCTCCACCTCAACGAACGCCATGCCCAACTCAACCCAATCGTCGAGCTCAAACACTTCAGGTCGCTGCTCCATGCGCTCGTCGTCAACAAGTGCCTCGTAGGCCGTTCGCCATCGGCTGGCGTGCCACCCGGGCACGCGACCAATGCGTTTTGGCGGCCGCTTGAGGGTGCTGCGTAACTTCTTGCGACGTTCTGCAAACGCTTGCTGAATCATCATGACCAGGAGTCGGCGATCGCAAGGCCAATCCTCGTCGTGCGGTTCCAGTTTCAGCAACCTTGAGTGAATTTTTGGCATGGGTGAGAAGGCGTGGGGTCCAACGCGGATGCCCATGTCGGCATCGAAATCCAAGGCCACCACCATGCCCAAGGAGCCCACGTCGCTTTCGTACTCCATCACGACGCGTTCCGCAAATTCCTCCTGAACCAGCAGCACCACCTGCTCCAGCGGTTCACTGTGCGGGTGACGGTGAGCTTTCGTGATGCGGTCGATAAGGGGCGAGGAGATTTGGTAGGGAATGTTGGCAACCACCTTGGTGATGCCGTTGGGCCAGTTGACGGTCAAAGCGTCCCCTTCGAGCAAGGTCAACTGTCTTGAGGTGAGGGCTTCGCTGAAGGCGCGTTTGAGGTGTTCGCATGCGCCTTCATCCAGTTCAATGGCCGTCACCGTGCACCCCGTCGCCAGCAGGGCCTCGGTGAGCACGCCTGGACCCGGGCCGACCTCAAGCACGTGGTCGTCGCTGTTGACTTCCGCCCATGCCACAGTGGCCTCAAGCACCTCGTCGAGCACCAAAAAATGCTGGCCAAGCGCTTTCTTCGGGGGTTGGAGGGCCCGCAGGGCATCGACGAGTCGTCGTGCGCGATTCATGCACCCACCGGCAAGAGCAGCTCCGTGAGACGGGGTTGGAGGTCCTTGTCCTCCAGCTCTTGGACGAAGCGACGTGCGAGCAATTCAGCACCGTTGATACGGCATTGAGCGTTCAATTCGTCCATGGACGCAAAAACGCCCACTTGCTCTCGGGCCTTGACCATGTTTTTCGCTTTGACCGAACCAACATCGGGCAGCAATTCAAACGAATGTTGCTTGATGGACAAGGGGCCGGCTCGGTTGAAGAACGCGTCAACGAAGTGCTGAGCATGCTCCTCAACGAACAGTTGAACCACCAAAGGAAGGTCGGTGCGTGCCATGTTGGTCATCCGATCAAGGCGCGCCATGCCGATGAAGTGCACCACTTCGGGGCGTGCTGCTTTGTCGGTGCCGATGTTGATGCGCTGGTTGGGCATCATCATGTTGACCTCGGGCTTGATCTTGGCTCGTACAAACGCCAGCGTGCGCTCAGCCATGACGGTGGCGACGTTGTCCTTGGTGTCGTGCTCGATGACGCGACCCCAGGTTTCACCTTTCAGCGCCTCAGGACGCTGGGGGGTGGGTCGGCGTTGCTGGGGCCCTCGGCCTCGGCCGCCGTGCTGCCGACCGCCTTGGCGGGGCCCACGGCCGCCTTGTTGACGACCTTGCCCGCCTTCACGACGCCCTTGCCGTTGCGTGCTGGGGTCGGGTTTGGGTTGGGGTTTGGGCACCTCGGTACGACCCGTGGTGGGGCGGCTCATCTTGTAGGAGGAGGGGTCAGGCGTGGCCTTCTTCTTTGGGCCGGAAGGCACGTTCACGTGGCGCTTACGCCGATCATCGGTCATGGTCTCACCTCGGAGGGATCACTGGACGCCGATGACTTGGCGAACGATGTCGAGCACGGCCGACACCTCGCTGTCGTCAATGACGATGCGCTTTGAGCCGAACACGGCACGCACGTCCTCGGGAGCCATGGGCATCAATTCAGCCAACTTGGCGGCCAACTCGGGGTGCTTGGCGATGGTCTCGACATCATGGAGTTTCTCGCGCAGTTCTTGGAAGGTGGCGGGGTCGGTGGAGTAGCCCGTGCGGGCTTCGCTGGCAGCCCACTCGGCGTGTTGCAGGGCCCACTTCTGTTCGTACTTCAGTTGACCACGACGGTCCTGAGCGTCGTACAGCATCTCGCGCACAGTGGCGAAATCGAGGAACTTGTCTTCTTCGGTCATGAAAAATCACTCCAGCGGTCGGAGGTGTTCGGGACGGGCGATGACCGTCTTTTGCATGTTGCCGTCTTTGACGGCGACGATCCAGGCGACGCCTTGGCGCTTCTGGATGAAGCCGGTTCGGCCGTGGAAGCGGCGGTGGGGCATGCCGCCCTGTTGACCGCCGTCGAGGACGATGGCCACGCGGTCGCCTTCCTCGTAGTCGTGCATGACACGGGAAATGTTCAGTCGGCTGCGCTCGTTCTTTCGTCGTCGCAGGATGCTTCGGGTGCCCACTCGCTGGCCCTTGGAACGCTTCATCTTCTTCGCCTCCGTTGTCCGAAATCAGCGCAAGCGCCTCTTCGGAGCATGTTGCCGACCCACCTTCCCCATATAAGCACCGCGACCGCGGTTCTGAGCGCCTGCAAGCGGCAGCGGCTCAGTCGGCGTGAATGTCGCCCACGTCGAGCCACACGACGTTGCATTTGGCTCGGATGAGGGAGGCCACCGAGGGTTGGGTGCGTCCGCTGTCCCCGTGCACGGTCTCCTTGACGTAGGTGCCGGATTCACAACGAAGGGTGAATTCCACCTCGCGCTGACCGTCTTCGTTGACCTCGATGGTGGGTGTGTGGGATTCGAACACGGTCCGCTTGCGAATCAGGTCAGCGCGACGGTGGCTCACGCGTTCGGGGGTTCGCTGTGCCAATTTGACGCCCTTCAGTCCCTCGATCACCTGGATGATCACCTCGTCGCTGGGCAACGCAAACACCTCAGGCGCCGGCGGAAGGGCTTCCTGCAGCCGTTCAATCAGCACCGGTTTGGTCCCGGTTTTGGCCAAGCCGTGTTCCTCGCACAAGGCGACCAACTCGGCTTTCTTCATCTTCGCCATCGCCTCGTCGCTGGGGCGCGTGGCGGGGGTTTCGATGGGGGCATCCAGCGGCTTGGTTCGGTCGGACGCATCGTCCCCCCGTCGTTGGCGGCGCCGCTTCTTGTTGCGACCTTTTCCGCCGCCGTCGGTGAGGTCAACGGGAGCGGTAAGCACGGCCAATTCTGCCGCGTTCATGGGTTCCAGCGTGAAGCGAATGGTGTACGATTTCTCAGCCGGCGTGTCCTTGATGCGCACCACTTCTTTGCGATTGGACGGTCGGAGGCTCGAGACTTCAACGGAACCACCTGCTTGTTCGTTGATCATCTCGGTCAACTTCGCGGCGCTGAACGCCCGTTTTTTCGGTTCTTTGATCTCCATGACGAACGGGCGTCCCTGGCCGAGGCAGCGAACGTCGATGTCTTCTCGGCCCATGCCGTGGAAGGCGTGTTCCTTGCCTTCCAATGCCGTCATCATTGGGTTGCCAATGAGGTCCTGAACGCTTCGTTCGTACTGCAACCCCGTGTGGTCGCAGCGCTCGCACCCACGCCCTTTGCAAGCGCGGCACGGCCAACGTGTCTGGGGAATGCCGCGCTCCAGTTTTCGGTAGCGACCGTAAACATAGACCGCACGGACGTCGAGGTCCACGGTCAAGGTGAGCACGTCGATGAGCGCCAGGACGTCGGGCTTCTCGTTGACCATCGTGACGTTGTCAAGACGCTCGTGCAATCGGCGAGCGATGGCGTTGACCAGTGCCGCCTTCAGTGCTTCACTGCCGCCCGCACCGAACCGCTTCCGCAGTTCATCTTCGCCCTCGGTTTGGTCCTTGGGGAAGCGTGCGCCGAGTTGCAGTCGGTTGAGTTCGTAGGGCTGGACTGCGTCAAAAATGATGTCCGTGAGCAGTTCCACCTCTTCAAACAGGTTCTCACAGAACGGGCACAACGGCACGTCCTCACGGGCAGATGCCAGGTGCGCATCGCGGTCCAGCACGGCTTGACGCACGTCCTTGCCAGCCGCTTCCATGGATTGGCCGTAGTGCATTTTCCCGCCAACGCGGCCCAAACAGGCATCGCAGGTGCCGATGCGCACGAGGTGCTTGTGGCCTGCCGGCGAAGGGGCACGGGGGATCTCCTCCATGTGCGTGCCCAACTGGTCGGGAACCTCAAGGGACCCTTGGTCGAGGTCGTCGTCGACGATTTCGGCGGTTTCGTCCACCTCGTCCCACAACGAATAGTTGGTTTCGCCGAAGCCGGCATTGGCGTACGCCATCCAGTCTTCGTCGTCGTCCTCAGCGTCGGCCTTGTCGGGTTCGTTGCCTGCCATGTCGCCACCACCTTCCCGGGGTCAACCCCAAAGACGGCACGATGAGCGCAGGCTCAATCCTTGATGAAGCCACCGCCCCATCAGCGTTCACTTCTTGTCCAGGAAGGCCAACACACCCGCTGTGATGGAAAGCACACCGCCAAGGACCGTCACCCAGACGCCCATGCCAGCGCTGGTGTCGGTGTCGGTGTCGGGCAGCAGGACCCACCACACCAACACGGCGAGGAGCATCAGCACACCGGCGGCCATGCCAACCCACTTGCCGTGCTTCTCGGCCTCGGAGGGCAGTCGGTAACCCAAGGAGCCAGCACCCAACATGAGGGTACCCAGCACAGCGCCAATGAAACCCATCCAGAGCACAAGGCCACCCGTCGAACCAGCAGCGGGGGTCTCAAGGCACGTGTCCCGAGCCTCGGCCAAATCCTCCAGTGCGGTCTCGTTCCCCATGGCGAAAGCGGAGGCGAACGTGTAGGTGTTGTCGCAATAATCCTCGTAATTCCCGACGAGGACATCGTCGAGGTCGTCAGCCGACTTGTTTTCTGCCGCAGCAGCTTCCATGTCCTCGGCAAACAAGCCGTAGGTGAACACCTTGCATTGGTCGACCACGTTCTGTTTGGTCAGCGTGCTCTCTGCAGGCACATCGCTCTGCGAACAATCGAGTTGAATCGTGGTCAGTCCCGCGCTCAATCCGGTTGTGTCGTCTTCGTTGCTGATGAGCCATTCGTGGTTGAACTGGGCCGTCACACCGAGCAGCGCACCGACCAACAGCAGGACAACAGCGGCGTACGCCATGGCCGGCGACGGTCCCGCCTTGACCATGGGCAGGTACGGCTGGGGGGTGGCGCCAAGGGCCGGCGCCCCCACAGCGACGGCAGGGTTGGGCGAGGCCATCGCGGGAACCGCTGTGGGAAGCGCCACGCTGGGTTGCGCCACGGCCGTTGAGGTGGCGGGTTGAGGCGAGGCCACGGGAGCCGACGTGACCGCAGCGGGTTGCATCACCGCCGGTTGAAGTTCAGCGGTGGGTTGCGGCACCGGCGCGGGCGAGGGTGCTTGAATGGCGGGTGCCGGAAGAAAATCGGGGTAGTGCTGGCGTGTGTAGGCCAAGGCATTGGCTTCCGTGTGACCCATGCCGAGCACTTGGTCGTAGTAGGCCTGTGCATCGCTCATGGTGGCAGATGACCGGGCAACGCTATGAAAATACCTCAAGAATCCTGATCATGCAACTTGCGTGGCTGTGTCGTGGAGGGTGGCTGCGGTTTCACCCGCGTCGCCGTTACTTCCGCTTGTCGGGCCAGGAGGACGATGAATGAGGCCGAGCGCGGCGGTGGTTAGCACCAAACTGGCGAGCAGGGACAGGGCGATCATCGCAGCCGAGAACACGCCGAAGTTGGCGAACAACCCCATGGGCGAGAGCGCGATCACGAGGAAACCAGCGATGTCGGAGGTGGCCGAGCCCAGCAAAGCCAAACCGCAGGCACCGCCCACGGCAACGAGCGCTTCGTCGTGACCGAGCCCCTTGTCTCTGTCCTCTCTGTACCGCTCCGTGACGTGAATGCAATAGTCGATGCCCACCCCCAACGAAATCGTGGCGATGGTGACCGTGACGATGTTGAGCGATGCGCCGGTGGCGTACATCAGTCCGTACAGCCACACAACCACCAACAGAATGGGCACGAAGGTCACCGCCGCTTGTTTGGGCGAGCGGAAGCCGATGCTGAGGGAGATGAACACGAAGAGGGAGCCGAGGACGAGCGAGGATTGCATCTCGTCCTGCATTGCCGTGGCGGCGGTAAATCGGGTGATGGGGCGTCCGGTCAGCATGACCCATGTGAGTGGCTGGTCTTCGTTCGCTTCGCCGGGGGCATCGTAGGTGCCGCTGGAAAGGTTCGTGAACACCTCGAGGTCGCGCCACACTTCTGCTACGCCACCGGTCATGCCGGGGAAGTCCTCGGGTTGTGTCATTCCAAAGCGAATCTGCATCATGTCGTAGGCTGCTGGTTCCCCGTTGATGTCCAACCAGGGACGCAGCGGGTCAAGGTCAACAACGGGCATGATGTACAGTTGAACGATGCTTGCTGGGATGTCGGGAATGGGTCCAACCCCGGGCACCCCGTACAGCGAGAGGTAGCCGTAGAAGAACGCCAAACAATCCCGGTCACCGGTGTCCATCAGCGGTCCGTTGCCAGCAAGGCTGCAGTTGACGCCGTGACCCTCCTCGTCTGGCTGCCACCCTGCCGCCTCAAAGGGCGCGCTGTCCAGCACCATGCTGCCTTGCGCAGCAAACACCATCTCGTCGAGGGCGAGGATATCGATGGTGCCGTCGGGTTGACGGGTGATCTTGTCGGGCACCCCATCGGGCAAGGCGTCCATGTTTTGGCGGAACTCGTCGATGGCGGCGAACACCCGCGGGTCAAGGACGTCGCCCAAGATGAGCAGGTTGGCAGGTTCACCTTCATCGGCAAATCGGGTTGAAATCTCGTCCACGCCGATGGCGAAATCCGAGGATTCGTCCAGGAAATCTTCCACTGCAAAGTCCCCTTCCAGCTGGGCCATGCCCCACGCCGAGGGCACGGTCAACAGCAGGGCCATGCCGGTGATGACGAGGGCGTTGCGTCGCTGGCCCGAGGCTTTGGTCACGCCGCGCAACCATGCGGGGTTGACGAGGGACTTGACCTCGTTGTGCTTGTTTCGCTCGGCCCGGCGGTCGAGCCAATCGTCCACGCTGACACGGAGCAACGGTGCCCAAATCCCGGTCAGGGCAAACGCAGCAAAAATGCCGAAGGCGGCTTCGATGCCGAAGGAGCGCAGAGCCGCGATGTCGCTGAACAGGTTCGCAGCGAAGGCGGAGATGGTGGTGATGGAGGTGAGGGTGATGGCCCGGCCCACCCGCGAGAGGGTCACGTTGCCTGCCTCGTGGGAGGTTTTGCCGTTGGCACGTTCCTCTTTGTAGCGATGGAGGGCGTGCAGCGAATCGTCGATGCCGAGGGCGAGCACCAGAATGGGCAAGAGGTTCGAAAATTGCGACCGCGCGATGATGTCCCATCCAACGAGACCCGTCAGGTTCGAGAAGTGGCCGATGAGGCCTTGCATCCACAGCAGGGCGCCCCCGAGCGCCACGCCAACGATGGCAACGTCCGACCAACGCCGGAGGCTGATGTACAGCAAGACGGTCATGGCCAGACCCATCATGACGATGAGCCCGGCGCTCGACTGCAGTTCACGGTTGACCTCGACGTTGACGCCCTGTCCAACGAGCAACGTGACGGTGGTGCGGTCGTCAGAACGCAGGTGGCCTTCAAGGTCCATGTAGGTCCATTCCGTGGCGCAGCCAGCTCCTTCCGCCTGCAGTTCCAGGCATTGCTCGCTGGAGTACTGCGGAGGATGAAGGAGGAGGTGGTTGTTGTCAAGTCGGTACCCGCCCACCCGGAACCCTTCGTCGGTGAATTGGACGGTCGTTTCCTGATGCGCATCCTTCCACACGACCTCCCACCCCATTTCGGTGAGCTTGGTGCGGTCGAGTTGCACGAGCAGCCAGGTGGACGATCCCGTCCAGCGGCCGTTGGTCCACAGTGCATCTTCCCAGGTGCCGTTGGACGTCAAGCGACCGAAGACGGGCCCCTCTTGGTGTGCCGTGTAGTCTGCTTTGAAGCCACGGTCAAGGGAAATCCAACGGAGGAAGTTGTTGTCCGAGGCCTCCGCCATTCGCGCAGCGGCCATGTCGATGTGGGCCTGCGTCAGGTTGACATCGTCGAATTCGAGGCAGTCCAACGGAAAACAATCGGTCCAGTTGGTGGGCGGATCCGTCACCACGCCCAGCGATGTCAAGCCGGGTTGTGTGAGGATCGAGGTGTTGTTCATGAACCCGCGGAAGTGGTCGGAGAGCGAGATGGCGCCGTTGGATTGGTGGCCCGTTACGTCGTTGACGAGGGGCTTGAGGGCAGGCCCCAAAGCGTGCTGGGTGACCAAGTCAAGCTTGTGGTCGATTTCTCGAAGCACGGTGAGGTTGAGGATACCGCCTGTCGGAGCGTCGATGCCGCTCCAGGGCTCGCCGGCCGGGAGCATTTCGGTCGGCGAAACCAGGGAAGCGTAGTCGGGTGCGCCGTCCTCCATGCGGTCCACGGGGGTCCACTCGTCCAACGGCGGGACTTCCGCAGGATCCCGAACGGCGACGAGGAAACCGAGGATGATTTCGGCGTTGGGGAATTCCTCATCCACGATGGCTTGCGCCGTGAGTTCGGGCGATTCCATTTCGTAGGATTCCATGTCGATCGGTTGCAATGCTGTCATGGCACCGGGAATCATGAGCAGCGTCAGCACAAACACGACGATGTGGGCGTTGCGTCGACGTGGAACGAGCCATTCGGCCATACGGTCGAATCGCTCGCTCATGGCCCTCCAACGCCGGTGTCCACCTTTTCAAGGGGTGTATTGGAAGCGTATTCCTCATCGTCCAAGAACGATGATTCTGGCCCGTTCAGGCAACGAACCACTTATGAAGAGGGGCAGGAAGACGGGACAACGAGGCCACCCCGTTGAGTGCGATTGACGACCTGTTGGACCAAGCCAACGCCTTGGACATGTCCGTTCAAATCACCATCGGTTTGCTCGGCACCCTGCTTGTGCTCGGCATCACACGGTTCCTCATGCGCAAAGTCGTGCTCGACTTTGTCCGAGCGACGAAATTCAAGTGGGACGACCACCTGTACCAGCCCGTTACCCAGCGCATGTACGCCTTCATCGCGCTGGTGGGCACCCAACTCACCATGTTGTGGGTGCTCGAGGAGGATCACGAGGTCAACCTCTCGCTCGACCCGCTGTTCAGCGCAGGCTACATCCTGCTGACGACCTCGCTCGCCAGCGTCGCCATCAAGGTCATGATTCCGGTCATCCTTGACCGCTTCAGCAACCCCAACAGCGTCACGGTTTCGGGCAGCAACTCCCTCGTCATCTTCCTGCTCAGGGCTGCTGTTTGGTTTGGCGGCCTCTACCTGGCACTCGCCGTGTTGGGCTTCGAACTGCTCGGGTTGCTGGCTTCGCTGGCTGTCTTTTCGCTGATCATCGGTTTGGCCATGCAGCAAACGCTTGGCAACATCGTGAATTCGTTCATGCTTGCGCTTGACCAACCGTTCGAAGTGGGCGACCGCATCGAAGTGGACGGTCACCTCGGCTCGGTGGTGTCGGTTGGCATCCTGTCCACCAAAGTGCTCACCATCGGCGAAAACCTCGTGGTCATCCCCAACAACAACCTCGTGAATTCCACGGTGATCAACCACGCCCGTGGCGGCGGAGACGGCAAGGGCCGTCGGATTTCGTTGGTGTTGGACGTGGGCGTCGAGTACGACGAAGACATTTCTCACGTCAAGTACACCATCCTTCAACTGATGCGCGAATGCCCGTACGTGCTGAACGAACCTGAGCCCCGTGTCCTGCTCAACGAACTGGGTGACTTTGCCAAGATCTTCCGTCTGTATGGCTGGGTCGAAGACTATGCCGATGAGTTCGTGGCAAAGGATTGGCTGTTCAAGAACGTCGATGAGCGATTCAAGAAGGAAGGCATCGGCATCCCGTTCCCCACCTCCGTCGAAATCGGGGCCGAGTACAAGGAGACCTACAACCGTCAACGCAAGGCCACGAACGTGCGCCGTGCCCGCCTCCAGATGATCAAGGAAGACAAAGCGCTCGCTCAGGAGCGTGCGGCTGCACGTGCAGAGATCGAGGCCATCAACGAGCGCCTGGACGACCCCGAGTTGGACAAGAGCGAGAAGGCCACCCTCGAGGAGTCCCTGCGTGAACTCAACCGCGTGCTCAACATGTTCGAGGCCGGCGACAGCTGAGCCACCGAACGCCGAACCGGCAACCGTGACGATCACCGTTGGAAGAGGCTCTCCCCCCTTCCGATGTTGCACGGTTCGCAATGCCGATTCCGCTTCATTCACCCGTTGAATTCCATCGGGCGTGTGCAGGAAAGGTTGAGGGACTCGACCTATCATGATAGGCCATGGCAGGCATCAACCTCCGATACATGCAGACCGTCCTGCAAGCGAGAGACCACCAGCATTTGCCGGGCGCCGCCTTGTTCCAATCGTTTGATCGTATCGAATTCCTTCGGGAGCAACCTGCCGAACGTTCGGGCGAGTTGCGGTGTTTGGCACACGCCGTCCACGCTCACCCCAATGCGCACCTCGACGAGCACGACGCCTACCGTGTCAACGCCGTGCTGGAGGCAACAGCGGACGAATCCCTGCTCGACATCTCGTTGAGCGGCCCCATCGCTCGCCTCTTTGCATCGTTCTCCGGCGTGTGGTGGTCACCACCGACCGTGCTTGAAAACGGCACGTTCCACCTCACCGTGCGAGGCACTCCGGGTGACATCAAGGCTGCAAGGCAAGGTATGGTGGCGTTGCTGGGGCAACGGTTCAAACTGACCACGGTGACGAGCAGCTTGAACCAAAGCAGTGCCATGCGCACGCTGTCGTCCCGTCAATCCGAAGTGTTGAGCACGGCCTTGGAGATGGGCTACTACGATCGGCCTCGGGGGTGCACGCAGCGCGACATCGCTGAAGCGATGGGTGTTCGACAAGCCACGGTGAGCGAACATCTCCAAGCAGGGGAAGCCAAACTCGTGCACGCCGTGTACAACGAAAACTGACCTCTCCCGTTCATGATAGGTCAACGGTTGAATATAGCCACGCCGTTGTTGGGCCATGAGCGGCGAAGGCCATGGACGGAAGACTCGACCTTGGGTGTTGGTGGTGTTGATGGTGCTCATGCCGCAAACGGGCTACCTTGAGGGATGGCCGTGGGTCGTGGTGGACAACGCTGAGCCCGAATCCAACCTCCCGCCTGCGGACACGACCCCCATGGCAACCTACTCGGCGACCGGGTACCCCAACATCGACGCCGACATCCGTTCAGGCGACTTGAGCGACTGGACCTTTTGGCGACCCAATGCCTCCGACAGTTCCGGCTACCGCGGTGGCTTTGACACGTTCAGCAACGCGTTGCCGAACTCAGACGGGAACGGAAGAGCGTACTACGCGGGCCACGGCACGTCCTACTCGGCTTCGGATTCGGCGCTTGGCGGAACCGCCGTGACGAACGGCATGCTGTTGTACACCCACTATCAACTGGATAACGGGGCCGTTCACATGGCTTCGGCCAACCTGTCGCTGAATCTCCCCACCTCAGCGTTCCTGTCCTTTACCGCCGTGACCCGGTCCGATGCTTGGAACGACAGTTTCCTCGACGTCGCTGTGCACCAATCCGGCTCGCAAATCAGCCACACCGTTGTTGAGCCGAGTTCGGCAAGCCTGAGCGCCGAACGTGTAACGGTGTTTGTCCCCGCCGGCAGCAGCACCCTCACCATCGCCACGTCCGTTGAAGGCGTTGGGACCTATTGGTACGGCGCTGGCGGCTTTTGGGGCGTCCACACCTTCTCTGTTGGCGGCTCTGCTACGCACCTTTCCCTGGGGTCCGACCATGCTTGCGTGTTGGCCATCGATAGCGACACCAAGTGTTGGGGTTCCAACGCCGCAGGCCAACTCGGTCAGGGCCACGTGGAGCACATGGGCGACGAGACCGACGAAATGGGGCAGTCCCTTCCGTACGTCCTGCTGCCCGAAAACAGCATGGCCACCGACGTCAGCGCTGGCGGCGAGCACACCTGCTACATCCTGAAAACAACGACCAGTGACGGCATGCCGTTGTGCTTTGGCCGCATCAGCGCGCTGGGATACGGCTGGAGCGATGACGGCTCCATCGGTGATGCGTACCTCGAAGATGCGTCCATGATGCCCGAGTGGCCGTTGCCCACGGGTCGGTACGTGGCACAGATCGAAGCCGGTTGGAACCACACCTGTGCGCTTTTCGACGACGGCAGCCTCGGTTGCTGGGGTGACAACACCCACGGGCAACTCGGCACGGAGAACACGACCTTCCTCGGCGACGGGTACGACGAGGTCGGTGACGGTTTGGCGCTGGTGGACCTGCCATCAGGCACCACCGTGGCCTCGCTTGCGCTCGGTTGGGACCACACCTGCATTCTCTACGACACCGGTGACGTGGCCTGTTGGGGCGACAACACCTTCGGTCAACTGGGGCTTGGTCATTCGAGCTCGGTCGGGGGCAACACCGGCGACATGGGGGGCAACCTCGTCAACATCAGCCTGCCAAGCGGGCTCAACGTGACGCACCTCAGCGCCGGTGACGGTTTCACCTGCGCCACCTTCAGCGACGACTCCATCCGTTGTTGGGGCCGCAACGACGTCGGGCAACTCGGTCAGGGCAACAATGCCCACTACGGGGACGACAACGGCGAGACGGTGAGTTCCCTGAGCGCCATCGACCTGGGTTCCTCGTACACCTCGAACACCAAGATCATGGACGCGGGCCAAGACCACGTCTGCAGCGTCATCGTCACCTCGTCCACCGCAGGCGTGGTGAAGTGTTGGGGCGGCAACGGTGACGGTCAATTGGGCATCGGTACGGCCGGTAGCGACCAACATCGCGGCGACGCCAACGGGGAAATGGGCGCCAACTTGCCCGCCATCGGAATGGACCTCGATGTCGGCGGTGACATGCGTTTCGAAGTCGGTAACCAGTTTGCCTGTTTGATGCGCCTGTCCTCCTCGCTGACCAACCCCCAGGTGCAATGCTGGGGCATTTCCGACCAAGGGCGTCTGGGCTACGGCAACACCGAAACCCTTGGTGACAGTTCCTCCGACACCCTGCCGTCCGACGACGTGCAGTTGGCGTTGGACGAGCCTTTTGCCTACGGTGATTGTTTGGACATGGACACGCCCACGCAAGCTCAAGTGGACAGCAACGACGCTGGCCGTCACCTCACCCTCCTCGCCACCGCCTCGGCCTGTCCGGTCATGGCTTACACGGACGACACGACGGATACGCTCGTCATCGCCGTCTTCCACCAGAACCAGTGGGTGAAGGAAACGGTGGCCGAGGTCACCGGTAACGTCACCGACCTCGACCTTGGACTTGATGCCGAGGGGCGCATGTTCCTCGCTTGGGCGGAAGCACCCACCGCCGGTACCGCTTCGGTTCATCTCGCCGGCAAGGACCAGGGTCGATGGGCCAGCACCAACCTGACGGGGCTCTCGGGCATTGACGAGGTGGGTCTGCTGATTCACACCAACGGTGACCTCGAAGTGGTCGGTTTAGCGGCCGACAACGCCTCCTTCGAGTCGATGGTCTGCACCTCGGGTTCGGACTGTCAAAACGTTGGCTCGTGGTCCTCCAACCTCAGCCGCACGCTGACCGGCGGCGTGACGCTCAGCGACCTCGATGTCGCCTTGGACCGCGACGGGACCGCCTATGCGACCTACCAGGCCAACGACGACCTTCAGGTCGTCAGCAAACCCGCCGGCGGCGACGGTACCGGTACCGACGATTGGACCAACCACGTGACGGTGCGCAGCGACTTGGGCGACACCGGCAGCACCGAATCCAACGCCTTGGTCTCAACGGTGGGATGGCTCAGCGGGTTGACGGCGGTCTCGGTGAACCTCTCCAGCGGTGGTGCCTCCGCTGGGCTCGCTAACCTCAGCACGTGCACCGGCGGTTGGGACAGCTGCGCGGCCGCGTCGGGATGGACGACCACCGCTTCGCTCTCCGGCGTGAACAGCACGGTGCTCGCCATCGACACGGACCTTGACCAGCGCGCCTACCTTGCCCATCTGGATGATGCAGGCGTGGGCTTGACCAAACTCAGCACGCAGGGCGCGTTGGGCGACGCGGAAACGGTGTGGCCGCACGACGTTGAACGCGTTAGCCTGGCCATTGCCGGCCAAGGAACGGCCTACACCGCCGTTCGAAACCAATCGGACGGGACGTTGTGGCTGGTGCGCGTCGATGCGTTCGCCGGTCGCGGGCTCGCCGCGGACCTCGACGGCGACGGCTGGTTGGGGATCGATGAAATGGCGTGCGGCACCGACCCGAACGACGACGCCTCAACGCCGATGGATGCGGACGGTGACGGCATCTGCGACGATGAGGACACCACCGATGACGACCTGCATCGGCTGGGTACACGCTCCATCGCCCTGGGTGAGCACTTCGGCTGCGCCATCACCGGCGACCTCCACCTTCCCGGCAGTCAACCAGCGCTGCTGTGTTGGGGTGCAAACCACGACCGCCAACTCGGCAACACGACCTTGGACACCAACGGTGACAGCCGCTCCGCCTCGGCGGTGGCTGTGGACCTGCCCAAATGGTCCGCACCGGTCGATGTTTCGGCGGGTGAGCGTCACGCTTGCGCCGTGCTGACGCATGGCGAGGTGATGTGCTGGGGAGCCAACGACCACGGCCAACTCGGCCGTTCAACCAATTTCAGCGACGGATCGGTGGGCCAGGTCAACCTGCCCGAGGGCGTCCGTGCCCTGTCCGTGGCCGCTGGTGACAACCACACCTGCATCACCGACCAGCGCGGCGATGCATGGTGTTGGGGCTCCAACCTCAACGGCGAATTCGGACCACATTACGCATACAACCCTGAAGGCGTGCTGCCGTTTGACAGCGTAGCCCACCCCTCGCTGTTTTCCGAATGGGAAGGCAGTGGCCCGTTGACTCAATTTGAACACGGTGTTAACTCCTACCGACCCACGCGGGAAGGGTGCTGCTACGATACGAGAACACGCCAAGAAAGCATGACGTTCTTCGCACCGTATCCGGTCACGTTGGCCCTGATGCCAACCTCGGACCTGTTCACGCAGCAGTTCACCTTTAGCCTGGACGGTACCGAGGTGATGTCGTACCACAACTCCAAAAGTGGCGACGAGGCGACGGTGAACTTGGAGGCAGGGTTTCACACGCTGACCTCGATTTACTCGTATTCCACCGGAGGCGGGTCGGACATGGCGTTCTTCAGCCTCAGGGCTGAATTGCGGGGGGTTGAACTGGTCGACGAAGGTTTCGGCCAGTCCCTGCCCAACAGCACGCAGCCGCTGAAGCAACACCGTACGGGTCACCCGTGGGCCGGCATGGCCGCGTCCGGTTCGCTCACCTGCGGTACGGACGTGGGCGGCAACACCTCCTGCTCTCGCTTGCAGTGGGCACCGACGAGTGCGAGCACCATGTTGTCCAACACCTCAACCTGGCAGCAACTCATCGACAACGCTTCGGCCGCACCCAGCACCTGTGCATACACGCCCGCCAACTCCCCCGACCCCTTGGACGTGAACTTTGCACCGTTCCCGGGCGTTTCGAACCGGGACGCCACCATGGTGATTCACACGGCCTTGCCGGTGGATTGCTCCGGTTTGCGTGTGGGCCGCAACACGTCCTCAAGCACACCGTTTGATGACTTGCACACCGTTGCGGTTGAGCCCGGCCGGACGTACCGCGTGTCCGTGCAGACGACGGCGAGGTACGACACCTCCGTCTCCAACCCGACGCTCGACCTCTTGCTGTACAACCCGAAACCCGGCTCCACCATGCAAAATTTGCTGAGCGATGCTTCGTCGCCCGTCAACGACGGCGTCTTCACCGCCGATGCCTACACCGACACGATGATCGTTGGTGTTCGGGGGAACTGTGGTAATCTCGTTTGCGCTTACGACCTGCAGATTGAAGCGGTCAGCTCTTCGCTCGAGAACGTCTCCATCCGTCAACTTCAGACCTTTGAGCCGACCGACGGCCTCACGGCGGTGGGCGGTGAAGTGATGTGCACGGCGGGTCTCAACGGTGTTGGGGTGGCGTGTCAGCATCACGAGCAGGTTCGCGGTCTGTCCCTGTCCTCAACCCTGGCCAACACGCCGCTGCTGTGGATCAACGAAACCGATGCTCGCGTGCGCTCCCTCTCGGTGGGTGAAGCCACGGCGTGCGCCGTGCTGAACGGTTCGCTGGCCTGCTGGGGCGTAGAAGCCTCGGGCGGGTTGGGCGACGGTGGCAACACGGTTTCCTCGAGTTCCACCCCCGTGTCGGTTTCCCTACCAACAGGCTGGGTGCCCGTGGAGGTGGCCGTCAGTGAGCACGACGAGCGCGCCTGTGCGCTGGTCCGCAACGCCACCGATGCGCGTCGTGTGCACTGTTGGGGCTCGGACGCCGACGGTGGCCTGGGCGACGGTGGGACGTTCGACGGTTCCGAGGCTTCCCCGGCCACGGCCGTCCAGCACGGAAATGCGGACGGTGACCGGTACGTGGACAGCTTTGAACTGGACCGTCAACCGTGGGACGTGGCCGAAATCGTGGGTCACGAAGATTTCCCGTGCGTCCGTTCGTACGAAGGCCTTGTCAAGTGTTGGGTTCATCCATCGCTCGGACGGGTGTACGATGCCCCCAACGAAATGGGCGCCAACCTCCCCTTCGTGGACCTCGGCACCGAGGTGTACGCCACCCACCTCACGCAGATTCAACAACGCTCCTCCAGCACGCCATCCGCAACCTGTGCGTTGCTTGAAAACGGCACCGTGACCTGCTGGGGCCGATCGATCGGTTCCGGTGTGGCCTCGTCGTTTGATGGCTACCCAACAGGATCACCGGGTTACGTGACGGCGACCGGTGACGACCGGGTGGTCATTGGTCACGGGACAAGCGCTGGCGTGCTGTCGGATGTGGTGGACATTGCTCAAAACTGTGCGTTGCTTGAAAACGGCACCGTGCGGTGTTGGGACATCTGGGGGAACCAACCCCACCGTGAAATTGACCTCGGTGGCGCCACCATCGTGGGGCTGTTCGAAGGTTTGCACACAGACACCAGCTATTCGTACCTGAACGTCTGTGCGCTCCACGAAACCTTGTCGCAAGCGACGTGCTTCTCAACCACCAGCGACGGTTACACTTCCTACACTCGGGCCCATAAGGTCCGAGAAGTTCGCGTGGGTGACGGCCTGCACGACGTGCTGACCCGATCGACCGGACCGTATTGGCAGACCAACCGTGAGGTGATCACGCTTCAGGGTGCGCTGACCCTCGCCGAAGGCGGGACCCCCGTGGAGGCGCCACCCCTCAAACCCGGTTCGCTCGCCTTCAACCGACACGATACGGCGGAGGTGTGTGGCATTGGGCCGGATTCCTTGCCGTTCTGCGTTGACGAGTCGTTCAACACGGTGGACTTCGGCGGTCGCATTCAACAGATGGACAAATCGTGTTTCCTGCGCACGGACGCCGAAGTGCTGTGCATCGGAGATGCAGCACTGCTGGGTCAGGCCGAAACGGGGCAAGCGACGACCACGCCCGGTGAGTCCCTGCGTTACGGCACCGTTGACCTTGACTTGCAGAACCACGACACCGACGGCGACGGCACCAAAGACCTGTGGGACACCGACGACGACGACGATGGGGTGGCGGACTGGAACGATGCGTTCCCCTTCGACCCCTGCGCTTCGAAGGACACCGACCTCGACGGCCATCCCGACGCCTTGGTCAGCAGTTGTTCGACCACGTTGACCGAAGACGCCGACGACGACAACGACGGCTGGAGCGACACGGACGAGGCCATGTGCGGCACCGATTCAACGCTCAACACCGTGCTGCCGCGCGACACGGACGGCGACGGCACGTGCGACGCCAACGACACGGACCTCGACGGCGACGGCTGGAGCAACGACGACGAACGCGCGTGCGCACCCGACCAGATGGTCGTTCGGGACCTGGCTTCCTTTGACGGCAGGCACGGGTTGGGCTCCGTGTTCATGGGCGGGGCTCATCAAAGCACCCCGATGCTGCTGGCCGGTGAGGAGGGCGATAACGCCGTGTACCTCCTCGATTTGACGGCCTTTGACCCGTACACCACCTTTCAAACCCTTCATTCAGACGCTGACGGCTACAACCCCCTGGGCGGTCGCGCAACGTCAGCAGGCGACCACCTTGGTGTCACGCTCTACGCCGGCTCTCGCACGGACTACGTGGCGATGACGTACGACAGCAACGGCACTTATTCGCCGACCTTGTTCACGCGCACCGCCAGCAGCCCATCCGATCCGTTTGCACCTTACCTTGACGTGGATGGCACCCTCGTGTTGCGAGGGAGAGAAAGCCTTCAGCCCATCGATGGGCCGTCCACGTCGGCCCCCACGTTGCCTTACCCCGTGTCCGTTCTACGTCTTCCCGACGGCGGGCTCTTGACCGTCGGCTCGTCCGATGAGCCCAGGGACGATGGTAACTACGGCAATCAACTGCGGTCGACGCAGGCTCCTCGGCTTCAGATGTGGAACGTCACCTACAATGAATGGGGCGAACCAAGTTCGTTGAGTCTGCAAGGCGGTTCGTTTGGACAGAACCCCCATGCTGCGGCCAAAGCGGTGCTGGATGACAACGGCACGGTGCACCTTGTCTATCCCGCCCGAAGTTCCAACACCAACTACTACCAGTACGTTGTCCTGAATGCGACGGGTCTGCACCTGATCGGCAGCATCTCCAGTGTTCTGTCACACAACATATTCTCTTCCAGTTCGTTTGGACTCGATTCCACGCCCGAAGGCGGCGTTCGGTTGTCCTACGCCATGTCCAACCGTTCGGTGGCGTTGGTGGAACTCAACACTTCTGGGTCGCACACGACCACCGTGTTGCCCGGCGGGCCGCTCGATTCGAATTGGAACGTGGCCTCGGTCGGCCACGCCACCAACGCTGCTGGGCAATCCACCGTGGTCGTGATTCCTGAACGCGTCAGCGTGCAAGACCACGGTGCACCGCTGCGCATTATCCAACCTGTCCTGCGCTTTGACCCGGCTGCCAACCCAGATTGGGAACCGCAAGACACCAACAACGACGGCACCTGCGACGCCAACACCGGGGCCATGCTGCACTTTGGCAGCGAGGACCTGTTGTTCGAGGTTGACCGGTACAGCTCCGAAGCACCCTTGGCGTTCGGTGCGCACGAGGTGACCGGCGTCACCGCCCTTTCCGGTCTGCCCGCAGGCCTGTCGGTGAACAGCAGCACCGGCGCGATTTCAGGCACACCGAACCTCGCTGTGCCCGGAGGCGTGAACGTCACGCTTCGCATCACCTCCAACGGCACCACCTCCGACATCGTTGTCCGAATCGTCATCAGCGAGCCTGTACTTGTCAACGCACCGCCTGTGTGGTCCCGGGGGTCGCACGACCTGGAGAT
>WTJK01000082.1:5816-12417 GCA_011524855.1 Methanobacteriota archaeon | reverse complement strand
GCGTGGACGGGGTGTGCGACACGCCGGACAACAGCACCCACCGTTGCACCGGCTCGGGCAACAACAACCACCGGTTGGTGTTGGTGGCGTACGGTCTCGACGGGCAGGTCAACTGGACGCAAGCCCAACAGTACCCCGCCGTGAACCGGTCGGTGACCTATCTGCCGGACACCACCTGGGGCGACGCCAGAGGGACCAGCGACGCCTTAAGCATCGGAGCAGACGGTTCCATCGCTGTGGCGGTGCCGTTCAAATCCAATGCGGGCTACTACCGTAACCACCACTCCCGTACCCATCCCTACCCCTTGGGCTCTTTTGGTGGGCACGAAATTGAGGTGTTGGGCAGCCGATCGTCGTCCACCGACAACCGTTTCATGATGCTCGCTCAATTGTCGGCGGAAGGTGAAGTGAATTGGGTTCAAACCACTGAGACACCCGACACCACGAGCATCAACCAGCAACGCTTCCGAGACGTCCAACTCGACCGCACCAGCGATGGCGGTGTGCTGCTGTCGTACCGCAGTTTTGGGCACCATGCGTGGGACGATTTGGTCCTCCCTCGGCTGAACGGCAGTTACGGGATGTACGATTCGGACGTTTCGAGGATGAACCACTACATGGTGATGTTCGATACCAACGGGACACCGTTGTGGTATCAGCACGACGGTGTGAGTCGCTCGTACGACCAGCCCTATGCACAGGTGGTGCTGGACGACGACACCATTGCCATCGTTGTTGTGACCCAGCAGTCCCAAGGCTACTACCACGACGTTGGGGTGACCAACTCAACTTCCGGTCGACCCACGTTGAGCGATTCTGATTTCGAGGCCGCTGCAGCATACGGGACCGTTGCGTACAACTCCACGGCCTTGCCGGGTGACATGTTCAACATGTTCGTGTTCCGGGCCAGCGACGGCGCACGAACCGATGTGCATTCACTTGACAGCAACATCACGGTGCGGAGTGGGTTTGAAATGCTGGGCATCGGGACCGTGAACAGTGCCCGGCCGAACATTCGTGCGGTGGCGGACGGTGACGTTTTCCACCTGTTTGCCCTCAGTGACATTCCCGGCTCGCAGCATCGGATGGATCATTGGACCGTGAACGGCAGCGGGGCGGTCATGGCCGCTATGGCAACATCGGAGGTTGCGAATCAGGACAAAACACATCTCGGACGGTTGCGTTTGGACGCAGCGGGGTTGCCCGTGCTGCAACTGGAGCGGCCGTACGACGTTGGTGGTAGCAACAACCAACCGAGAACCCCCTACGCCGTGACGTGGTACACGGCCGACGGCCGAACCGTTGATGGCGCCCTGTCGGACATGCTTCGTTTTGCCTCTGCTCAGGGCCATATGATTGAGCGCAACATGCCGCGTGCCGACCAATCGGCTCCGAACCCGATGTACCCCGACCTGGTCAACCGCCACGTGTGGAGCACCTCGTCGGCTTTCTGTGACGGCGGGGGTATGAACGCCGAGTGGTCGCTGGTGGCCCTCAACGGCAGCACGTGGTTGCCAAGCGGATTCACGTTTGATGAGGCGTGCGGAAGACTCTCGTTCTCCGGCACGTTGTCCTCGATGAATGTCACCCCTTACTGGCTGAACATGAGCGCGGACGGCCGGACCTTCAGCCATCAGGTGATGGTCGGCGTGGCACCCGATGCGCCCACGCTGACCCTGCCGGCCAACGCCACGTTCACCCGAGGCTTGTCCGGCAACGTGTTTTCCACCGACATCAACGGTACCGGCTTGCAGCCCGCACGCATCACGCCCGCACTGCCCGACGGCCTGACGCTGCTGGCCAACGCATCCATCACCGGCACCCCCACGGTCAACCTCACCACCGCCACCTACTCGGTGGAACTGTGCAACGATTGGAACCTGTGCGTGACCGAACGCATCACCTTGCAGATCAACGAGCCGTTGGCCAACCTCACCTACGGCGGCAACAACAGCCTGTGGTTGCCACGCGACAGTCAGGTGGACATCACCCCCGTCAACACGGGCGGCGCGGTGGCTTCGTTCAGCCTCAACGGCACCTTGCCGATGGGGATGTACTTTGACACGGAAACGGGACGGATTTACGGCAACGCCTACCTGCTGCAGAACACCAGCAGCGTGAACATCACGGCCAACAACTCGGGCGGTTCGTTCACCGTCGAGGTCAACATCACGATTCCCGGCACCGGCATCACGTTGGCGTTCCCCGCCGAGTCCCTGTCGCTGACCAACGGCACGACCATGCAGAACTTTGGCGGCCAAACCAGCGGCGAAACGCCCGCCTCGTGGAGCGTTTCGCCCGCCTTGCCCAGCGGCTTGGCCATCGGTTCGACCAACGGCACCGTGTACGGCACCCCCACCGTGGAAGCCTCGGCGGCGGATTACACCGTGACCGTGACGTCCACCTCCGGGGCCACCGCCACGTTCGTGCTCAACATTGAGGTGTTGGCACCGGTCGAGGCGATTGAACTCACCCTGTCCACGGCATCGCTCACGTTGACCAACAACACGACCATGCAGCCGTTCACGGGCCAAACCTCGGGTGATGCCCCCGCTTCGTGGACGATCTCGCCGAACCTGACCGGTGGTCTGCAGTTCGGCACGACCAACGGCACCTTGTGGGGCACGCCCAACGCCACGAGTCCTGCCGTTTCCTACGTCATCACGGTCTACACCGCCGGCGGTGCGAACGATTCGGAAAGCGTCACCATCGCCGTGGTGGCCCCGACCATTTCATTGAACTACCCGGCATCCAGTCTTTCGCTGACCAACGGGACGACCATGCAGAGTTTCGGCGCCCAGACCACGGGCGCTGCGGCGGCGTCCTACAGCGTCAGCCCGTCCCTGCCCGCCGGTTTGTCGCTGGGTGCGTCCAACGGCACGCTGTACGGCACGCCCACGCTTGCGACGACAGCTGCCGAATACACGGTGACGGTGACGTCGGTCGCCGGGACCACGGATGCGTTTGCGCTCAGCATCGAGGTGCTCGACCCGGTGGAATCCATCACGCTGACCTTGCCGGCAGCATCGCTGAGTTTGTCCAACAACACGACCATGCAACCGTTCACGGGTCAGACAACGGGCGATGCACCGTCCACGTGGACGATTTCACCGAACTTGACGAGCGGCCTGCAGTTCGGTACCAGCAACGGCACCCTTTGGGGCACGCCCAACGCCACCAGCAGCGCCGTGATCTACACCATCACGGTGTCCACAGCAGGTGGCGCGAACGATTCGGCCACGGTGACCATTGCTGTGGTGGCGCCTGCCATCACCCTGCAATACCCCGCCACCAGCCTGTCCCTGGTGAACGGCACCACCATGCAAAGTTTCGGCGGCCAAACCTCGGGCGCTGCGGCTTCTTCGTTCAGCGTCAGCCCGGCCCTGCCCAGCGGGCTGTCGTTGGGTGCGTCCAACGGGACCGTCTTCGGCACGCCGACCGCCACCGCTTCACCAACGGATCACACCGTCACGGTCACTTCGGTGGCCGGCACCACGGCGACCTTTGTGGTCAACATCGAGGTCATTGAACCGACGGAATCCATCACCCTGACGCTGCCAGCCACGACGCTCAACCTGGTCAACAACAGCACCATGCAACCCTTCACCGGGCAAACGACGGGCGATGCACCGTCCACCTGGACGATTTCACCGAACCTCACGGCCGGCCTGCAGTTCGGTACCAGCAACGGCACCCTTTGGGGCACGCCCACCAACGCCAGCGGTCCCGTGGAGTACACCATCACGGTGTACACGGTGTCCGGCGCCAACGATTCCGCCACGTTCACCGTGGAGGTGGGTCCGGACTTCGACGGCGACGGCTTGCCCGACCACGTTGACCCGGACGACGACAACGACGGCCTGCCCGACGTGGATGAGCCCGCAGGTTGCCGCTTGAACCCGGATTGCGACGACGACGGGTACCTCGACGGCATCGACGCCTTCCCGGTTGACCCCACCGAGTGGATCGACACCGACGACGACGGTATTGGCAACAACGCCGACGACGACGATGACGGTGACGGCTGGAACGAAACGATGGAGATCGAGTGCGGCAACCACAGCGACCTTGACGCCTTTGACCGGCCCAGCGACCTTGACGGGGACGGCATTTGCGATTTGCTTGACGACGTGGACGACCGCCCGATTTACCTCTCGCTGCGCGAAGAATCCCTGGTGCTGACGGTCAACGCCACGATGACACCGCTTGAGGTGTCGCGCTTTGGCTCCGACATTCGCAACTGGACGGTGACACCCGACCTGCCTGCTGGCTTGTTGCTGGACGACAACGGACGCATCACGGGAACACCGACCGAGCTCTCCAACCTCACGGTGTACACCATCAACGCCTCCAACGACCTCCACTGGGCCACGGTGAACCTCTCCATCACGGTGCAGGAAGCCCTGCCCGACTTCGACAGCGACGGCATCCCCGACGAGGTGGACCCGGACGATGACAACGACGGTTTCAGCGACATGACCGAAGAAGCGTGCGGTTCCGACGGCCGAAACGCCTCCAGCGTCCCCAGTGACATCGACGGCGACGACCTGTGCGACGCGATGGACCCTGACATGGACGGTGACGGCCTTCCCAACGTCAACGAGACGAACACCGGTGCGTGGAACGGTTCCAACAACACCGGGACCGACCCAGCCAACCCCGACACCGACGGCGACGGCTACTGCGACGGGCCGCTCACGGTCTTTGTCGGCAACGCCCTGTTCTGTGTGGGTGGACCCGATCCCGACCCGCACGACCCCACCATGCCCGCCGACACCGACGGTGACGGTCTGGTCGACGAATTGCCGGACGGGTACACCGGTCTGTTGATGGTGGACGACGACGACGACAACGACGGGTTTGGTGATGCGCTTGAAGCCGAGTGCGGCTCCGATGCGCGCAATTCGACCAGCATCCCCTCAGACATGGACGGCGACCGCCTGTGCGACAACATCGACCTCGACAGCGATGGCGACGGTCTGAACAACACGCTCGAGGCCGAACTTGGCACGTCGAACCTGTCGGCCGACACCGACGGTGACGGTTACTGCGACGGCCCCGTGTCGCCGCCGTACGACGATTGCTTGCCGGGTCCGGACGCGTTCCCGCTCGACCCCGCAGCCCACCTCGACACCGATGGCGACGGTCTGCCCGACGACCTGATCGGGACCTCAACCAGCGTGCCCATGCTCGTGGAGGACCTTGACGACGACGGCGACAACTGGTCAGACTACGACGAGTTCCAGTGCGGCACCAACAGCAAGGACAGCACCGATGTGCCGTTGGATTCCAACGACGACGGCACGTGCGACGCCCTCGACACCGTCCACGACCTGTCCTTTGTGTTCGAGTACCCCACCGAAATTGTGGACCTCAAGGTCGACGAGGCGATGATGCCGTTCATTCCCTTCGTCAACGGCTCGGGTGAAGTGCTCACGTGGGAACTTGTTGGCGACCTGCCTGAGGGGTTGATGTTCGGCGAATCCATGGGACGTCAAGCCAACGCCAACGGGGCCATCAGCGGTACACCAACGAGCGTGACGCCCGAGACCCTCTTCGTCGTGGTCTGGGCGAACAACTCGGGCTACGCCCAAGCGTTCAATCTCTCTTTCACGGTGTACGCCGACGACGACAACGACTCGTTGCCCGACGATCTCCCGGACAACTATCCCGGAACCCTGCGCTTGGACACCGACGACGACAACGACGGCTACGACGACAGCATGGAACTGACCTGCGGGTCCAACCCGGACGACCCGGATTCCGACCCGTTCAACGAGGGCGCTTCCATCTGCACCGGCGCTTCGCAGGTTATCGACACCGAGGAGGGCATCAACTGGATGCTGTGCTTCCCGTGTTTGCTGCTCCTGCTGGCCCTCTTCCTGTTGTTGCTCCTCATCGGTCGCGACCGCTTTGTGGTCCTCGAGGTGGGGCCAGAACCCGAAAACACCGAGCTTGACCCCGAGGTCAAGGCCGGTACGGGCACGCTTGAGGACCCCTTCATTCTCAAGCCGTTGACGGGCATCAAACCCGGCGATGTCGTGCTGTCCAAGGAAATCGTGACCGTGTCGAACATGACGGTGGACAGCGTCTTCATGATGGACCTTGACGAATCGGTGAACCAACGTCGCTTCCACATGGTGGACGAACGCAACAGCGATGAGAGCCTGCGCGTGGTGCCTGTCAGTGAGGAAGGCGAGATCGAGGTTCGCTTCCGCTTCGACGACAGCATGGTGCCGACCCTGACGGGCGGGACCTACACGGGCTTGCTCAAGCTGGGCAAAGCCAGTGTCTACCTCAAGTGGACCGTTACGGTGGAGGCCGACCCCAAGGCCCTGAAAGCCGCAGAAGCCGAATCGGAAGCCAAGCGTCTGGCCGCCAAAGAAGCAGCCGCCCAGCGGAAGGCCAAGGAGAAGGCGGATGCCAAGGCGGCGGCTGCTGCCGAGAAAGCGCAAGCAAAGGCCGAGGCCAAAGCCGCCGCAGCGCTCAAGAAGGCCGAGGAAGAAGCGGCCGCTGCGAAAGCGAAGGCCGAGGCTGAACTCGCTGAGGCCAAGGCGGAAGCGGAGCGGGAAATCGCTGAGGCGAAAGCCAACGCTGCTGC
>WTJK01000082.1:0-5716 GCA_011524855.1 Methanobacteriota archaeon | reverse complement strand
GACAAGGCTCGAAAGAAGGAAGAAGAACTCATTCGTGTGGCGGAGAAATCCAAGACCATCGATTTCGGAACCCTTGGCGTCGCCGCCAGCACCGGGCTGACCGAAGACGTGGCCAAAGGGGCCGACACCCTCGTGGTTGAGGATGCGTCCAGGTTCGATGAAAAGGGCGAGGCTTACATTGCCGACGCCGAGGGCGGAATGCGCATCGCATGGACCGGCAAGGACGGCTCATCGCTGATCGGCGTGACGGGGCTCAAGCGCGCCTTCGCTGCTTTGGCGACGGTCACGGTGGCCGACGACCTGCAACGCATCAAGGGCATTGGGCCGTTCATCGAAGACAAGTTGCATGCGCTGGGCATCTACACGTTCCGTCAGGTGGGCAACATGACGCCTGAATTGGAGGAAACGGTCAACGTGGCCATCGAGTTCTTTTCCGGACGCATCAAGCGCGACGAATGGGCTCGACAAGCCCGTGAATTTGAGGATGCCAAGGACGATTGAAGGCAAGGGCGTCGGTACCTCAGCGTATGTTGAGTGATGACAGGGCTCGGAAGCGATGTTTTTTCCCTCACGCCACCGGCCAACAACCATGGAGGCCGGGGTCAGCACGCCACGGTTGGCGTGGGCGGTCGTGATGGCCGTGCTCCTCACGACGGTGGGCCAACCGTTGTTGACAGGGTCGCACCACACCTCCATCGCTGACCGGCTCGACCCCAGTGCGACGGTGATCTTCACCGATGAAGCAGCTGAGGACGAAGCGGACGGTGACGGCGACGGCTACACCAACGCCACCGAGACCGCCTGCGGTTCGGACCCAACCAACGCAAGCAGCGTCCCGACGGATCTCGACGACGACGGTGTGTGCGATGCGCTCGACGACGACATGGACGGGGACGGTGTGGCCAATACCTTCGAAACGGGTGCGCCCGACGGTTCCGAGCCGGACCTCGTGGACACGGACGGCGACGGGGTGTGCGACGGGCCCACCGCCATCGCATCGGCCAACTGCACGGCCGGTCCTGATGCGTTCCCCGCGGACCCTGCCGCCTTCCTCGACACGGACGGTGACGGCTTTCCCGATGCCCTGTACGGGGCGTCCACGAGCCAACCCATGCTCGTGGAGGACCTCGACGACGACGGCGACACGTGGACGGATTACGACGAATCCGTCTGTGGGACCAACAGCAGCGACCCCCACAACCACCCCCTGGACACGGACGGCGACGGTACTTGCGACGGATTGGACGATGTGCTCGACCTCCCGATCTCATTGACGTACGCCGGACAGCACGTTGACCTGCTCGTGAACATCACCATGAGCGACGTGGTCGCCAACCTGAGCGGTGCAGGCGATGTCGAGACGTGGGAACTTGAGGGTGAACTGCCCGAAGGCCTGAGTTTCCGGTCCACGTCCCGCAACGGCAACAACGCTGACGGTTCGTTCTACGGCACACCCACCGCTGTCACGAACGAGACCCACCTCGTACGTGTTTGGGCCAACAATTCCGTCTACCAGCGTTCGGCCCCACTGGCGTTCACGGTGTACGCCGACGCTGACAACGATAGCCTGCCCGATGCGTTGCCAACGGGCTACCTTGGCAACCTCTCGCTCGACCCCGACGACGACAACGACGGGTTCGCCGATGCCATGGAGGTGGCCTGCGGCAGCGACCCGCTCAACAACAGTTCGGGACCGTTGAACGACACCAACTCGGTGTGCCTTGACCTGTTTGCAGAACCGCCCCGGGACGAGGGCGTGAACTGGATTTGGTGCTTCCCTGCCATGATGGTGCTGTTGGGTGTTCTGCTGGTGCCCATCATGATCGGCCGTCGTTTCGTCGATTTGCTGAACGAAGACGAGGGTGCCGAGGACACCAGCGAGGGGTCCGGGACCGGGGCAGATGAAGATGAGGACGTTCCACCCGACACCGACGAACTGGTGCTGTCCGAGGCCTGATTTGCTCCAGTTCGATCAAGCCGGTGATGGCGGACCTTGCAGCAAGAACGCTATCCACAGCAACCCAAGCAGGGCCGCGCACGTGCGCATCACGGCAGGACCTCGGGTGGGGTGGAGGAACACATCGTTGAGCCGCTGGCCGATGAACGTCCATGCCACCATGGCAGGAATGCACACGCCCAAGGTGACGGCGATGATGGTCAGGACGCCCGTGACGCCCCCGCCCATGGGTTCAACAAATTGGGTCATGATGATGACCACAAACGCCCACTCTTTGCCGTTCATGAATTGCATGGCAACACCGGCTTTCAGGCCCAACATGGCTTCGGTGTGTTGGCTCACGAGGGTGGAAGGTTGGACCCTGCTCATGCCCACCACCATGGCGCCCAAAAACAGCATGCCCACCCAGTGGAGCACCGTCAACGCCAGCGCGTTGTCCTGCAAAGCACCGATGAGCAGACCCACGCTGAATTCGATGGCAAAGATCCCGATGGCCATGCCGGTGATGAGCGAAACGTTGCTGCGAACGCCGTACATGCCGGCATGGGCGAAGGCCGTGAGAGCGTTGGGTCCGGGCGTGGCCAACGCCACGCCAAGCACGAGCAACAAACCGGAAAGTGCTGCTGTATCCATGCCTCTCTCTCCTTTTGATGGGTGTTGACCTGCGAGGGCTGTTTATTCGCTTTCTGTGGTGTTGGTCGAGGTTTCCTCGGTCTTGGCGTCTGGCATGAATTTGAACACCACCAGGGCGGCGAACAGCGAAATGAACGCTGATGCGCCGGCCGAGGTCGTCATGCCCGTCATGAAGGCTTCACGACCGATGTCGATCAGCGCTTGACCCGCAGGCGAACCCATCTCACGCAGTTGTTCACCGATGCGAATGGCAGCGGGGAAGGAGGTGGACGGGTCGGCTGGCAGGCTGGCTGCGTCGATGCCATCGGGCAACGTGAACGCACGGCGGTAGAATTCGTTGAGGACCGAGCCACCGATGGCGATCCCCAAGGCGCCACCGATCTCTCGGCTGGCGTCGTTGGTGGCGCTACCAACACCGGCTTTGTCGGCGGGGATGGCTTCCATCACCAAACTGGTGGACGGTGCCATCGTCAACCCCATGCCGAGGCCAAGCACGAAGAAGACCGCCGCCATTGTGGCGTAGGGCGTGCCGATGGCCACTTGCGTGGAAAACAACACCATGCCGAGGGTCACGAGGAGCAGACCGCTGCCCACAACCCTCGACCGGCCAAATTTGGCGACCAAGCGATCGCTGTTCGCTGCGGCCGGCATCAGGCCCAACGGTAGCGGCAGGAATCTCACGGCGGCAGCAAGAGCTTCGTGGCCGCGGACGAGTTGGAAATGCAGCATTTGCGTGAACATGAACGAGAACATCACGTAGAACGCCAGGCTGATGGCCAACAGCCCGGTGACAAACCCGGGTTCCCTGAAAAACGACATGGGCAACATCGGGGAGGTCTGCTTCAATTCCCAGCGGATGAAGACCAGCAGCAACACGACGGTTAAGGCCGCCCACTGGAGGGTGTGGACCGACGTCCAACCGTAATTGGGTGCCTCGATGATGGTGAAGAGCAGACTGGCCAAGGCAGCGATGGAAAGCAGGCCGCCCACGAGGTCCAGGGCCGTTTCGTGTTCGTCGCGTGTTTCAGGTACCAGCACGGCGGCCAACGCAATGCAGACGACGGCGATGGGCACGTTGATCCAGAACACCATGGACCAGTCGTAGGTTTGCACCGCCCAACCGCCCACGAACAGGCCGATGGGTGCCCCGATGCCCGCCATGGCGGCCCAGATGCCGATGGCTTTGGCCCGCTCAGCAGCAGGAAACACGGTGACGACGATGGACAGGGTCGCCGGCATCACCAGGGCGGCGCCCAAACCCATGAGCGCGCGTGCCCCGATCACGTGCTCGCTGGTTTCTGCAAACATCGCCGTCCAAGCAGCCGCACCGCCGACGATGAGCAAGCCGACCTGCAAGGCGCTTCGGCGGCCAAAACGGTCGCCAAGCGCGCCCATGGTCAACAAGGCCCCACCGAACACGAGGGCGTACGCGTCGAGGATCCACTGGAGTTCGGTGTTGTCGGCGTCCAAATCAACGGACAGTTCGGGCAACGCCACGTTCAGCGTGACGTTGTTGAGCATCACGACGATGAGCGCCACGCTCATCAACGCGAGGATGCGCCATCGGAGGGGGTGTCCCTCGTTGCTCCAGTCGTGCGCAGAAGAAGGTGCGGTGACGGCATCCATGCCCCGAGCCTCGACTTGCCGCTTATGGTGTTGATGCCTCATTGATGGGGGGCGGCGGCGGCCTGCTCATTGGCCGAGGGCTTCGTCGACGGGACCGGAGGTGGTGCGTGAAGGGTGCTGCATCCTCACGTCAGGGCTTGTTTCAACGCCCAGGCCAGGTAGCGGTACTCTTCTTCGCTGTTGTACAACTGCGCCGAGATGCGAATGAACCGTCCTCGTGGCGAAGCCCAGGTCCACACCGGGACCTGAATGCCGTAGGTCGATTTGAGCACATTCTTGAGCGGGTCCTGCAAATGGGGATGGACCTCTTCTTCATCGCCGAGGGGAAGGATGAGGGTGGCGATGGAAGCCACCATGGACTCGGGGCACGGCGGTTCAATGCCCAAGGCTTCACACAAGATGGAACGCCCCTTGAGCACCAAACTCCGGTTGCGCTCCATGATGGCCGGCCAGCCCCCTTCCACGAGGCCACCCACGTGGTCGATGGTTGCAGGCAGGGCGCAGTGGGCGCTGGGATCTCGTGTGCCGGTCCAGTCGAACTCGTGACGGAAGCGCGTGGTGCCATCAAGCGGGACGTTGGCGCCATGACTGATGGTCAAGGGATGGATGGCGTGTTGACGGTCCTTCCGTACATGGAGAAACGCTGACCCTTTCGGGGCACACAGCCATTTGTGGCAGTTGCTCGTGGTGTAGGAAGCACCCAGTTCGTCCAACGCAAGCGGCACCATGCCGATACCGTGGGCCGCATCGAGCAGCACTTGCACGCTTGCTCCCTCCAACCGGGCCACCAAATCCTCGAACGGCATCCGCAACCCGGTGGGGCTGGTGACCGTGTCGATCATCGCCAACACCGTTCGCTCCGTGACCGCCTCCATCACGGCGTCGATGACCGTTTCGGGCCCGGCCACGGGAAACGGGATCGCCACGGTCACGACCGTGGCACCCCAACGTTGGGCAACAAAATCGAGGGCGTTTCGACAGGCTTGGTAGGCGTGGTCGGGGACGAGCAGTTCGTCGCCCGGCTCAAAGGTCAACGACCGAAGCACCGTGTTGACGGCAGAGGTGGCGTTGTCCACGAGCGCCAAATCGTCCGCATCGCACGACAGCATGCTTGCAAGGGCCTGTCGGGCGGCGGTCATCTGCTCAAGGCCTTCGCCGTCAAGGAAGGCCACGGGTTCGTGTTCCATCCGGTCTTGCCAGCGCCGCTGCTCCTCGCGAATCGCCAGCGGTGTCGCGCCAAAGGAGCCGTGATTGAGGAACACCGTGTCGGGGTCCAGTCCCCAATGAACAGCGAGTTCACTCCGGAGAGGGCGGTCCATGCATTGAGACGGAACGGCCCGCCCATGAAGGCTTCTCATGGAGCGGAGGCGAGATGATGCGGGGGGCAGGATTCTCACCAATGTGGGCTTGCGCCCACGGGGTTCTCACCCTGCCGTTGCGGGTTGATGCGGGGGGCAGGATTCGAACCTGCGAACCGATAAGGACTGCGACCTGAACGCA
>WTJK01000005.1 GCA_011524855.1 Methanobacteriota archaeon | reverse complement strand
CTTAAGATCCGGTCCCGTATGGGTTCGTGGGTTCGTATCCCACCCCCTGCACCATGCCTGTCCGACCACGAAGGCGAGGGTTTCAGCACACGGGATGCAAAACGGTTTAACACCCCCCTTGGTCACCGCAGACCAGTGGTAACCATGCGCGGTCATGTTTTGCTTGAAGGGAAGCCTGCAAGCGCCGTGTCGCTCGTGGTCCTCTTCGTGCTCTCGCTGCTCGTCGCAGGCATGAATGGCGCCCCGTTCGTGGAGGAAGCACCGGACCTTGCTGACGCTCAGGTCCCCAAGGCCGTAGGCGCCAACGAACAAACCTACGAACTCTACTTTGATTCACCCAACTCCGAATTCGGCGGTGACGGTGCCATCGTCACCAGCGAACCGTCGGGTGGACGGGAAGAAGGCAGTGCCATCGAGGGCCTTGAATTCCGGAGCACAGAGATGATTTCCGACCTTTACATCAACGGCTCCGGCTCTGACAACACCGTCCGCCTCTCTGTGAATTTCCGGTTCCGTGGCAGTGACGGTTCCACGGCAGATGTCACGTTTGCGCTCAAATCCGGCGATGTTCAGATCGACGCACAAAGCCGCTCTCTCGACTCGCCATGCTCTTCGTTGAACCCCAATTCCCAGTGCAGTTGGGCGGTTATGGAGGTTGAGTTTGAAGCAGGCGACAACGGGTTCCGTGTGGCACAAGGCAAGCAACTCAAGGTGCGCATCGATGCGCAAGCCACCTGCGAAGGGAGCGGTGGAGGGGTGCTCTCTCCCGATTGCGAAGTGGAGATTGCGTACGGCGATGTCAGCGGCTCGGGCAGTTACTCTCGCCTTCAAGTCTACACGAACGCCCTGACGGGTTCGTCCGTCCGGGTGCACAGCTGCCACGACACGTTTGGCTGCAATTGGAACGATGCTGAGAAGCTCACCTGGTCACCCAACCATCGCGCCGAGTTCCGTGAGATGCAATTCTCCATCGAAGTCCGTGATGCCTTTGGCAGGGACGACATCGAGGAGATCATGCTCGTCATGGACACGCCCAACAGCGCCAATGTGGTCTTTGAGAACGAATTTACCGACGACGACCTGCGCTTGGACAACAACGGGTTGATTGGAAACCACACGTTCACCTACACGCCCGGTATCGCTGCGGGCGATTACCCACTCTACCTGCTGGTGGAAGATGTCCAAGGCCATTCGGTTCGGTTTGACCACCCTGGCATCACCTTCCTTGAACACGACGTTCACCTCACGCTCCCTTCCAGCCAACCCGACGTCGTGCTCTTTGCACCCGGCGCTTCGGTGACGGTGGAATTCCTCATCGAGCACACCGGTGCTTCCTCCAGCAGCCTTGAAGTCGTCTTCGACCTTGACACCAGCCTTCCAAGCGACTGGTCGGACCCGATTTGGAGCGTCCCGAGCAAAACGTACGCCCTCTCCAGCGGGGGACAATCCCTCCGGCCACAACTGGAGATCAACGTCCCGGAAGGCGACGTGACCTTCGCTCCCGATTCGCTTGAAATCATCGCCCGAGTGTACGCAGAAAACGACCTCGGGCAAATGGAAGAGGTGGCCATCAAGGAGATTGACCTCAGCTTCGAGGAGGTGGACGTGTATGCCCCGCCTCGGCTCTTTGCGTACGAGGACGAAGCCCACCAGGTGCAAATCGCCGATTCCACCCGCCCGGACGCTTACGATGAGACGCTCTCGCACTATGTTGATGCAGAAGAAATCGGTGATTTCTACCTCGATGTGTTCAACACCGGTTTCATCACGGACGCGTTCAAGATCCGTGTGCTCGAGCAGCCAGACGACTGGCAGTACCGGTTCTACGACAACAACACCGGGATGGAACTGACGGAGGAAGGCATCTACGCCATTACGCCGGACATCGGCTCGACACAAATCCTGACCGTTCGAATGGAGGTCTACCCGCCGGTGGACCGAGAGAGCGCTGACATCGGCCTGTTTTCCATCGCTGTCACCAGCCAGGAGGACAGCGATTTGCGAACGGACATTTCGTTCACGGTGCACCGGACCTTTGGCATCCTCGTCGAAGTCATCTCGGACAGCGACGGCGTGGGTGAAGACAACCCGTTGGGTCAAGTCGGCCCTGTAGGGCCGGATGCTTCGGTGTTCTACAACCTCCGGGTGACGGACTCCAGCGAAGGCACGGGTCAAACCACATGGCGTGTGGTCAACCCCCGTGACGTTGAGCGAAACACAGAAGCCAACCCCAAGTACGGTTCGTGGGACTACGCCATCTCCAACGGTTCCAACAACAACGTCGTGGTCGTCCAATTGGCACCTGATGAGCACGCAGACCTTCGATTGGACATCACGGTTCAGGGCCAAATGGAAGCGGGTGAACACACGATTTACACCCGCATCATCGAGGAAGGTGTTGATGTTGACGATGCCCGTTACTTTGACCTCCCTGTCAAAGTCGTCATCCGTGAGGACGTGGTGGAGAACCGCATCGAAATTATCGAGCGGAATGAAAAGTCCAGATTTGCGCCCGGACAGCAACAGAATCTGGACTTCCGTGTCAGCAACCAAAACAACATTGCGCTCGATGTGGTGATTCGGCTTGACCAGCCGGAAGGTTGGGAGGGCACCATCCGCGCCACGTCAAGTCAGCTCGGAAGCGATTTCCTGATCCTCAACCTCCCTGCCTACACCAGCAAGGACTTCAGCGTCACCATGGTCGCTCCTGAGTCGCTCAAGGACGGCGAGCAAATCGGTATCGAACTCCGTGTCACGCCCATGGACAACGAGACGCCGTACGGTGACAGTTTCAACCAGCTGTTCACGTTCAACTACCTCACCGAGTGCGTTGGTGCCGCTTGTCTGCTCGGTGAACTGATCAACCCCGAACCGCAAACATTGGTGTTCTATGCCATGCTGGTGGTGCTGCTCATCTACGCCGTTCGTCGAAAACCAGTGGCGGCACCGTTTGAGGAAGACCCCGCTTATGAGGCCAAGGAAGACGTGGCGTTTGAGGAAGTGGACGACGACCTTCCACCCCCGGTAACAGCATCACACGACGATGACGATCTTGAGCTGCTCGAGGAACTCGAGGACCTCTAAACGGCCTCCACCGGACTCGGTGTATGAACAATGCACCATTTCCCTTATGAGGGTTCAAACGAACCCAACTTCATGCAACCAGCGAACGCTACGCTGAACCTCGGTGCGGCCGCTCGTCGAGAGGCGTTGTTGGCCCGGCAACGGTCGGTGCGTTCGGTGGCGTTGTCGGCGTTGATGGTGTTGTCCACCTTCGCCGCCATCCCTTTCGTTTCCTACGACGTTCAGGCCGCTTCCGACACGGACGGAGACGGCCTGACCTACGGGCTGGAATACCTCATCGGGACCTTGCCCAACGACCCTGACTCCGACAACGACGG